>VAWR01000031.1 GCA_005885245.1 Actinomycetota bacterium | reverse complement strand
GTCGGGGACGCGCGAGTCTAGACCGGTGCTCGAAGAAAGCCAACTGGAACCTTCCCGGGTTCCGATCGAACTCGGCGAGCGGGACGGGGCCAGCGGCAGCCGGCGGCTGTGGCCCAACGCTTCAAGAAACCTAGCGAGGAGCGGTGTTAGCTTCTCGTTCGTGCTGTTTCGCCAGTTCGTCGACGACGATCTCGGCTGCGCCTCCTACCTGATCGGCGACCCCGCGACGGGCGAGGCGTTCGTGGTCGATCCGGCCTATGCGATCGAGCAGTACGTGGAGGCCGCGCGGGACGAGGCGGTTCGGATCGTCCGCGTGCTCGAGACTCACACCCACGCTGACCACGTCTCCGGCCACGGACGCTTCGCGCTGGAGCACGCCGTACCGGTCTCCATCCACCCGCTGGCCGAACCTGAGTTCCCTTTTGAGCCGCTCGAGGATGGACAGGAACTCGATGCCGGTTCCGTCTCGGTCCAGGTCGTCCACACGCCCGGGCACCGTCCCGAGCATTGCGCCTTCGTGGTCGGAGAAGATCTCGTCCTCACGGGCGACTCTCTCTTCATCGGCGATGCAGCGCGGCCGGACCTTGCGATCGAAGCCCGTGAAGGGGCCGAAGGACTCTTCCATTCGCTGCAGCGACTCGTGCAGCTTCCGGACGTATACCGGGTGTATCCGGGGCACGTAGCCGGCTCGCTCTGCGGCGCGGCCATGAGTCCCGCGCATTCCTCGACCGTCGGCGAGGAGAAGCGCACGAACGTCGCACTCGAGCACGGTGACGTGCAAGCCTTCGTCAACGCGACGGCGTCGGTGTCGACCCCCCGTCCGCCGACGACTGCTCTGGTCGTCGCCATCAACAAAGGGCCGTTCGTAGGTGCGCCGGCGGCGCTCGTCGAGCTCGAGACGCCGGGCGACGCGACGATCCTCGACGTTCGACCCGCAGTTGTGCATGCGGCCGGCCACGTGCACGGCGCCTTCAACGTGCCCGTCTCCGGATCGTCGTTCGCCACGCGCGCGGGCTTCGTGCTCGACCCGGACGAACGGATCGTCATCCACGCCACCGACGTGGGCGAAGCCGGGCGGGCGGCGAGCGGCCTGCGCGCCGTCGGATTCCTGGAGCTCGCCGGGTACGTCACAGCCGTGCCTGCGACGGAGCGGCTCGAGCCGGTCGAGCTCGACGAGTTGGAGCGCCTGCTCGCCGAAGGCTCGGTCCAGGTGGTCGACGTGCGTGAGAAGTCGGAGCGAGACGAGGGCTACATCCCGGGCTCCTTGCACATGCCGTTCCGCCTGTTGCGCGAGCTCGGGGCTGACGGCGTCAACACGGACCGGCCGGTCGTCACGATCTGCGAGTCCGGCATGCGCGCCAGCATTGCGGCGAGCGTGCTGACCGCCGCTGGAGTCGAGGCCCGCCCCGTCCTGCGCGGGGGAGTCAACGACTGGCCCGCGGGAACGGTGTCGTTCAGGCGCTGCGGAACCTGAGCTCCTGACTAGCTGAGCCGTTCGATCGTGTAGCCGCGCTCGGCCATCGCGCCGAGGAGTTGCCGACAGTGTTCTTCGTCGCGCGTGATGAGCGTCAGCTCGACCTCGGTCTCGCTAACGGGGATGTCCATCCCTTCACGGTGGTGCTCCACGGAGATCACGTTTCCTCGCTCCTCCGCGACGAGCGAGAGGAGCTTGATCAGCTCGCCCGGCCGGTCTGCGAGCTGCGTGCGGACGACCAGATACCGTCCGGCGACGGTCAGTCCGTGGCGCATCACCGAGATGAGCATCGTCGGGTCGATGTTCCCGCCCGAGAGAATCGGAACAGCGGTGCCCGTCCCGCCGGCCTTGCCGGCCAGAAGGGCCGCAACGCCGACCGCCCCCGCGCCTTCGACAACGAGCTTCGCGCGTTCGAGCAGCAACACGATCGCCTCGCTGATCTCCTCGTCGGTCACGGACACCATGTCGTCCAGCAGCTCCTCCAGCAGCGGCATCGTGAAGTCGCTCGGCACCTTGACCGCGATGCCGTCCGCAATCGTGTAGCCGCCGATGCCCGCCCGGACGCCGACCAACCGCACCCCGGGTAACAACGCTCGCAGGGTGATCGCGACACCCAGCGCCAGTCCCCCGCCGCCGACCGGAATCAGCACCGTTCCGATATCGGGCTCCTGCTCGAGGAGCTCGAGCCCGATCGTCCCCTGTCCCGCGACCACGAGCGGGTCCTCGTAGGGATGGATGAACGTGCCCCCAGTCTCCTCGACATGCGCCCGCGCAGCGCTGAGAGCGTCCTCGAAGTCGGCACCGACCATCTCGGTCTCCGCGCCGTAGTTGCGGCAGGCTTCGATCTTCGCCATCGGCGCGGTGACCGGGACGAAGATGCGCGCGCGCACACCGAGCTCGCGCGCCGCCCAGGCGACAGCCTGACCGTGATTGCCGGCGCTCGCCGCCACGACGCCCGCCGCACGCTCGTCGGGCGTCAGCATCGCGAGCCTGTTCACCGCGCCGCGAATCTTGAACGCTCCCGTCCGCTGCAGGTTCTCGGCCTTCAGGCGGACCTCGCGACCGCAGCGGCGCGAGAACGTCTCCGACAGGTAGATCGGCGTTTCCTCGGCAATCCCCCGGAGGCGTTCGCGGGCCTCCTGGATGTCAGCGAGTGTCGGTGCCGTCTTCTGCGTCGCCAATCTTGAACACCTTCTCCATGATCTCCTTGACTGCCGTCAGGGGGTCGAGCTCGCGCCGCTGTACTTCGTCGAGCAGACGCCGCAGCTCCGGATCGTCCGCGACCGCGCGCTCCAGATGAGCCTTCGCGCGCCCCGATGCGACGGCGAACACCTCACCGGCGAGATTCTTGCGTCGTCGCTCCTCGAGTCCTCCTTCCGCCTCGAGATGTGCGCGGTGCTCTTCGACCTTCGCCCAGAGCTCCGGCACGTTCTCCTCACGTGTCGCGTCCGTGAGGACGATCGGCGGCCGCCACGAGCGGTCACGGTCGAGCGAGAGGATCGAGCGGACCTCGTTCAGCATCGTCTTTGCCGCAGGATGATCCATCTTGTTGATCGCGATCACATCGGGAATCTCCATGATTCCGGCCTTCAGCGCCTGGACGGAATCGCCCGAGCCCGGCATGAGCACGAGCACGACGGTATCGGCGATGCCGATGACCTCCACCTCGCTCTGTCCCGCCCCGACGGTCTCGAGGAACACGAGATCCTTGCCCGCCGCATCCAGTACCAGCAGCGCCTGGAGCGTTGCCTCCGCGAGGCCGCCGAGATGGCCGCGTGTGCCCATCGACCGGATGAATACCCCGGGATCGAGGAAGTGATCCGAGAGGCGGATGCGATCACCGAGAAGTGCGCCGTGCGTGAAAGGACTCGAGGGGTCGACCGAGATGACGCCGATCGTCCGCTCCTGCTCGCGCACATGCCGGACGAGCGCGGAGATCAGGCTCGACTTGCCGACCCCGGGGGGCCCGGTGACTCCGATCGCGTACGCATGACCCGTTTGGGGATAGAGATCGCGCACGATCTCGTACGCGAGCGGATCGGCGTTCTCGACGAGTGAGATCGCCCGAGCCAGGGCACGCCTGTCACCTGTCCGCACGCCGTCCGCAAGCGTCGCTCGCGTCCAATCGCGCCGGCCGGCAGGAGGCACCTAAGCAGCCTCCGCTTCGATCGGCCGCCCGGCCGGGTCCTCGGCGCCCCTTGCGAGCGCGTAGGCGACGAGCGATGCCAGGGCGAGCACCGCGCCGACGCCTCCGAAGATCCACCTCGGCCCGACGCGGTCCGTCAAGGGACCCGCGATCACGAAGCCAAGCGCATACGCCGCGTAGTTGACGCTCATGATCGCGGTGAAGACGCGGCCACGTAGCGCGTCCGGCGCGCCGCGCTGAACCAACAGCGAATTGCAGACGACCGCTGTGCCGTTGCCGATGCCGGCGAGAACGAAGCACGGCAGGGCCACCCAGACGTCAGGTGAGATCCCGGCCGCAGCGACGCCGATCGCCTGCAAGAGGATGCTCGCCGCATAGACGGTGCCGATCGAACGTTCCTCCACCCACGTGCCCGCGCCGAAACTACCGAGTGCGAGTCCCAGGCCGATGCACCCGAAGATCAGGCCGTAGCCGAGGTCACCCGCATTGAATGCGTCCTTGGCCAGGAAGACCTGGGCCGTCTGCGTGGACGCGACGGCTCCGAGCGCGATCGTCCACACGACGAGCACCGTCAGGAGCGACCGCGTGCGAATGACCCGGTTGAACCCGTCTCTCAGATCGCGAAGATGACCCTGGCTCGCTGCGACCGCGCCCTGCAGGCTGCGGCCGGAGATGCGCAGGACGAGCAGAGCAGAAAGAAGGAACGACGCTGCATTGATCCAGTACGCCACATCGGGGCTGGAAGCGGCGACGAGCGCACCGCCGATCACAGGCGCGATCGTCCAGCTGACGTTCTCCCCGGTCTGGATGAGCGAGTTCGCCCGCGTGAGGTCGGACTCCTCGACGAGGTTCGGCAAGCCGGCGTAGACGGCGGGCCTGAAGAAGCCGGTCGCGAAGCCGGCGACGCCCGCCAGCGCGACGATCGTTCCCGCCGAATTCGCGAACGGAAGCGCGCAGAAGACAAGAAAGCGGACCAGGTCCGAGGCAACCATCAGTCCGCGGCGGGAAAACCGGTCGAGCAAGGGGCCGAGGAAGAGCCCGACCACCACTGCCGGCAGGAACTCGACGATCATCAGCGCGCTGACCCATGGCCCCGAGTCCGTGCGGTCCTTGACGTCGACCACGAGCGCGACCGTCGCGAGCAAGGTGCCGAGGCTCGAGCCTAGGGTTGCGAGAAAGAGCAGCCGAAACTCGGGCGCGCTACCAAGAAGGCTCAGCTGTCGGCGGAGGCCGGTCACACGCGCTCGGAGTCTGTCAGGAAGCTGCCGCGGCCGTCCTCATCTGCGCAAGCGCTCGAGCAAAGAACGCGTGCTCATCGGGCGTTCCGACGGTCACGCGCACCGCTCGAGTTGCGCCGAAGCCGGCGAGGGGACGAACGATGACACCTTCGCGAAGCAGCGCCTCGAACCACGGCTGCGCATCCTCGCCGAGCTCGACGAAGAGGAAATTGCCGACAGCGGGACCTGCGACCTTGTAGCCCGCGTCGCGCAGGATGCGTTCGAGCTCGCTCCGTCCTTCGAGATTGCGCGCACGGCGCCGTTCTAGCTCCCCGGGGTCGTCGAGGCTCGCAACTGCCGCCTCCTGCGCGGGTGACGCGAGGTCGAACGCCCGCCGCGTCTTGCCCAGCGCGGTCACGAGCTCCGCCGGACCGACGCCGTACCCGACGCGCGCGCCGGCGAGGCCGTAGATCTTGGAAAAGGTGCGCAGAACGATGACGCGTTGCCCCGCTTTCACGTACGCCTCGATCCCGTCCACGTAATCCGGGTCGTCGATGTACTCGAAGTAGGCCTGATCGAGCACGGTCAGGACGTGTGGGGGGACGCGGTCGAAGTACGAATCGAGCTCCGCGCGCGTGTTGATCGTTCCGGTCGGATTGTTCGGATGACAGACGTAGACGAGCTTCGTCCGGTCCGTGACGGCATCGAGTAGCGCCGCAAGGTCGTATCGGTGTTCCCGCAGCGGGACCTGAACGGGCTCAGCGCCGAGCTTACGGGCGTAGATCACATAGCTGGGAAACGACGGCCAACCGAGGACGACCTGATCGCCCGGGTCGAGGACGGCCTGTGAGATGCCGTCGATGAGCCCGTCTGCGCCGGCGCCGACCGCGAGCTCCTCGAAGCGAACGCCGTGCCTGTTCGCGAGCGCGGTCCGCAGCCGGTAGGCGCCGCCGTCCGGATACCGGTTCAGCTCGTGTGCAGAACGTTCGAGTGCTGCCAGCGCGGCGGGAAAGGGCTCGAATGGACCTTCGTTCGAAGCGAGCTTGACGACTCGCTCGAGGCCGAGCTCACGCTGCACCTCCTCGACCGGCTTTCCCGGCTCGTAGGGAACGAGCCCTGCGAGCGCGGGCCGGACCAAGCCGGCGGGAACCTCCGCCATCTACGAGGCGGTCGTCTGGTCCGACTTCTTGCGCCGGAACCACAGTGCGCCGCCTACCGCTGCGACAACCGAGGCGATCGCTCCCTTGTTCAGACCCGCGTGATCACCGCTGCCGGGGACGGCGGCCCTGGCCTTCTGCTTCCCGAAGCGCTTGGCGACCTTCCACACGCCCCAACCGAGAAACGCGTTGCGCCGATTGACGATACCCATGAGTCTCCTTTCGCGGGCGAGCCTACCAAGCGGCCGTTCCCGCTCGTCACGAATGGGCGGGCACCGGTGGGGAAAAGCTCCGGGACCCGAGGGCGGCATGGCCCCGGAGCTGGGGACGAGGGCACGTCCTCCCTCAGAGATACCGGCTCGGCGGGTTTCTTGCAGCTACTTGCCGTTTGCGTGTCCGGGCGGCGACGTGTCGAACGGGCCGGGAAGCTGATGCTTCCTGACCTGAGACCTCACTCGCCGAGGGTGCGAGACGCTGCGGTTGCCGCCCTGTGTGGGCGCATGTGCCACCTTGACGTGTCGTGCCGCCACGCTCGCATCGCCCAGGTAGTGCTTCTTCTGCGCGCCGTGCCCGCGTGCGTGGGCCTTGTGGCTCTTGAGCGTCTTCGCGTTCTTGTGCCGAATCCCGTGTACCGCTGCAGAGTGCGCGTGCGCCTTCGACTTCGTCGCGCGAACGACCTGAGCGTGCTCGGTCGCGGCCGCCGCCTTGCGGGTCGCGCTTACCGCCTCGGCAGCAGGCACAGAAGAAGCAGCAGCAGGATTCTTGCTGTGCAGCGTCACGTGATGGACGCCCTCGTAACCGGCCCCGCCGATGACGAGGCCCGCGGTCACCGCGGCGGCCGCCTTCAGCGCAACGCCCGTTCCGACGGCCGCACCGCCGCCACCGAAGAGAGAGGTGAGCGAGCTCGGAATGGGGGCCAGCGCAAGCGTCTTGAGCGCCCCGCGCTGCGCACGCTGACGACGGGCGAAGCCGGCGCACTCCGAGCATTCGCGCAGATGTGCGCGCAGCTGTCCTTTTTCGGCACGCGAGAGCCGCCCGTCGAGCTGCCTCGAGATCGCGAACTCGGCCTCGCCGCAGGTAAAGGATCCCTCGAGCTGCTCGCGGAGCGCCCGCCGGGCGCGAAAGATCAGCGTCTCGACGGCGCTCGTCGAGAGGCCGAGGATCTCGGAGATCTCGGCGTACGAACGTCCCTCCAGCTCGCGCATCACGAGCGCGGCGCGCTGGTTGAAGGCGAGATGTCCCAGGGCGCGCCGGATGTCCTCGCCACTCGGCGTGTCCTCGTCGACGACCGTGTCCGCGATGTCGTCCTCGAACGAGACTTCCGAGGGCCGGCGCGCCGACTGGCGAAAACGCTGCCGGCACACGTTGTGCGCGATGGCGATCAACCAGTTTTGGGGCTTCTCCGGCCGGTTCCCCTTCTCGACATAGGCGCGGTAGGCGTTGAGGAAGGTCGTCTGTGTGACGTCCTCTGCGTCCGCTGGGTTCCGCATCACTGCGAGCGCGTACCGATAGACGTCGCCGACATATCGCCGATACATCCGCTCGAAGCCGCGGTCCGAGCGGGGTCGCTGCGCCAGCAGGGGCGTCATGCCCTAGTAGATACCCGTTGGGGGCAAATCTTGCGACCCCTCCGGGGGATGTCGCCTTAAGGCAGCGCCGGGGCCATGGGCGCCTGAGGGACGGTGACGGGCGGCGTCGGGACGCTGGGAACCTGAACCGGCAGGACGGCGACCGGGTCCGAGGCGGCGCTCTCGACCGTGGTGACCAGGTCCGTCACCTGGGTTCTCAGGGCCGGGGCAGGGTCCGAGGTCAAGGCCGGCCCTTGCGTCAGGGGGCTCGGCGTGGTGCTCCCGGCGCTCTGCGTCGTGGCGGGGGCGTGCGCGCTGACAACCGCCCCGGAGCCGTACGAGGCTCCTGATCCGGCGGCGGTGTTCACGCGCCCCCCGTCGGCTACGTGGCCGGCGAACCTCCCCGCGCGCAGAGCCGCGACCGGACGACGCACATGGCCGGCGCGAACCTGTTCCGACGCCGATGCGGGCGATGCGGCGGTGTGGTGCGCTGAATCCGCGGGCGTCGACCTGTCGGTGACGACCCCCGCCGCGAACATCCCGGCGACCAGGGCCACGCCGGTCTTCACGAGGAGCCCGACGCCGACGAGTCCACCGCCTCCGGCAGCCACGCCGCTGCCTCCCGCAATCACGCCGCCGCCGCCGAAGAGCTGGCTCAGCGAGCTGGGTAGAGGCACCGTGGCCAGGGTACGAACGGCCGACGCCTTCATGCGCATCGACTTGCGCGCCCGGAAGATGAGCGTCTCGACGGCCGAAACCGAGACACCGATCGTATCGGCGATCTCGGCATAGGAACGGCCTTCGAGCTCGCGCATCACGAGCGCCGCCCGCTGGTTGAAAGGAAGATGCCAGAGCGCCCGCAGGAGACCTTCGATGTTCGGCCTGTCCTCATCCGGAAGAGCGAGCTGCTCGACGTGGTCCTCGAGCGGCACCTCCTTCACGCGACGGCTCGAGCGTGCGTAACGCGACCGCGCGACGTTGTGCGCGATCTTGATCAGCCAGTTCTTCGGCTTCTCGATCTCCACTCCGTTCTGGTACGCGCGGTACGCGTTGAGAAAAGTGGTCTGCGTGACGTCTTCCGCGTCGGCCGGATTGCGAAGCAGCGCAAGCGCATAGTGGTAGACGTCGGTCACATAGCGCCGGTAGAGGGTCTCGAAGGCCTGATTGCGGGCTAGGACCGGAATCTCGGGAGCGGCCGATGCCATTCCAGTCAGGAAACGGCGTTGCCCCGGTTCGAGATACGTTGCGAAGTTCCTATTTGCAACCGGTAAAAGGTCCTTGCCGGAGGCTGACGTGCAACCGCGCTAGGCGGTCGCCTTCGCGCGCTTGCGATTCGGCAGGTGAATGGCACGGCCGAGCGCGACGAGCCCTGCTTCCTTGATCGCCTCCGAGAGCGTCGGATGCGCCGCCATCCCGTCGGCGACCGTCTCGACAGTCGCCTCGGCGTCGATCGCCACGACTCCGGCCTCGATCAGGTCCGTGACGTGCGGCCCCACCATCACCAGGCCGAGGAGCTCGCCGTAGCGCGTCTCGTGGATCGACTTCACCCAACCGGTGGTCTCGTTCTGCATCACCGCACGCGCATTTGCAGCCCAGGGGAACATTCCGGTCGCGACGTCGTCGCCGTACTGTTCGCGCGCTTCGGCCTCGGTCAACCCGACACCGGCAATCTCGGGATCCGTGTAGATCGGACGCGGAACGGCGCGGTTGTCGACCGTCGCCTCGTGCCCGCACGCGTTCTCCGCCGCAACCTCGCCTTCGCGAAAAGCGGTATGGGCAAGCTGCCAGTAGCCGGCGCAATCGCCGACCGCGTAGATGTGGTCGACGGTCGTGCGTCGATGTTCATCCGCAGCGATTCCCTTCCGCTTGTCGAACTCGACGCCGATCGATTCGAGACCGATGCCCTCGACGCTCGGTCCTCGACCGACCGAGACGAGCATGAGATCGGCCTCGACGGTCTCGCCGTCTCCGAAGAAAACGGTGATCGCGCTGCCGCTCTCCTCGACCTTCGTGCACTGCTTCTCGAGGTGGAGCGTGATCCCACGCTTGCCAAACTGCTTGGCGAGCTCTCTGGACGCGTCGGCGTCTTCTTGCGGGATGAGCGCCGGCAGCATCTCGATGATCGTGACCTCGCTGCCGAAGCGCTGGAAGATCGAGGCGAACTCGCAGCCGATGATCCCTCCTCCCAGGACCACGAGCCGCTTCGGCACCTCGGTCTGGGCGAGCAGGCCCTCGGAGTCGACGCAGCGCTCCGAGTCGAGCCCCTCGATCGGCGGCCGCAGTGGGAACGACCCGGTCGCGATGATCGCCGACTTGAAGGTGACGTCTTCGCCGCCCTCCACGGCAATCGTGTTTGCATCCTTGAAGGTGCCGTTGCCCTTGACCCATTCGACGCCGTTCGCCTTGAACAACGACGCCACGCCTTGCGTCATCTGCTTGACGACGCCCGCTTTCCATTCGTTGGCCCGGCCGAACTCGAGCTGGAACCCGCCGAGCTTGACCCCGAGCTTGTCGAAGGTGTGCTCGGCCTCCTTCAGCGCGAAGGCCGTCTGCACCCAGGCCTTCGTCGGGATGCAGCCGATCCGCAAGCAGGTGCCCCCGAGCTCGGGCTCGCGCTCGATGCACACGGTCTTCGCACCGAGCTGCGCTGCGCGGATCGCGGCGGTGTAACCCCCGGGCCCTCCTCCGAGAACGGCGACGTCGGCGTCCATCAGGTCGATCGTAGCGTCGCCTTCATGGTGACGGTTCCGTCCTTCTCCTCCACGGGCGCGAAGCCGTAGCGCTCGTACAGCTTCGTCATGCCCTGCTCGGCGCTCAGGCTGATCGCCTCGTGACCCTCCTGTCGCGCGCGGTCGAGCAGCGCGCTCATCAACTGGCCCCCGAGCCCTCCGCCGCGCCGGCTCGGTACGACGGCGATCGTCAGCTCGGGAGTCTGCTCGTCGACGAAGCCGAAGCCCGGCGCGCTCGCCGGGAAGAGGCGGTACCACGCGGCCCCGATCGGGCCTGCCTCCCACGCGACGAGGCCGGCATCGCCGGGCCGGCCCCAGTTGTTCACGTAGCGGGCGACCGGGAGGTCGGGATCCTCGTTCAGGCGCCAGTGATAGGCGTGCTTGAGCATGTCGCGGAGGAAACGGACGTCTTGCGGTCCGGCCTGGCGGATCACGGCCCGCAGTGTATGGCCGCTGTCACTCGAAGGAGTGATTCGCGGCAATCGAGGCAAGAAGGGGCCGGGTGCGGCATCTCTAGGTACATGAAACGTGACGATGATCGGCGGACCGAGTTCGGGACGGGCCTGCGGGCTCGCCTGCTCCGGCGCCGTGCGTTGCGACTGGGTCCCGGCCGCGTACGCCTGCCCGCGCCGCTCGTTCAGCGGCCTTCCGCTCTCTAGCCGAACGCAAGACGTCGGCGCCCCGCAGAGCGCCGGCCAAAGAGATTCCAAAGACGATTCCCGTCGCGGCCGAACACGGCCTCGATGTCAGCTGCCGGAAAGCTCCTCCGCGAACTGCAGCCGATTTCCGTCAGGGTCGAACACGTCCAGCAGACGCATCTCGCCGTGCAGCTCGAACACCACCCCGACCTCCACGCCCGCGCCCCGAAGCTGCTCTGCCACCGACCGCACGTCCTCGACGTCGACGTGTGCGACGCCGCCGTCCTCCTCCGGCTCGCCTTCCGCCAGGCCGATCTCCATCCCACTCCGCTCGAGCTTCGCCCAGCTGCCGTCGGAGTCGACGTAGGTCTCCGTGAAGCCGAGCTTGTTCGTATAGAACGCACGTCCAGCTTCGAGATCGCGGACGTGGTACCAGACCGGAGTCACAACGCGAGGCCGGGCTCTTCGAGGAACGCCTTGACGTCGCGGAGGAATTCGGCGCCCGTCGCGCCGTCGATCGCCCGGTGATCGCACGTGAGCGTGAGCTCCAAGCGGGGCCGGACGGTCGGTTGACCGTCCATTGCGACGACCTGATCGGACACCGCGCCCACCGCGAGGATCGCCGCCTGCGGCGGGTTGAGGACGGCGATGAAGCGTTCGATTCCGTACATGCCGAGGTTTGAGATGGTGAACGTTCCACCTTCGAGGTCGGACTGCTGCAGCTTGCCGGTCCGCGCGCGCTCGACGATCGCGGCCCGTTCGGCGGCGATCTCTGCGACCGACTTCCGTTCACATCCGGGGATGACCGGCACGACGAGACCCTTCGGAACGGCGACGGCAATGCCGATGTTCGCGCTCGCGTGCAGCTCGACCGCGTCGCCCTGGTAGAGCGCGTTGACCGCGCGATGCCGCACGAGTGCAGCCGCACAGATCTTCGTCAGCAGATCCGAGATGGTCGGCTTCACGCCGTCCGCGTGAAGCTCGACAAGGCGCTTGCGCAGCTCGAGGGCGCGGCCCATGTCGGCGGTGATCCCGAGCTGGAAGACCGGCGCTTCCCAGGCTTCTGTGAGCCGTCGCGCGATCGTCCTGCGCATCGAGGTGAACTGCTCGACCTCGACCTCGTCGACCGGCGCAGTCGGGAGCGCCGTGACAGGCACCGGGGCTCCGCCGGGAGCCGCGGCTCGTTCGACGTCCTCCGCGACGACTCGGCCTTCTGGACCGGTGCCGGCAACCGCACTCAGCTCGATGCCCCGTTCCCGGGCGATCCGGCGCGCCAGCGGGGAGGCCTTGATCCGGCCGCCGTTGTCGGCCGACGGCTGCCTGACCTCGGCGACGGGCTCGCCCATGCCGGCCGCAGCACGCCGCCCACGCTCGCGCTCTTCCTCACGCGCGCGCCCGGGAGATCCTTCTGCCCGCGCATCCTCGTCCACCTGCTCTGCCCCGGCGCCGTTGCCGGAAGCCTGCTCCGGCTCGACCTCTTTGGGGATCTCTTCGCCTTGCTCGCCGATCACCGCGATCGTCCTGCCGACGTCGACCTCGCCCGACGCGACGGCGATCTTCAGCAGGACACCCGAGGCGTCCGCCTCGACCTCCTGCGTGACCTTGTCCGTGTCCAGCTCGTAGAGCGGTTCGCCCTTCTCGACCTGGTCGCCTTCGGCCTTCAGCCACTTGACGATCGTCCCGGACTCCATGCCCTGGCCCAGCCGCGGTAGCTTGATCTCAGTTGCCATCGCTGCCGTTGCTCCGTCCGACCGTGCGGTAGATCGCGTCGAGGACGTCGCGGGAGTGTGGGACGACGAACTCCTCCATCACGGGCGCGAACGGTAGCGGCGCGAACTTCGCACCGACGCGCTCGATCGGCGCATCGAGCCAGTCGAAGGCCCCGTACTGGATCACGGCCGCCACCTCGGCTCCGAAGCCCATGCGCGTCACGGCCTCGTGCGCGACGACGCATCGGTTCGTCTTCTTCACAGACGAGACGAGCGCATCTTCGTCGAGGGGCTGCAGTGTCCGCGGATCGACGACCTCGACCGATACTCCCTCCTGCTCCGCCTCCTCTGCGGCGGCAAGCGACTCGTGGACGAGCCGTCCGGTCGCGATCACGGTCACATCCTCGCCCGGGCGATGCACGCGCGCCTCGCCGAGCGGGATCGGCTCGAGCTCGTCCGGCACGTCCTCCTTGATTCCGTAGAGCGTGCGGTGCTCGAAGAAGATGACGGGGTTGTCGTCGTAGATCGACGACCAGAGCAGGCCCCGCACGTCGGACGGCGTCGACGCGAACACGACCTTCAGTCCCGGGATGTGCACGAACCAGGCCTCCAGCTGCTGTGCGTGCTGCGCGCCCGGCGACCAGCCGGCCCCACCCTGGGTGCGAAAGGTGACCGGAACGCTGAGCTGGCCGCCCGACATGTAGCGGTGCTTCGCCGCCTGGTTCACGATCTGCTCCGTCGCGAGCGTGAGGAAATCCTCGTACATGATCTCCGCCACCGGGCGCATCCCCTGCATCGCCGCGCCGATCGCCGCGCCGGCCAGCGCCATCTCGGAGATCGGGCTGTTGCGGACGCGCTCCGGGCCGAATTCGTCGAGCATGCCCTGCGTCACGCCCATGGAGCCGCCCATCTCGGCGATGTCTTCGCCCATGATGAAGACGTCCTCGTCGTCGCGCATCGCGCGCGACAGCGCATCGCGAACGGCCTCTCTGTAACTCAACTCAGGCATGGATGTTCGGGAACGTGCCTTCCCTACGCATAGACGTTCTTTAACGCGTCCTCCGGCTTGGGGTCGGTCCCGCTCTTGGCGAAGTCGACCGCCGTGTCAACGATCTCCTGCACCTCGCGGTCGATCTCCTCGACCTCGTCGTCCGACAACTCGAGCCTCGCGCGCAGATGCTGGATTGGATCCTGCGTCTCACGAGTCTGCTCGAGCTCCTCCTTCGAGCGGTAGACCTGGGGATCGCCGATGTAATGACCGACGAGCCGGTAGGTGTTGACGGCGAGAAAGACGGGGCCCTTGCCGCCGCGCGCATGCTCGAGCGCGCGCCGCGCCGCCTTGTAGACAGCCTCGACGTCCTGGCCGTCGACCTTGACCGCCTTCATTCCGAACGCGACCGCGCGCTGCGAGATGTCCTCGATCGGCATGTGCTGCCAGCTCGGCGTCGATTCCGCCCAGTGGTTGTTCTCGCACACGAACACGGCCGGAACCTGCCAGAGCTGCGCGAGGTTGAGCGACTCGTGGAACGTCCCGATGTTCGTGGCGCCGTCGCCGAAGAAGGCGACGCCTACGCGCGGCTCCCCGCGAAACTTGAAGGCGAGCGCCGCGCCCACGATCGCCGGCAGGCCGCCGCCGACGACCGCATTCGCGCCCATGTTGCCGCGCTCGATGTCGTAGAGGTGCATCGAGCCGCCGTATCCGTGCGAGCAGCCCTCGAGCTTTCCGTACAGCTCGGCCATGAGCTCGTTCGGCGTCGTGCCCTTGGCGAGCGTGTGGCCATGCGCGCGATGCGTCGAGCCGATGATGTCGCCTTCCTCCAGCGCGCGGCAGACGCCGACCGCGACGGCCTCCTGGCCGATCGCCACGTGCAGGAATCCGGGCAGCTCTCCGGCCCGGAAGCGCTCCTCGACCTTCTCCTCGAAGCGCCGGATGAGCAACATCTCGCGAAAGAACTCGCGTAGATCCGACTTCGAGAGCGTCCCTTTCTGCTCCACCTTCGCCACGAGGGTCAGTTTATGCTCAGGCTCTTGCGACTAGTCGAACAGTTCAACGAGCTCGAGCGTGGTCTGGAGGACGACTGGACGGGGCTCAGCCTCCAACTGACGCTTGACAACGTGAGGCGGACCGAGCGCGCGACAGCACTGCTGGCGCCGGCCAATCCCGGCCGCTTCGGGACCAGGATCCCCTTCGCGGTCGACCGCGGCGGTCCGGGAATCGGTCCGGAGGCCGTCCGCCGGCTGCTCAGGCGCCTCGATCACGAACGCATCGAGGGAACGCTCGAATTGCTGCGCGCTCAGAAAGCTCCCGCGGAGAAATTGCGCAAGAAAGAGCCGTTGCGGGATCAGTGGGAGCGCAGGCTCGCGCCGCTTCCGGCGGACTGGAGCGACCTCTACGCGCAGGTCACCCTGGATTCGACGGATTACCTCGAGCCTGCGGCCCTGCTGCTCGCGCCGACCAACCCCGCGCGCCTCGGGGATGCCGCGACGTTCAGGTTCCGGGCCGCTCACCACTTCGGGTACGGGGTATCGCCCGAAATGGCGGCGCGGTGCTTCGAGCGCTGCGACGAGCAAGGCATCACCGGCGCGCTCGAGATCCTCCACGTCCTCTCCGACACCCAGCCGGTCGGAACGCAGGGGCCCGTCTGGCTCGTCGGCGGCCGCAACGTATGACCAGAGCTCGCCCAGGGCGATGAGCGCGGGCGATCCGGTCTCCTGGTTCTTGATCGTGTCCGGCTGGAAGGTCGTCGACGCGGAGGGTCACGACGTCGGTTCTGTCGACGAGGTGGTCGGAGATTCTGGCGACGACATCTTCAACGGGCTTTCCGTGTCGACGGGCCTGCTCGGCAGGCCCGTTTACGTTCCCTCCGAGCAGGTGGGACAGATCACCCAGGGGCGGGTGCAGCTGAAGCTCACGAAGGAACAGATCCGGCACCTCGACGAGTTCAAGGAGCCCGCGACGACCGCGGAGATCGAACCTGACGGCGCCGGGGCGCTGACGAGGGCCGAGGCCGCCGTCGAGGCGCCGATCCATTCTCGCGCGGAGCGTCTGAACTTCCTGACGCGAGTGGTGCACGCCGTCCGGCGTGCGTTTCGGCAGCACTAAGCCAGCACGCCGCCGAGCTCGCGCGCCAGCGACTTCGCATCCCGCTCCGACGGCGCGACGACGAGAACGGTGTCGTCTCCGGCGAGCGTGCCGACGATGCGGTCGTGGTCGAGCTCGTCGAGCGCGCGAGCGATCGGGGGTGCAGCTCCCAGCTCGGACCGTACGACGACGATGTTCCCGGCCGAGGTGACACTGCGTCCGAACTGGCCGAGGATCGAGGTCAGGGCCTCGTTGGGATCCGCTCTACGCACGGAGTGCGGCAGCACGTAACGAGGCCTGTCGAAGGAATCATGTGTCTTCTCGAGCCGGAGCTCGCGGATGTCCCGAGAGATCGTTGCCTGCGTGACGGCGCAACCGGCGTCGGCAAGCGCATCCAGCAGCTCGAACTGGGTGCCGACGCGTTTGCGGGAGACCACGCTCTCGATCAACCGTTGGCGCTCGGCCTTGGCCAGCTGCATAAAGCTCAGAATACTTATGCAGGTTTGCCTCGGCCAGGGCTTGGTAGAAAATGGGAGTTGATGCTTCGTAAGCTGCTGTGGTCGGCGATCTACGGAACGTTCGGCGCCCTCGCCACGATCGTGTCGCGCCGCGCCGCTTCGCGGGTATGGCGTACGCTCACGGGCGAGGAGCCTCCGACCAAGAAATGACAGCGGACCAGACAGTCGATCGCGCAGCGGACAAGCTGCAGGAGCTGGCGAATCAGCTGGCCGGTGAAGGTGGCCTGAAGGCGAAGCTCTCGGAGCCGCTCGCCGGGGACGCCGACCTGATCAGGAAGATGAAGCCGAGTCTGATCAAGGCGCGCGCGCGCGGCGAAGCTCCGACGAACCAGAAGCCCGGCAAGCCAAGGGTCGCGCCCTCGAGCCCGCAGCTCGGCTCACGGCCGAAAAGAAACGGCGGCGGCCCCAACCCCTGGATCATCGTCGGCGCCGCACTCGTGGCCGGCGTCGTCCTCGCCAAGTGGATCGACTGGAGGGGCCATGCACACCCACGAGACTGACGGCCGCGAGACGCAGGGACTCGGCGCGGCAGTCAAGGAGGTCGCCGAGCGGGCCAGCTCGATCGTCCGCCTCGAGCTCGAGCTCGCGGCGATGGAGCTCAAACGCAAGGTCGTCGCGCTTGGCCTCGGAATTGCCTTCGCGCTCGTCGCGGCGGTCCTGCTGCTGTTCGTGCTCGGGTTCGCCTTCGCCACGGTGGCCGCTGCGCTCGCGACAGCGATGTCGACGTGGCTCGCGCTGCTCGTCACGACGGGGATCCTTTTGCTTCTCGCGCTGAGCCTGGGCGTCCTCGGATTGAGCAAGATCAGGAAGGGAACGCCGCCCGTACCGGTGCAGGCGATCCGTGAGGCGAGGCTGACGACGGAAGCACTCAAGAGCGATGGCAGGTAGCAACGCGCGGACGGTCGAGCAGGTCCGGCGGGACATCGAAGCCGAGCGCGTGCAGCTGGCCGGCGCAGCGGAGACGCTGCGCGAGAGCATCGGCGAAGCAACGAACGTCAGCGCCAAGCTTCGCGCCAACCTTCCGGTCGTGGCGGCGGGAGCACTCGGCGTCGGATTTCTGCTGGCCGGAGGAATCGGCGCAACGGCGCGTCTGATCTTCCGGCGCGGGCGCGAAGGCGAGACGAAGGCCAAGCTCGGCCGCTTCCGCCTTGTCGACCGCGACTGAGCGCGAGGCGCGCGTCGGGCGCACGCCGACTTCTCCGGAGAAGCTGAGCGTCTCCGAGTGGCTCGCCTCGCTCAAGCGCAGCTTCTCGGAGTTCATGAAGGACGACTGCATGGGACTGTCCCAGCAGGTCGCCTACAGCTCGCTGCTCGCGTTCTTTCCTGCGATGGCGTTCATCGTCGGTGCGCTCGGACTCTTCCATCTCTTCGACGATGTGAAGCGGCTCCTCGATCCGATCGCGCCGAACGGGGTGATCAAGTTCATCACCAGCCTGCAGAAGGACTCAAAGGGCGGGACCTCCGCGGCCGCCTTCCTGATCGGCTTCTTCGGTGCCGTCTGGGCCGCCAGCGGGGCGATGTCGTCGGTGATCAAGGCCGTGAACGCCGCGGTCGAGCGGCAGGAGACCCGGCCGTTCTGGAAGGTCCGGGCCGTTGCGATCCTCCTCGTCGTCGTGAGCGGGTTCACGACCGCCGGGATCTTCCTGCTCATCGTGGTGGGCGGCTCCCTGGGCGACGCGATCTCGAAGAAGGCGCACCTCGGCGGCGCGTTCCAGTGGACGTGGGGGATCGTCCGCTGGCCGGTGGCCTTCGCGGCCATACTCCTGTTCTTCGGGCTCGTGTACTACCTCGCGCCGGACCGAGAGCAGCGGAGCTGGAAATGGATCACGCCAGGATCGCTCCTCGGGGGACTGCTCTGGCTGCTGCTGTCAGGCCTCTTCGCTCTCTACGTCACGTATGCCGGCAACTACACGAAGACCTACGGCACGATCGCCAGCGGCGTCATCCTGCTGCTCTGGCTCAACTATTCGGCGTTCGCGCTGCTTTTCGGCGCCGAGCTGAACGCAGAGCTCGAACGCCAGGCGGAGATCCGCGCGGCGGGCGGCGAGCGCGCTGGTCTCGTGAAGCCGGTTAGGAGGGCTTGATGCCTCTATCTAGGAGGACGTGACCGTGAGCGAGCCGCGCAAGCGCTTGTGCTTGTCCGACCTGTACGTGTAGCGGCCTCCCTGCAGTGCGACGTTCCATGTCGCCCGTCCGCGAAAGACGACGCCCGTCTTCCGATTCACGCCGGGGCCGACGAGATGGAAGTTGTCGGTTCGGCTCCGATCGACCACGGTGATCCTGGCGGGACCCGCCGCGACCGTCTTCGGCTGCAGCGTGATCGTCCGTTTCGGTCCGACGGAGGCCTTGAGCACGTTGGACGCGGCGACGGTCCCGACCGTGAACCGGCCGCGCATCGTCGTCGAATGCGCGTCGCACTGGAACCGATACGTGCCGTTTGTGAACGTCACCGTCCAGACGACGTCCTGGGCGGCGGCAATGTCCGTCGCCTGATCCACTCCCGGGCCGACGAGATGGAAGTTGTGCTCCTCCGAAAGGTCGTGGACCTCGATGTCGTAGGTTCCGGGCTCGAGGCTCGTCACGGCTTTCCCGGATGGGTCTTGCAGCGCGATCGTGAAGGTGTCGTTCCTCCCCACGGTGCCCACGAGCCTTGGATTGTCAGCCTGGGCGAGCACCGAGGGGAGGAACATGGCGCCGAGTAGCGCGCCGAGCAGGATTCGTATCGCCATGCCCGGACTCTACGGGCCAACCTCCCGTTCGGATCCGCGACCGGCCAGCACCGAGAGCGTCAGGCCGAGGGCGAGCAGCACGACGCCGAGAGCCACTCCGATCCAGAGCGGAAACCCGGTGAAGGGCAACGTCGCCCCGGCAGGCCTCTGGACCGCAGCGAGGACGGCCGCAGACTCAGGGCCCGTGACCCTCGTGCTGCGCTTCGGCTTCGACCGCTCCCCGGAGCCCCGAGGGCTCGACGGCTCGGCGGGCGGGGTGCTCGTCTCGGACGAGCTACCCGGGTCCGAGCCATTGCTCTCGTTCCCGCCGGTTACGGAGCCGGTCGGCCCCGAGACGGAGCCACAGCCCATCCTGTGGCGCCTCGACTTCAATGCGTGCACGTCGACCTCGTGCCCGCCCGAGCATGGTGCCGCCTTGTGCGGCTGGCTGTTGCCCGGACCGTGCAGCACGGTGCTCCGTGCAGCCCCGTTCCGGATCGCGATCTCGCCGGCCGTGTGGCCGTTGCCGTAGAGCTTCGTCTTCGTCGAAGACGCCGCCGCGTGCGTGTCATGGGCGGTGTCATTTCCGGGCTTGACGCCCTGACTCGATGCGGAGCCAGCGCCCGTGACCACCGGCGAAGCCGTGGTCGTGGTCGCAGCCGCCTGGCTCGACGGCCCGTCGTCCTTCTTCAGTTGCCCGGGCGCGCCGGCAGAGTTACCCGGCGCTGATACCGCCGCCGAGCTGCTGTCCGCCTTGCCGCTGTTGCCGCTGTTGCCGCTGTTGCCGCTGTTGCCGCTGTTGCCGTTGTTGCCGCCGTTTCCGTTCCCGGCGAGCGCCGGTCCCGCGAACGTGGCGACACCGAGTACGAGCGCGAGCGCGCCCGCAAGCCGCATCCCCATCTGTCCCCCCTCCCGAGTTACTCCCCGGTCTCACCATAGGGACGGCGGAGACATTGTCCAGAGCCCAGACCTGGCCTTTCGTTTAGTTTCAGGCCCCCGGATTCATGTGCCTCTCAGCCGCGGAGCTGAGCACCGAAGTCTTGCTCTAGACGGGAGACGATCCGTCGCCGAAGCTCGGCGGCCTCGTCGTCGGTGAGCGTCCGCTCGGGCGATTGGAAGGTCACCGAGAAGGCGATCGACTTCTTGCCCTGCCCCACCTGGTCGCCGCGATAGACGTCGAAGGCCCTCAGCTCGCGAAGCTCGTCTCCGGCCGCCTCGTGGGCGGCAGCAGCAAGCTGGCCGGCCGTCACTTCCTCCGGGACGACGAACGCGAGATCCTGGCGGACCGGCGGAAACGTGATCACGTCCTCGTAGACGATCAGGTCGGGAATACGGTCGACGAGAGCATCGACGTCGAGCTCGAACGCACCCCAATCGCCCGGCAGATCGGGGTCGCGCAGCGAAACCACCCAGCCTTCCTCCGTTCGCGCGCCGCGCCCGGAGACGGGCAGGTCGTCCGCGGGGCTGAAGCTGGGCGCGACCCCGAGTGCCGCATAGAGGCCCTCGACGGTGCCCTTGGCGAAGAGGAACCCTCCCTGGGCGATCCCGCCGACGCGCCAGCGTTCCTCGGGAAGCTGCTCGCCCGTCGGGAGATAGACGTGGGCCTGCTCGAAGAGCGCGATCTCGTCGTTGCCGGCGTCCACGTTCCGGCGCGCCGATGCAAGCAGACCCTCGCCGAGCGACGTGCGAAGCACCGCCTGCTCGCTCGAGAGGGGCTCCTGCAGCTCGACCGCGGCGGACGCCGACTCCCTCGGCAGCAAGCTCCACGTGTACGCCTCCGAATAGCCGAATCCGACGAGGACGTCCTCGATGCGGCGCCGGACGCGTTGGGGCTTCGACAGGGTGCCGAACATCGCCTGGCGCATCGGCAGGCGGGCTGGAACGTCTGCAAGCCTGAACCGTGCGACCTCTTCGACGACGTCGATCTCCCGGGTCACGTCCCGCGCGCGCCAACTGGGAACCGAGACCTCGTCGCCGTCGACGCCGAATCCGAGCCGGTGCAGGATCGCATGCTGTTCGTCCGGCGTCGTCTCGATGCCGAGCACGGCATCGGTTCGCTCGGGGCGAAAGCGAACCGTGGGCGGTTCGGGCAAGCCGGCGTGGACGTCGACATGGCCCGCCCAGCTCGCACCCGCAAGCTCCACGATCAGCTGCGTGGCGAGCGTTGCCGCCTGTTCCGCGAGATAGGGATCGACGCCCTTCTCCCAGCGATTCGAGCCCTCCGTGCGGAGCCGCAGGCGCTCCGCCGTGCGGAAGATCGTGAACGGCTCGAAGTTCGCCGCTTCGAGCAGGACATCCTTGGTGGCTTCGCCGATCTCCGTCTCCTCACCGCCCATGATCCCGGCGAGAGCAACGGAGCGTTCGGCATCGGCGATCATCAGGTCGTAGGACTCGAGCTCGCGCTCGACACCGTCGAGCGTGCGCAGCTTCTCTCCGGGGCGCGCGCGACGGACGATGATCCGTCCTCCCGCGAGCTTCGCGTGGTCGAACGCGTGCAGAGGATTCCCGAGCGCGAGCATGACGTAGTTCGTGATGTCGACCACGTTCGAGATCGGCCGCATTCCCGCGGCAAGCAGTCGGGCCCGCAACCAGACAGGTGACGGTCCGATCGTCGCGCCGCGGAAGAGGCGGCCGATGTACCGGGGACACGCCTCGAAGTCCTCGATCGTGACGTCGACGGCCTCGTCCGTGTCCCGCGGCGGGTCGTGGCCCGGCGGCGGCGCGAGCCCCGCGTCGAAGAGTGCCGCCACCTCGCGGGCGATGCCGTAGACGGCGACGAGGTCCGGCCGGTTGTGGCTCGTCTCCAGCTGCAGGACCGTGTCCGTCAGCGGCAGCACGTCCGCGAGAGGCGTCCCGGGCTCGATCCCGTTTGGCAGGAGCATGATTCCGGTGTGATCGGTGCCCAGCTGGACCTCGTCCTCGGCGAGGATCATCCCGTCGCTGAGCTCCCCCCGAACCTTGCGTCGTTCCAGCTCGAGGCCGGTCGGCAAGACGGCTCCAGGCAGGGCAACGCCGACGGTGGCGCCGGCGCCGAAGTTCCAGGCGCCGCAGACGATCTGCCGGGGATCGCCCTCGCCGACGTCCACCTGGCAGAGCTGCAGGCGGTCCGCGTTGGGATGCTTGACAGCGTCGAGCACGCGGCCCACGCGGAAGAGCCCGAGGTTGCCGTCGACGTCCGCAACGCCGACCGTCTCGATTCCGTCGACCTCGCAGCTCGAGATCACGAGGCGGTCCGCGACCTCCTGGATCGGCACCTCGATCGGGACGTACTCCCGCAGCCAGCTCACCGGCACGCGCATGACTAAAACTGCCTCAGGACGCGCAGATCGTTTTCCCAGAACATGCGGATGTCAGGAATCCCGTGCCGCTGCGCCGCGATCCGGTCGAGACCGAGGCCCCACGCGAATCCGGACCACTCCTCCGGGTCGTAGCCGACCCTTTCGAACACCGCCGGGTCGACGACGCCGGCCCCACCCATCTCGAACCAACCGGTGTGCTTGCAGAACGCGCAGCCTTTGCCCGCGCAGAGGAAACAGGTGACGTCGAACTCCACCGAGGGCTCCGTGAAGGGAAAGAAGCTCGTCCGCATCCGGACGTCTCGCCCTTCTCCGAACATCGCGCGGAAGAAGTGCATCAGCGTGCCTTTCAGGTCCGCGAGCGTGATCCCGCGGTCGACCGCGAGCGCTTCGACCTGATGGAAGTTCGGGGTAGAGCGCGGGCTCGGAGTATCGCGCCGGTACACGCGGCCGAGGGTCGCAATGTAGATCGGCGGATCACGCTGCTCCATCACACGGATCTGCCCCGTGGACGTGTGCGTACGCAGCAGCGTGTCGTCGTCGACGTAGAACGTGTCGCGGTGCGAACGCGACGGGTGCGTCAAAGGCTGGTTGAGTGCGTCGAAGTTGTGCCAGACGGTCTCGACCTCGCGGCTGTCGATGATCTCGTAGCCCAGCCCGAGGAAGATGTCTTCGACCTCACGGCGGATCTGGGTCAGCGGATGGAGACGGCCGCGCCGGAGCTGGGTTCCCGGCAGCGTCACGTCGAGTGCCTGGTCGCGCTTGGCGAGCTGGTCCCGCTCGAGCTCGGTCTCGCGGGTGTCGAAGGCAGCCTCGAGCCGCTCGCGGACCGCGTTGAGCGTCATCCCGGTCTCGCGATCACGCACTGCGCGCAAGGCCTGCTTCAGCTCGCTCCTGCGACCGAGGTAACGGATGCGTATCTCGTCGAGCTCCTCAGGCGTGGACGCGGCGGCCACCGCGGCTGCCGCGTCGCGCTCGAGGGCCTCGACGTCCACGGCGGCGACTGTAACGGATCGTTTCTCCATGCATTTCCTCCTTCCGGGACCAGCGGTGAACGGCTGAAAAGCCCCGGCTCGCGGAGGACGGGTCTCTGCGCGCGCGCGTCAGGCCCGATGCCCAGCGGCGAGCCGGGGCGGGCTAAACAGGAAGGCCGCACGCACTCTGACCATGCTGGAACGATAGCGGTGATGTCGAGCCCTTACGACACGATCGCGGAGCTGTACGACCCGTGGAGCGCGAGCGTGGTCGAGGATGTGGCGTTCTACCTCGAGGAGGCCCGGCGCTCGGGCGGTCCGGTCGTCGAGCTCGGCGTCGGCACGGGCCGGATCGCCGTGCCGATCGCAGCCGACGGAATCCGGGTCATAGGCGTCGACTCTTCGCGAGGGATGCTCGACGTTTGCGCGCGACGGGCGGCGCTTGCCGGCGTCGAGCTCGACCTACGCGTCGGCGATCTTCGGCAGCCGCCGATCGCGGAGTGCGTGCCGCTCGTGATCTGTCCGTTCCGGTCGCTCCTGCACATGCACACGGACGAAGATCGCCGCAGCGTCCTCGCGGCGGCGCACGAGCTCCTCCTGCCCGGTGGGCTCTTCGTCTTCGACGTGTTCACCCCGGACGCCCAGGACATCGAGCAAACCCAGGGCCGGTGGGTCGAGCGCGAGCCCGGGATCTTCGAACACGCCCTGTGGGACGAGGAAGCACGGACGCTGACGCTCTCTGTTCGCGATCAGGAGCACGAAACGACGATGTCGCTGGCGTGGCTCTCGCCGGACGAATGGCGCGCGCTCCTCGAGGCGGTCGGGTTCGAGGTCGAGGCCTGCTACGGCTGGTTCGACCGCAGGCCCTATGAAGGGCGGGAGGACACCGTGTGGCTGGCGCGGCGAGTCCGCTCGTAGAGCGCGATCGCGCCCGCGGTTGCGACATTCAGCGATTCGGCGGCGTCGGCCAGCGGGATCGTCAGGCGCTCCTCGCACGTCGCGAGCACCTCGCCGGGGAGGCCCTCGCGCTCCGCGCCGAGCACGAACGTCGTCGGGCCTGAGAGGTCGAGCTCTGACGGCATGACGCCTCCGTGCGCGACGAGCGCGATTCGGCGCCCCGGCGCCTCGTCGAACGGAATCACCGGGACGCGGAACAGCGAGCCCATCGACGCGCGCAGGGCCTTCGGCCCTGTTGGGTCGGCCGACCCGGACGACAACGCGACGAACGCGGGCCCGAGCGCATCCGCGGCCCGCACCAGCGTGCCGACGTTTCCCGGGTCCCCGACCCGCCACAGAGCCAGCCCGACGTCGGGCAAGGGTCCACGGGGCAGGTCGGACGTCCGGAAGACACCGACGACACGCGGCGGATGACCGAGCGAGGAGACCTCTGCGAGCAGCGCGGGGTCGACGTTCTCGCCGGCGATCAAGAGGTCCTCCGGCTCGACCCCGGCCGCGCGCGCGGCGTCGACGAGATCCTCGCCTTCCGCGACGAACAACCCGAGCTTTTCGCGCCATCGCCGGTCGTGCAGCTTGCGAACGAGCTTGAGCTTTTCGTTCTCCCGCGAGCGGATCATGCCGAGCGTGTTCAGCTGAGCGTTTCGGGCGACCCGATCAGACGCTTCAGCTAGCCGAGCCTTGTAGCGCAGACTTCGCCTTCTCGGCGATGGCGCCGAACGCGATGGGGTCGCTGACTGCGAGATCCGCGAGGACCTTGCGGTCGAGCTCGATCTCCGCCTTCTTCAACCCCGCAACGAACTGGTTGTACGAGAGCCCGTTGGCGCGCGCGCCCGCGTTGATCCGCATGATCCAGAGCCGGCGGAACGTCCGCTTCTTGTTCTTCCGGTCGCGATAGGCGTACGTGAGCGAGTGGTCGACCTGCTCCTTGGCATAGCGGTAGGAGGACTTCTTCAGCCCCCAGTACCCCTTGGCCTGGCCGAGGACCTTGCGGCGCTTCTTGCGTGATGCGACTGAGCGCTTGACCCGCGGCATCTACCTGGTCCCCCTTCCGCCGAGCATCTGCTTGAGCGCACGCTCGTTCGCTTGCGCGACCGGCTGGTCCTTGCCGAAGCGCCGCTTCCGCTTCGGCGACTTCTTCGTCAGGTTGTGGCTCTTCATCGCGCGTCGGCGGAGCAGCTTGCCGCCGGCGGTGACCTTAAACCGCTTCTTCGCGCTGCTCGATGTTTTCGTTTTCGGCATCTCGTTTCGTCCCCGCGTTCTTCGTCGGCCCCAGCACCATCACCATGTTCCGTCCGTCCAGGAGCGGCTGGGATTCGATCTGGCCGATTTCCTGGACGTCCTCCGCGAGTCGCAACAGGAGGTCGCGACCCCGCTCGGGATGGGTGGTCTCGCGGCCCCTGAACATAATCGTCACCTTCACCTTGGCGCGCTGGTTCAGGAAGCGCTCGACGTGGCCCTTTTTCGTGTTGTAATCGTGAATTCCGATCTTCGGCCTGAGCTTGATCTCCTTGACGTTGATCTGCGTCTGGTGCTTTCGCGCGAGCTTCGCCTTCTGCTCCTGCTCGTACCGGTACTTCCCGTAGTCCATCACCCGGGCCACCGGCGGGTCGGCCTGCGAGGCGACCTCCACGAGGTCGAGCCCCTTGTCGAAGGCGTATTGCATCGCCTCCTTCGTGGGCTTGATCCCGAGTTGCGAGCCGTCGTCGTCGATCAACCGTACCTGCGAAGCGCGGATGTAGTCGTTGATCCGGGCCTGCGGGACGGGCCGAGAAGGCGGTTCGACCGTTCGCCTAGGCCTCAAAGGGCTGTCACCAAGCTAGCTTCATTCCTTTCTTTCGAGTTACGCCCAAGCCAGACTGAAGTCTGGCACGGGATTGAAAACAAACAAACCGCTGCAAGCAGCGGCCCAGGATCCTCGTCCCTGCAGACTCGGTTGAACCACGCTGAGCTCAAGCTCGCGAGGTGAGGAACGTGGGCGCTCCTGCTTGCAGGCCTACAGGGTAGCAACCTGGGAGATTTCGGCACGAAGCCCCTCGAGGCTGAGGGTGGACTGCACCCCGCCCCGCTTCCGGACCGCCAGGGCCTCGTCGGACTCCTTGTCTCCGAACACGATCACGTAGGGGATCTTCTCCAGCTCGGCATCGCGGATCCGCCGACTGACCGTCTCGTCTCGCTCGTCGACCTCGATGCGGAATTCGGCGAGCGCCTCCTCGAGCCGGCGCGCCGCCACGCGATGATCCTCCCCAACGGGAATCACTCGCACCTGGACCGGCGACAGCCACACCGGGAACGCGCCGGCGTAGTGCTCCGTGAGAATCCCGATGAAGCGCTCGAACGACCCATAGACCGCGCGGTGGATCACCGCGGGCGTGTGCTCACGGTTGTCCCCGCCCATGAACGTATTCTCGAACTGCCGCGGCTGGTGGTAGTCGAGCTGGATCGTGGCCATCTGCCACGAGCGCCCCAGCGAATCGGTCACGTGGAGATCGATTTTCGGCCCGTAGAAGACCCCTTCCCCTTCCCCGATGGCGTATTGCATCTCGTGCGTCCGCAACACGCGCTCGAGGATCGCCTCGGAGTGGTCCCAGAGCTCGTCGTCGCCGGCCTTGTTATCGGGGCGAGTCGACAGCTCGGCTCGTGGCTCGAGCTCGAAGATCGCGTAAAGCTCGCGGACGTACGCGAGTACGCGGTCCAGCTCGTCCTCAATCTGGTCTTCGGCCACGAAGATATGGGCGTCGTCCTGCGTCACCTGCCGCACGCGCGTGAGACCGTGAAGAGCGCCCGCGAGCTCGTTCCGATGGAGCGGTGACGCCTCCGCGTACCTCACGGGCAGCTCGCGATACGAGTGGATGCGGCTGTTGAAGAGGAGCATGTGCCCTGGGCAGTTCATCGGTTTGAGGCCGTACGTCCGTTCGCCCTCCGGGATCAGGAACATGTTCTCGCGGTACTTCTCCCAGTGACCGGACGTGACCCAGACGCTCGAGTCGTAGATGAGCGGTGTCCGCACTTCGACATAGCCATGCTTCTCGTTCATGCGCCGTCGCAGCGCTTCGAGCTGGTTCCAGATCACCGCCCCTTTCGGGTGCCAGAACGGCGACCCCGGCGAGACGTCCGAGAGATGGAAGAGGTCGAGCTGGACACCAAGGCGGCGGTGGTCGCGTCGCTTCGCCTCCTCGATCCGCTCGAGGTACGCGTCGAGGTCTTCCTGGGAATAGAAGGCCGTTCCGTAGATCCGCGTGAGCTGCTTGTTCTTCTCGTCCCCGCGCCAGTAGGCGCCGGCGAGGCCCGTCAGCTTGATCGCCTTGATCGGGCGCGAGTCCTGGAGGTGCGGGCCGCGGCAGAGATCCGTGAAATTGCCCTGCGTGTAGAAGGAGATCGGCCCATCCGCCGTGTCGACGAGCTCGACCTTGTACGGCTCCTCCTCGGCTTCGAACCGCTTGCGCGCCTCTTCCGCGGACACCTCCTCGCGCCGCCACTCGCGTCCCTCCGCGAGCTCCCGCCGGATCTCTTCCTCGATCCGCGGCAGGTCCTCCTCGCTAACCGCCTCGGGAAACTCGAAGTCGTAATAGAAGCCGTTCTCGATCGGAGGGCCGATCGCGATCTTCACGCCTGGATAGAGCCTTCGGACCGCCTCGGCCAGGAGGTGCGCGGAGGAGTGCCGCAGGACCCAGAGTGCGTCCGCGTCCTCGGTGTCCCTTGTCGTCAGGATCTGTAACTGCTGTCCGTCCTGGAGCGGCAGCCGCAGGTCCTGGACCCGTCCGTCCGAGCGCACCAGCACCGCCTGGTCCGCGAGCTTCGGGCCGATCGCACGGGCCGCGTCGAGCCCCGTCGACCCATCCGGAAGTTCGAGTTCGGAGTTGTCGGGCAGAACGACTTTCATGACCGAACAGGATAGGGACAACCCACGCGAAGACGATCGCAACGAGGAAATCGACGAGCCTGCGGTCCCGGACCCAACCGACAAGGACCACCCTTCTGACGACGATCCGGAGGCCGACTGAGACGCCCTCTCGGGCGCCTCCGCGAAATTGTCAAGTCTCTTCGACGGCGCCGCGCAAACGCGCCGGTGCCTTGAGCCAATAACTCTCTCGTAGCCATTCGAGCGCACTTTCGAGGGTCTCCTCGTCGGAGACCTCGGTCGTCACCCAGCCGTAGCGCCCGACGTACCTGGCAACGCTGACGTGCGGGAAATGCAGCGCAATTTCGCGCTCCTCAGGTGTGAGCTTCACCGTCAGCGAAACCGGATCGTCTCCGTCCGACATTGCTGCAAACATCTTGTTGTCGCCAACCTTGAAAACCGGATGTCCCCAGGGCGAGTCCTCATACGTCTCCGGAAACGACAAAGCAAGCTCGCGAATACGTTGTTCGTACGACACGTGTTGTATTTTCACCGTTTCGTAGGGAATCGCGCGGGGTACGCAACGCGCGATTCAAAATAGCGAGGAGGAGAGATGCCTCAAAACATACGAGACGTCATGACCTCCAATCCGTGCACCATCGACGCAGATAAATCCGTTGCGTACGCAGCGAAGATGATGCGGAAGGAGGACGTCGGCCTCGCACCCATCGTCGAGGGCGACAAGTTGGTCGGGATGCTGACCGACCGCGACATCGCGACGCGGGTCGCAGCAGAGGGGAGAGACCCCGACCAGGTGAAGGTTCGCGACGTGGCGTCGAAGCAGCTCGTCACGATCGATCCACGGCAGGATCTGAGTGACGCGCTGCGAATGATGGCCAAGTACCAGATACGCCGTCTT
>VAWR01000030.1 GCA_005885245.1 Actinomycetota bacterium | reverse complement strand
AAGTTGAACGTCACGGTCTCGTCGGCCGGGCAGCAGCCGGCGGCGAAGCCGAAGCCGACCACCACGACGACGCCGGCCAAGCCGCAGGCGAGCACGGTCGCGGTGAGCGAGAAGGAGTTCAAGATCACGGCCGCGACGACCAGCCTGAAGGCGGGGCAGGTCACTTTTGAGGTGAAGAACACGGGCAAGATCCCGCACGATCTGGCGATCAAGCAGACGGGCGACAAGACGAAGCTGATCCAGCCGTTCCTGTTTCCGCGGTTCCGGCCGGCCTACCCGGGGCGCGGGCTCCTGGCGTTCGTCGTGGTGGCTTTCGTGTTCTTCTTCGGGATGCTCGCGGCAGTCGAGACGTTCGGAGCCGAACCGGCGAAGCATGAGGCGGCTGCGCCGGAGACCACTCGGCAGGGCACCACCACCACAGCGACGACGCCGGCCAAGCCGCAGGCGAGCACGGTCGCGGTGAGCGAGACGGAGTTCAAGATCACGGCCGCGACGACCAGCCTGAAGGCGGGGCAGGTCACTTTTGAGGTGAAGAACACGGGCAAGATCCCGCACGATCTGGCGATCAAGCAGACGGGCGACAAGACGAAGCTGATCCAGCCGGGCGGGAGTGCGAAGTTGACCGTCACGCTCAAGGCCGGCACGTACGAGCTCTACTGCACCGTGCCCGGCCACGAGGCGGCCGGGATGAAGCAGAACATCACCGTCGCGTAGAGGCGACTGCGGGCACCGGCCGGTACCCTGTGCGTCCCCTCGGAGGGGTGGCAGAGCGGTCGAATGCGGCGGTCTCGAAAACCGTTTCGGGCTCTTGGGTCCGACGAGGGTTCAAATCCCTCCCCCTCCGCTCTCTTCTCCTCGTTGTCGTTGTTGCGCTTGTGGCGCCGCCGGCCGCGAGCGCGCATGTTCGCTCGGGTGTTGTAGCCGTCGACTACCGCGCGGATGTGTCGTCGACGCCCAGCGGAGTCGCAGCGCGGATCTACGAGAGCGATCTCGCGGTGCGGCTGACGGCCGGCACGGCGCGCTCGGTCGCCGTGCTCGGCTACCTCGGCGAGCCCTTCATTCGCATCACCGGTGCCGGCGTGGCCGTGAACGATGCCTCGCCCACCGCGAGGGGCGCCCGGCTCGTCAAACACGGACGCTCGGTTGTGTGGCACGACGCACGCGTGAGAGGGTTACCGCCGGGCGTCGCGCGCAGGCGTTGGACGATCCCGCTCGTCGTTGACGGACGTCGGGTTCGACTGCAGGGAGACCTCTGGCGCGTGAATGCGCCGGCCGCGTGGCTGTGGGCGTTGCTCGGCATTCCGTTCCTCGCCGTCGTCGCTCTGCTGCTGGCCGCCCGGCCGATGCGCTGGGTACGGGCCGGCGCGGTCGGCTTCGGCCTCGCCGCGGCGGTGGGACTCGTGGCGACCGGCGCAGGTTTCGCGTTCGACTCCTACGCCTCGGAGGGGAAGTGGGTCGAAGCCGCCAATGAGCTCGTGTTCGCAATTGTCGGAATGCTGGTGGTTGTCCGAGGAAAGCCGGACACGCGGGCGATTGCGGGCGGTGCGTTGGGCCTCCTCGGCATGGCGGTGGGTTTGAGCAAGCTGCCCGTCTTCTTCCACGGTGTCGTGCTCTCGGTCGTTCCGTCCAACCTGGCACGTGCCGTGGTCGCGTTCACGATCGCAGCCGGCGCCGCAGCGACCTGTCTAGGTCTCGTGATCTTCTCGGCCACGCTCGAATCCCCGGAAGACGAAGGCGCTTAGAGGCTGTTGCGAGCCCGCGTCACACAGTCGTGACGAAGGCGTGACGGTGTCTGACACCGGCAGTTGGGACAGCGTCCCGCTGGCGCGGACCCGATAGAGCTGGCGGAAGATCGCTCCGCTCGTCCTCCAGGGTGTCGGGTCGCACAGACTTTCGTCACACGGTCGCGACGAAGGGGTGAGGGTGTCTGACACCGGCCGTTGGGACACGGTCGGGCTGCGAGGAGGTTTGGCTCTTGCCCGAGTGCCCGTGGCCGCGCGGAGGCGGGACACCGCTCCCGCCGCAGCGCCCGGGGACGAAGGGCCCACGGGGGAAACCTGGTTTCCCCCGTGCTGAGCGGAGAGGGCGGGATTTGAACCCGCGACGCACCTTTCAGCACGTACGCGATTTCCAGTCGCGCTCCTTAGGCCACTCGGACACCTCTCCGGCGAGGGAAGCGGAGAAGGAGGGATTCGAACCCTCGATGGAGGCATTCACCCCCATAACGCCTTAGCAGGGCGCCGCCTTCAGCCACTCGGCCACTTCTCCGCGGCTGTCGCAGGATAGCCCACCGTCTTGCCGGCCTCACGATTCCCCCTTCAGGGGGAGGAAAGGGGGCACCCCACCGCGAAAATGAGGTTGCCGGCTCCCCCCTCATACCCCGGCAATCTGAAACCCGTCTGCGGCTATCCGAGGCGGGTTTCCCTTTGAGGGGACGCGTTACGCTCGGCCGGTGGCGGCGCCGGTCAACGTCTGGGACTACGAACGGATCGCGGAGGAGCGGCTGGACGCGAACGCGTTTGCCTACTTCGTCGGCGGCGCCGGTGACGAAGTCACCTTGCGGGACAACCTCGCCGCCTTCGAGCGGCGGAAGTTGCGCCCCCGCGTACTCGTCGACGTGAGCACCATCACGACCACGACGACCGTGCTCGGCATCGACGTTGCGCTTCCGGTTCTGGTCGCACCGGTTGCGCTGCAGCGCATGGCGCATCCGGACGGCGAGCTCGCAACCGCGCGAGCGGCCGCCGCGGCCGGCACGATCATGTGTCTGTCCTCAGCCGCGACATCGAGCCCGGCCGAAGTAGCCGCCGCAGCGCCGGACGCACCGCGCTGGTTCCAGGTCTACGTCTGGACACCGAGAACGCTCACCGAGGCCGCGATCGACGAGGCGGTCGCGCACGGCTATTCCGCACTCCTGCTGACCGTCGACGTGCCGTACATCGGACGCCGCGAGCGCGACATCCGCATCGACTTCAAGATCCCCGAGCACCTGACCGTCCAGGGGGACCTCTTCGGCGGCGGTTTCGACGCAACGCTGAGCTGGCGCGACCTGGAGTGGCTCGCCGGTTATGGACTCCCCGTCGTCGTCAAAGGGCTCCTCACCGCGGAAGACGCTCGCCTTGCCTGCGAACACGGAGCTGCTGCCGTCGTGGTGTCGAACCACGGCGGCCGTCAACTCGACGGCGTTTCCGCCTCGCTCGACGCGCTGGAAGAAGTCGTCGCCGCGGTCGACGGACGAGCCGAGGTACTGCTCGACGGCGGGGTCCGCCGTGGTGCAGACGTTCTCAAGGCGCTCGCTCTCGGCGCACGCAGCGTGCTGATCGGCCGAGCGATGGTCTGGGGTCTCGCCGCCGCCGGCGAGGACGGCGTCGCGGACGTACTGCGGCTCCTACGCGACGAGATCGAGCTGGGCCTCGGCCTCCTCGGCTGCACCTCTCCCGACGAGGTCACGCGCGCACACGTGAGCTGATCAGTCGTGCACGCGTGCGATGAGCTCGCTCCGGTGCATGACCTTCACCGCGGTGCCGCTCAGGCGCACCTCGTAGCCCGCGTCACTCGGAAAGAGCACCTTGTCGCCGGGTTCGACACCGCCGGCCTCACTACCGATGGCAGTGACGACGCCGGTGCGGCAGTCCGTCTCGCTCGAGGCCGGGATGATCAGCCCGAGGTTCGTCTCCGACTCCTCGTCCGATGGCTGGATGACGACGAAGTCGTCGAGCGGCTCCAAGGAAAGGTCGATCCCGCGCGTCTCCGGCTCCTGCACGCTATAAAAGTTACAGGCGGCCCGGACTCGAACCGTCGACCCCTCCTCGCGACGCGGCGGATTTCATCGGGGTCGCAAGGTGCTGCCCCGGCGGCGAGGACTGATACTTGGCCCTCATGCGAGTCGAGGGCCACGACGTTTCGGTAACGAACCCGGACAAGATCTTCTTCCCGGAGCCGGGACTGACGAAGGGCGACCTCGTCCAGTACTACCTCGATGTTGCCGGCTGCGCCCTGCCGCACCTGCGGCGACGGCCCTTCCACATGGTGCGCTACCCGAACGGCGTCGAGGGCGACTTCTTCCACCAGAAGCGGGTGCCGACGCATCCGGATTTCGTCGGCGAGCAGTTCGTCGAGTTTCCGAGCGGCCACTCGACGGTCTTCGCCGTCATCGACAACCGGGCTGCGCTGGCCTGGGTGATCAACCTCGGCTGCATCGAGCTACACACCTGGCACTCGCGCGTCGACGAGATCGAGAAGCCGGACTACCTGCTCATCGACCTCGACCCCTCGCGCGACGGGCAGTGGCCGTACGTGCGCGAGATCGCGCTCGTCGTTCGGGACGTGATGGAAGAGCTCGGGCTGGCGGCGTACCCCAAGACGTCGGGTGCAACCGGGCTGCACATCATGGCGCCGATCAAGCCGGAGCTGACCTACCCCGACGTGCGCCGCTTCGCGAAGGCCTTGGCAGAAGAGGTCGAGCGACGAGTCCGTGACCAGGACGTCGCCACGACGACCTGGCGGGTCGCCGAACGCCGCGGGGTCTTCGTCGACTTCGGGCAGAACTCGCGCGACAAGACGATCGCGTGCGCCTATTCGGTCCGCCCGACGCCGGATGCGCGGGTCTCCGCGCCGTTGCGCTGGGATGAGGTGCCCGCCGTCGATCCGGCCGCGTTCACCATCCCGACGATGCGCGAGCGCATCGCAGAAGCCGGCGATCTCACCGCAGGCATGTGGCGGCGCAAGGTTTCGCTCGGGCCGCGCTTCACGAAGCTCGGCCTCGACTGAGCTCTAGCGCCTACTCGTCGAGCAGGCTCTCGAAGGTCGGATCGTTCTTGCGGCGCGGCGGCCGCACCTCGCGCCAGGTGCACTGCTCGGGATCCTTGTCGTCGCGGAAGCGGATGAACTTCGACCCGTGGCGGAAACGGTCGCCCTGCACCTTGTCGTACCGGACCTCCGCGACGAGCTCCGGACGCACCGCCGACTCGGCCAGCTCGCCGGTGCCCCAGCGGTTCGGCTCCGAGAAGCCGCGGTCCAACGCGTCCTTCAGAAGCGGCTCGATGCGCGCGAAGATCTCCTGGTGGCGGCTCGCCGCGACGGCCGCCGAGCCGACGTAGTCCATCTTCCCGTCGTCGGCATAGAGGCCGAGCAGCAAGGTCGCGATCCGCGTCGGCTTCTCCTTCCAGCGCACGCCGACGATGACGCAGTCCGCGGTCTTGTACGGCTTCACCTTGAGGACACCGTCGCGCGAGCCGGGGAGGTACGGCAGCCCGAGCTTCTTGGCGATCACGCCGTCGAGCCCGGCGGCCTCGAAGCTGTTGAGCCAGCTCTGCGCCTGCTTCGTCTCCGCGGCCGTGGGTGACAGCCGGAATCCTTCGGCCACACGCTCGAGCTCGGCACGACGTTCTTCGAGTGGGCGCTCATGGATCGCCCCGCCGTCCCAGAGGAGCAGGTCGAAGACGACGAAGTCCGCCGGGATCTCCGCCGAGAGCTTGCGCACGCGCGACTCCGCCGGATGTAGTCGCATCTGCATCGAATCGAAGTCGAGCACACCGTTGCGGGCGATCACGATCTCGCCGTCGAGGGCGGAGTGAGGCGGCAGGCGCTCCCCGAGCGGGCGCAGTTCCGGGAAGTAACGGAGTAGCGGCCGGCCGTTCCGCGACCAGAGCGCGATCTCGCCCCCGTCGTTCTCGAGGACGCCTCGAAAGCCGTCCCACTTCGGCTCGAACTGCCAGCCGTCGCCCTCGGGCAGCTCCTTGACGAGCTGAGCCTCCATCGGTGGGAAGGGGACGTTTGGTCCGGGCACCGCGCGGAACCCTACTGAGGTGGGTGAGCTCGACGGGGTCTGGGCTGTCGAGCGCGTCTCAGGCGCGCTGCCGCCTCTGCATGGATGCGTCAAGCGTATCCACGGGCATCGCGGCACGACCGAATTCCCCAACTTCCCGGGGATGCCTTTTGACGTCCGCGGGCTCGAGCTCCACTACCGAGGCCCGTTCGCGCTGCTCGTCGACAAGCTCGAGCGCCGCGACGGCGGGTACAGAGGCCGCGCGACGCTACTGGGTCGCGAGTTCGGCCAATTCGAGCTGAGGAGGTTGGAACCGATGGGGCAGCTGAAAGAGCAGCTGATCAAAAACATCGACGAGGCGCACGCTATGGAGCAGAACGTCCTGCGCATGCTCGACGGGATGATCTCGACGACGGACGATCCGGAACTCCTCGATGCCCTGGAGCATCACAAGGTGCAGACCCAGGGCCATGCCGACCGGATGGCCGAGCGGCTCGAAGCGCACGGCACCTCACCGTCGGCCGTGAAGCAGCTGGGCGGCGTGCTCGGCGCGCTCGCCAAGGTGCCGCTCGATCTCGTGCGCGGCGAGAGGGCCGGCCGGAACGCGCGGGACGGCTACGCGACCGAGCACACCGAGATCGCCAGCTACGAGCTGCTGCGCCGCATCGCGCAGAAGGCCGGTGACGAAGAGACGGCGATCGCGGCGCAGGAGATCATCGTCGAGGAAAAGGCGATGGCGAGGCTCATCGAGCAGAACTGGGACAAGTTCGCGGAACTCTCTCTAAAGGAAGAGGGCGTAACGGTCTAGTTCCGAGTCGTCCTGTCCGAGGGACAGTCCCTGGCACGTGGCCCGAGCCGCCACGTCCGAGGGACTGTCCCTGGGACCCCCCTAGTTGAGCCAGGGGGCGAGGAACCCTTCGATGTCTCGGCAGCCGCGCGGATGCTCGAGGCGGCCCGCGACCGACTTGCCCTCGACGACGACGATGGTCGGCACCGTGTCGATCTTGAACCGGTCGAGCAGATCGGGCCGTTCTTCTTCTGCGACGCGGACCACGGTGAACGTGCCGTGATTCCGGCGACGCTGCAACACCTGAGCGAGGAAGCCCTCGACGCGCCGGCAGTGACCGGACAGCGTCGAGTGGAAGAACACGAGCCTCGGCTGTTCTCCCAGTGGGGGAATGGCCACTGTCATGACGCACCTCCATGGATCTGAAGGGCGAGGACTTGGCCCTTGCCAGGAACGAGTTGATTCTTGCCCGAAAACTGTCCATTCGTAACCTCCAGGCCCAGTGGCGGTGTCTAAGCTCACGCGATGAGAAGGGTCGCCGTCACAGGTCTAGGCGCGGTCACGCCGCTCGGCAACGACGCCCCCTCCACCTGGCGGGCCGCAGTCGCCGGCGACAGCGGGATCGACTGGATCCGCGCCTTCGACGCGTCTGCGCTGCCCGTACGGATCGCGGCCGAGGTCAAGGACTTCGATCCGACGCAGGTGGCCTCGCCCAAGGAGGTCCGGAAGCTCGAGCGCAATGTCCTGCTCTCGCTCGGGGCGGCCCGGGAGGCGATGGGAGATGCCGGGCTGAACGGGTTCGACCCGATGCGGGTGGGGATCGTCTTCGGCACAGCGATCGGCGGTGTGAACGGCATCCTGGAACAGGAGGAGATCCGCCGGGAACGCGGAGCCGACCGGGTCTCCCCGAACTTCCTCCCGAACGTTCTCGTCGATTCGGCGAGCGGGCAGTTGGCGATCTCACTCGGGATCAAGGGCCCGAACTACGCCGTCGTGTCCGCGTGCGCGACCGGCTCGCACGCGATCGGCGAGGGTGCCGAGCTGATCAAGCGCGGCGCAGCCGACGCCGTGCTGGCCGGCGGCGCGGAAGCCTGCATGCATCCGCTGATCCTGGCGGCGTTCACCGCGATGCGCGGCCTCGCCGTCGAGAACGAGGATCCGCCGCGGGCATCGCGTCCATTCGATGCGACGCGAGCCGGCTTCGTGATGGGAGAGGGCGCATGCGTCTTCGTGCTGGAGGAGCTCGAGACGGCGCAGAGACGTGGGGCGAAGGTCTACGCGGAGGTGCTCGGCTACGGGGCCTCGAACGACGCGCATCACATGGCTCAGCCTGAGCCCGAGGCGACCGGCGTGGCCGACATGATGCGCGTCGCGCTCGAGCGTGCAGACGTCGAACCGGAGCGCGTCGGATACATCAATGCCCACGGGACCTCGACGCCGCTCGGCGATCTCGCGGAGACGAGGGCGATCAAGGACGTCTTCGGCGAGCATGCTTATGAGCTCGCCGTCTCCTCCACCAAGTCGATGATGGGCCACACCTTCGGCGCCGCCGGGGCGATCGAGGCGATGATGTGCGTCCTCGCCCTGCACGAAGGAGTCATTCCTCCCACGATCAACTACCGGCAACCCGATCCAGACTGCGATCTGGACTACGTTCCGAACGAGGCGCGGAAAGCGAAGCTCGATGTGGCGCTTTCGAATGCGATGGGCCTCGGCGGCCACAACGGTTGCGTCCTGCTCGGACGGATCGAATGATCGTCGAGCCCAAGGTGGAGGAGTATGCGGAGGCGCACTCGACGCCCGACGGCGAGCTGTTCGAGCGGCTCGCGGCCGAGACGCGCGAGAAGACGACTTCTCCGCAGATGATGGTCGGTCTTCTGGAGGGCCGCTTCCTCGGCGTCCTGGTGCGCACTCTTCACGCGAGACGTGTACTCGAGCTCGGCACCTTCACGGGCTATTCGTCGATCTCGATGGCGCTCGCGCTTCCGAGCGGTGGCCGCGTGATCACGTGCGACGTGAACGAGGAGACCACGGCGATCGCGCGGCGCTATGCGGAGGAGGCGGGCGTCCTCGACCGGATCGACTACCGGCTCGGCCCTGGGCTCGAGACGATCGCGAAGCTCGACGGGCCCTTCGACCTGGTCTTCATCGACGCCGACAAGGAGAACTACCTCAACTACTACGAGGCAACGCTGCCGCTGCTCGGGGTCGGCGGCCTGATGGTCGTCGACAACACTCTCTGGTCCGGTCGCATCGTCGATGCGGGAGATGACGACAAGACGACGAACGCAATTCGGGTGCTGAACGACCGCGTGCTCGCGGATGCACGCGTCGAGAACGTCCTCCTGACCGTCCGAGACGGGATGAATCTCGTCTGGCGGGCGTGAGATGATGCCTGCGTGACAGCGATGGCCGCCCAGCAGGAGCGCGGCCCGGTCGGCAACACGCGCTCGATCGGCCTGTCGATCCTCTGGGCCATCCTCACGATCGGGATCTACACGTTCATCTGGACCTACAAGACGCAGGAAGAGGTCAAGCGGTACTCGGGCAACGGCGTCGGCGGCGTGATCGGCCTCGTCATCTACTTCGTGCTCTCGCCGGTGACGTTCTTCATCGTCCCGTCCGAGGTTCGCTACATGTACGAAGACCTCGACGGCGAACGCAGCCCCGTGCGCGGGATCACGGGACTCTGGTTCATCTTGCCGTTGATCGGGCACATCGTCTGGTTCGTCAAGGTGCAGGGCGCGCTCAATCGCTACTGGCAGTCGAAAGGCGCGCCGCCTCCGTAAGCGTTTCCGGCGCGAGCTCCTCGATCGACTCGAGGACCACGGCGGCGAGTGCGAGCACCTCCGCGGGCGGCGGAAAGTCCGGGTTCGGGATCGCGACGACGAGCATCTCGGCCGCGCGCGCCGAACGGATCCCGCTCGCCGAATCTTCGATCGCAGCACAGCGTGCGGGCTCGACGCCGAGCCGCCGCGCGGCCTCGAGATAGACGTCGGGCGCGGGCTTCCCACGTTCGACCTCCTCGGACGAGACGGTGGCACGGAAGTAGGGCGCCAGGCCCGAGAGCTCGAGCGCGCGGTCGATCAGCTCCCGGTTCGAAGAAGACGCAAGCCCGAGCGGCCAACGCGCTGCGAGCCGCCTCACCGCCTCCGCGGCGCCCTCGAGCAGCGGCAGGCGCTCGGCGTAGCGCTCACCCATCCGCCGCACGACCTCACGGCTGATCTCTCCCGTGGGGTCGGGAACGCCCAGGACGTCGTGCATGTAGCGCGACCACTCGGTCGAGCTCATGCCCATCATGTCGGCCTGTGCACTCTCGCTCCAGCGGCCTCCCCGTTCGCGCACCAGACCTTCGCGTACCTGATTCCAGAGCTGTTCGGTCTCGAGGATGACGCCGTCGAGATCGAAGATGATCGCGTCGATCACGCCGGGTGGTACTCGCCGCCGCGATAGATCAATCCTTGTCCGCCCCTACCGAGCTCGGTGGATTCGACCTCGCCGACGAAGATCGTGTGGTCTCCGGCGTCGTGCTCCGAGACCGTGCGGCACTCGAGCCAGGCGAGGGCGCCTTCGACCAGCGGTCCGCGTGCGCCCTCGCGCACGTCGACCCCGTTCCAGAGGGCGATCGGCGGTATCCCGCTGCGTGCGAAGTGTTGCGCGACCGCTCCCTGGTCTCCAGCAAGGAGGCTTGCGGTCCACCCTTCTGCACGGTGAAGCGGCTCGTGCGATGACGAATCCCTCCCGATCGAGATGCCGACGAGCGGCGGGCTGAGGGAGAGCGAGACCAGCGAACCGACGGTCAGGCCGAAGCGTTCGGCCTCGACCTCGGTCGTGACCACGGCGACGGGTGCAGGAAACCGTCGCATCGTTTCGCGCAGTTCCTCCCCGGTCATCTGCCCGATGATAGGGCCGTGACGAGGAGAGACGTCATCGAGCTCGGCCTCGCGGTCGTGCTCGTCGCCGCTGCAGCGGCGGCTCACTTCGCAGCTGCGAATCCGGTGCTCACCTTCGTGGTGGCGGCCGTGGCGATCGCCGTGCTCGCGCGCCTGGTCGGCGGCGCCACGGAGCAGCTTGGCAGTCGGCTCGGCTCTTCGGCCGCGGGGATGATCCAGTCCGCGCTCGGAAATCTGCCCGAGCTCTTCATCGCCCTGTTCGCGCTGAACCAGGGGCTGATCGAGGTCGTGCAGTCCGCGCTGGTCGGCTCCGTGATCGCGAACGGAGTCCTCGTGCTCGGGATCGCGTTCGTGGCAGGCGGGCTGAAGCACGGCACGCAGACGTTCGACTCGCCGCGCGCGCGGATGATCGCGACCTTGACCGTCGTCGCGGCGTCGATCCTTGCGGTGCCGACGCTCGCGCACGCGGTGCACACGTCGGCGGCCGCCCACGAGAAGACGCTCAGCCTGATCTGCGCCGGCGTCCTGCTGGCCCTGTTCCTCCTGACGTTGCCCGGCTTGCTGGCGGGCGGCGAGGCGGCGACACCCGAGTCGTCTCGCTGGACGCTTGGTACGACGATCCTCGTCCTGGGAGGATCCGGCGCGGGCGCGGCATTCGTGAGCGACTGGTTCGTCACCGCGCTCAAGCCGGCGACGGAGACGCTCGGGATGAGCGAGGCGTTTGCCGGTCTTGTCGTAGTTGCGATCGCCGGAAACGCGGTCGAGAACGTGGTCGGCGTGCAGCTGGCGCTGAAGAATCGACCCGACTTCGCGATCTCCGTGATCATCAACTCCGCGCTGCAGGTCGCATTGCTGCTGACACCCGTAATCGTCTTTGCGAGCCTCTTCTTCGCGACCAATCTGACGCTCGTCTTCCCGAGCCTGCTCGCGATCAGCCTCCTGCTCGCCGCCTGGATCAGCGCGGTCGTCGTCTATGACGGCGAAAGCACGTGGGAAGAAGGCGCGATTCTGGTCGGGTTCTACGTCGTCGTCGCGGCGAGCTTCTGGTGGGGCGCCTGAGCGCTCACTCGAGCAGGAACGAGATCACGACAGCGATGAAGGCGGCCGCACCGAGGCCCGCGATCTCGAGTCTGTGGCGCGCGAGCAGTTCGTTCGCCCTCTGGTCGACGAACGTGAGCTTCGGCAGAGAGGCGATCCCGAGCAGGACGATCGCGAGGGCGAGCAGCGCCACCAGCATCGGCCGGATCGCCCGTGCCGCCTTCGCAGCCGTGGAACCGAGCACTCCGCCCGGGAGCGAGTCCGACGGCGCGAGCGCCGGACCGTTCGCGGACGGCCGTCCTGGTGGCGACGACGCCCGTTCGATTTGCGCGAACGTGAAGGCGCTTCCGAGCGGGGCGAGGCTCGGGGAGCCCGAGCAGACGTTGGCCGCGCGGGCTGCCTCCAGCTGCGCGCTGGTTGGGTGTCCTCGCTGGACGACGACCACGATCGCGCGCTCAACGAGGCGGCGGTCGTTGGATGACCGGCCGGAGATCCGGTAGGTGCCGGCGTCGAGTGTCACCAAACCCGTGCGGCGTGGGAAGCGGACGCGGTTCAGACCTGCGTGACCGAACACCGTGAAGCGGCTCACGACGCGACAGATCGGTGCAACCTGGACCACGACGAAGTTGATGCGCGCAGCGCGCGGGAGGACGAACGAGAGGGTGGTCGCTCGCCGAAGTCTCGGGCCGGTCGTGCTGATCCAGGTGCGCGAGCTCCGTCCCCGGGCAGACGGCGGTCCCGAAGGTTCGCCGCCGGTCGTGCTCCGTTGCGGCTGCGCCGAGGACTCGGTCTGGCTTTGGTTCGCGCCTCGAGCCGCTGCAGGTGCGGACACAGGTGCGCTGCCGGGAGCCGGCCGACCCGGGCTCGGTGGCCCCGAAGTCGTCGGCAGGGGCCCCGCGGGCGACGTGGTCTGCAGGGTCGGCACCGGCAAGGAAGGCGCGGACGTCACGGGCGGCGGCGGCGGCGGCGTGGGGACTGACGGCAACGAGGACGTCACGGAGACGATCGACGTGATCGACGTGATCGACGTGATGGAGGGCACCGGCGGCAAGGGCAGACCGTCCGCCAGTGCGTGCCCGGTCAAAAGGCCGGCACCGAGCAGGGCCGCCAACGCTGCCGCGCGCCGCATACCTCGAAAACGCCGCTGGGTCCGATCTGGTTGCGGCGTCTGGCGAATGAGCAAGAATCTCAGGGTGGCCACGGTCAAGCGGGACTACTACGCGGTGTTGGGGCTGACCCACGACGCCGACCAGGAGACGATCAAGCGAGCGTTCCATTCCCTTGCCAGGGATTGCCATCCGGACGTCGCGGACGCGCCGGACGCCGAGGTGCGCTTCCGCGAGCTGGCGGAGGCATACGCCGTGCTGTCGAAACGCGAGGCGCGGCTGCTCTACGACCGCTACGGCTATCGCGGTTCGGGCAATCAAGGCTTCGACGAAGCTCTCTGGGAGGAACGCCCGCGCACGAGGCGCGGCGAGAGCGTCCATCTGAACCTCGAGCTGCAGCGCTTCGAAGCAGAGGCAGGCTCGCGGCGAGTCGTGAGCTACGACGCCGCCGTCCGCTGCCAGGCCTGCGCGGGCCGCGGCTCGTTGCGCTCACAGGATCCGGACTGCGAGTTCTGCGGCGGCACGGGCCGTAGGCGACAGGCCTTGCAGCTGTACTTCTCGGATCTCCTTCAGATCCAGGACTGCCCGGAATGCCTCGCGCGGCCGTGCGCAGACTGTGGTGGCAAGGGCACGGTCGTCCGCGAGCGGCGGATCCGGCTGCGGGTGCCGCCGGGTGTACAGGACTGCGCTCAGCTCCGGGTGGGCGGCGAGGGACATGACGCCGGGACCGGCTCGATCCCCGGGGATCTCCTCGTGCACGTGCGTGTGCTCGAGCCGCCGAGGGATCCACGCATCGTGCGTTACGCCGCATTGGCGCTGCTGTTGCTCGCCGCGACGACCCTCGTCCTGTACGTCTTGCGCTAGCGCGACGACTCGCCTATACCGAGAGATAGGCCGAGCAGCAGCGGCGGGGAAGCGTCAGGGGGAGGTGACTCCTGTTCGTTCGACCCCTGCGGTGCCGTGTGCGCTCGGCCCTTATCGACTCTCGCTCCCACTCGGTCGAGGGATTTCGCCACCAATCGATGCGTTTCGGCGCTAGGCTTCGAGGTGGACCGGCGTGTGCTGCGGCCGTCGCTCCGCCCCCCCGATGGATACGCCGCAGCTCTACCACGATCTCTGGCCCGGCCGCCGCCGGCGCGTCCTTGTCGTCGACGACGATCCGACGCTGCGTCTCCTGCTCCGGACGACCCTTGCTGCCGACGAGTTCGAGATCGAAGAGGTGGGCTCTGCAGAGGAGGCCCGCGACGTCGCTCGTTTCTGGCGGCCCGCCGTCGTGCTGCTCGACGTCCAGCTACCCGGTCTCGACGGACTCTCGTTCTGCCGCCAGCTGACGAGCACCGCAGAGGAACCCCCCGCCGTCGTGATGCTGACCGGCACCCGCACGGCTGCCGAGGAAGCACGGCAGGCCGGTGCGCGCGCGATCTTGAGCAAGCCGTTCAGCCCGCTCGAGCTGATTGCCTTGATGGACGAGCTGGACGAGACGCCGAGCGAGTTGGTCGTCTCGCGAAGCGAAGGTGACGCAGAGCAGCTGCTGATCTATGCCCGTGACCTGAGCCGCATCGTCGAAGTCGAGCGCGCGCAGCGGCGCTTGCTGCAGCATGCCTACCGCCAGACGGTGGCCGCGCTCGCCGATGCGCTCGAGGCGAAGGATCCCGGCACGGGGCGGCATGCGCAGCGCGTCCAGCATTACGCGCTCGCGCTCACGGAGACCGTCCAGCCTCGTCTGCTCGACGACGCAAGCCTCGAGTACGGCTTCCTGCTCCACGACGTCGGCAAGATCGGCATTGCCGACCAGGTCTTGAACAAGCCGGGCCCGCTCACGGACGACGAGCGCGGCCTGATCGAGCTGCACCCGACGATCGGCGAGGAGATTCTCTCCGGCGTCGCGCTCCTCGAGGGGGAGGGTCTGAGCATCGTGCGCTCCCACCACGAACGCTGGGACGGCCTTGGGTATCCCGGCGGCCTGGCCGGCGAGCAGATTCCCCTCGGCGCGCGCATCTTCGCGCTGGCCGATGCGCTCGATGCGATGACGAGCGATCGCCCGTATCGAACTGCGCTCAGCTGGGAAGAGGCAACGGACGAGATCCTCTCGCAGGACGGCTCGCAGTTCGATCCGAAGGTCGTGCGCGCGTTCTGCACGCGCGAACGACAGCTCCGCCGCACCTACGAGGAGCTGTCGGTAGTCGCAGCCTGACGAGGCCCCTCTACCGGGGGCCCTCGCGGAGCTCTTGCCGCGGCAAAGGAGGAGGCCCGTGACTGGTGAGTTGGCGACGGGCGACCGGGCGGTTCCATGTTGCGTCGCCGCCCCAACAGGGTAGATATCGGGGGCTACACCCTTACTACGGAAGGGGAGACGTATGAAAGGGAAGCTCTGGCCCCTCGGCGTGGTCGCGGCAGCGCTCGTTCTCGCCGTCCCCGGCGCCACGGCGGCTGCGGGAGACCGTGAGGTTTCCGTCGGAAGCCCGTCGAGTCCGTTCTCGCAGAACAAGCAGAACGAACCGGCGCTCGCGATGGATGCTGGCAACGAGCTGGTGCTCGCAGCAGGCTCGAACGACAACATCGACATGGAGGCCTGCAATGCAGGCGATCCCACGACGTGTCCATTCACAGCGGGCATCGGAGGGTCGGGGATCTACTTCTCATTCGACGGCGGCAAGAGCTGGACGCAGCCGACCTATACCGGCCTGACGGCCCGCGACTGTCTCGGCCCGGCCGCGTGCACACCCCACGTGGGATCGATCGGCACGCTGCCGTGGTACTACGAGAACGGGCTCGTCTCGGACGGGGACCCGGCGCTTGCGTTCGGGCCAAGGCCCGGGCCAAACGGGTTTTCCTGGTCGAACGGCTCGCGGCTGTACTACGCCAACCTCAGCTCGAACCTGAATGCGAAGAAGGACGAGACGTTCAAGGGAGTCGAGGCGATCTACGTCTCACGGACCGATGACCCGCAGACCGCGGCGCTCGGCGGCGCGGCCGGCAAGGATGCCTGGAAGCAGCCCGTTCAGGTCAGCCAGCAGAGCTCGGCGACCTTCGCGGACAAGGAACAGATCTGGGCCGACAATGCGGCGTCGAGCGAGTTCTTCGGCAACGTCTATGTCTGTTGGGAGAACTTCGTCGCTAGCTCGGGGCCGCTCGTCGTGGCCACGTCCCGCGACGGCGGCGACAGCTGGGATCTGAAGAAGGTAACCGCAGCGCATGCGGCGGCGGGCAAGCACTGGGGCCAGTCGGGCTGCACCGTGCGGACCGATTCAGCCGGTGTCGTCTATGTCTTCTACGAGGAGTTCCAGAACCCCGACAAGGTCGGGATGCCACCCACAGGGACGCATTTCCTCGTGAAGTCGTTTGACGGTGGGGCGACCTGGACGAAGCCGATGGCGCTCTATACGGTCGTAGACCCGTGCTTCGCAGCGAGCTTCGACGGTACTTCAGACCGCTGCGTCGAGGATGGAGTGGCCGGCGCTCGCAACGACCTGTCCGCGTCTCCGAGCGTCTCGATCGCGAACGGTGCACCGACAGGCGCGGGAGCCACGGACGAGATCGTCAACGCCTGGGCGGACGGTCGCGACGGCCTCAACAACGAGCATGTGCTGTTCTCGTACTCGAACGGTGGTGGCGACCCCGGTACCTGGTTGACCCCCACGTCGATCGAGGCGGTGAAGACGGGCACGAGTCGCGACCGCGGCTACTACGCTGCGCCCGCCCTCTCGCCCACGGGCGGGGACGCCTGGGTCGTCTACAACGCGTACACGACGCCGTTCCGGACGACGACCACCACGACCCGCAGTCTCGTCGGCGTGGTTGTGCACGCGTCGATTCCGACGAGTGGATCGAGCAAGGGCATCGTCGGCTCGTTCAGCGAGGTTCATCGAGGAACGGCGGGCGACCCACGGACCTCTAGCCAGAACAACCTGGTGATCGAGTTCCTCGGCGACTATGTGTACGCCGTGGCCGGGAACTCGTACGCCGCGGCCGTGTGGAACGACGTTCGGGGCGGTGCGGATTGTCCTGCAATCGATGCTTGGCGCGCGGGCGTCCAGACCGCTACGACGTCAGATGACGTGGCGAAGCCGGCCCCGCAGGTGGACTGCCCTGCGACGTTCGGGAACACGGACATCTTCGGCTGGACCTCGGCGCCCTAGACATTCGGTGGAGGATCGGGGAGGGCGCAGACGTCGCCCTCCCCGCCGCCGCGTTTTGCAGGACATGAAGGGGGCGGTTCGAACGCCCGGAGTGCCCGGGAGCCGAGTTCGGTCTCCCCAGGACTCGGAATTGGCAGCGATACGCCGCAATGTCGCCGCCTCTCCCGGGCTTTCCTCCGCCCCGTTAGCGTTCGGTAAGGATCTCGCCGCTCAGCGCCAGGCTCGAATTGGCGAGGCATCTACCGACCGGGGGTTGCGCAGGATCCCGGCCGCGCCGGGATCCGGGGAGAGTGCGGCAACCCCCCTTCTCTCAGCCGGACGGCGCTGACAGGGCTCACCGCAGGTTGACCCACTTGGCCTATTGCTTTCACCTGGTCGCTGTGCATCACTTCGAGAGCGATGCGGGACACCGAGGCTCATCAGTACCGTCTCGGGTCTCCGCTCGCTTCCATCGCCGGAATTGCCGAGGCGACCCTGGAGCGGGCCGATCTCGATGAGGAGGTCGCGACGCGCCTGCGGGCCATCCGAGACCTTGCGCTGGACGCTCTGGCGAGGGCCGAGAAGCCGCGCGACCCGGACTCGAGGCCTGGCTCGCAGGCATAGTCCACCCTGAGCGGTGGCGAAGCTCGACCAAGAGGTTGATCGGCTCTTCGAGCTTCCGCTCGAGGACTTCACGGCCGCCCGCAACGAGCTCGCGAGACGCTTGAAGGGCGAAGGGGACGCACCCGCCGCCGAAGAGGTCAAACGACTCCCCAAACCGAGCGTCGCGGCGTGGACGATCAACCAACTATCCCGGCAGCGGAAGGATGCAGTCGGAGCGCTTGTGGCCGCCGCAGCGAAGCTGAGGAAAGCGCAGGAGCGCGCGCTACAGAGCGAAGGCGACGCGGGCAACGCGTTGAGACAGGCGCAGGAAGACGAGCGTCGAGCGATACGCGGGCTGACTCATCAGGCGCAGCAGCTCCTCGAGGCCGCGGGGCGTCCCGTAAGCAGCTCGGTGCTCGACCGGATCTCCTCGACGTTGCGAGCGGCCGCCGTCAGCGATGAAGGTCGTGCCGCGCTCGAGGCCGGACGCCTGAGCGGGGACGTGAAGCCCTCCGGATTCGACGCGCTCGCCGGGCTCGAGCTCGGACCTGCGCCGAGCCGTGGAGTTGCACCGGCTCGAGACGAGCTGGCCGAGCGGCGGCGCGAGAAGAGGGAGCGTGAACAGAAACGGCGCGAGCTCAAGGAGCGTGCCCGCAAGCTCGCGGCCGAGGCAAGAGCTGCAGAGCAGGAGGCGGAACGCGCCGAGCGCGAGGCAGTCGCAGCGCGGACCGCCGCGGAGAAGAAGCGGCAAGCGGCGGATAAAGTCGAACAGGAGCTCGACGACTTGGATTGAGTCTGACGGCATGACTCACGACGTCACCCTGGTGCTCGCCACGCTCGGGGTTCTCGGGCAGGTGGTCGCCGGACTTCTGCTCCTGCTCGGACTTCTCTGGCTCGTGGGCCTCCGCCGCCCGCTGGTCGCCGTCCGCGGCGCAATCTCGGGTTACGAGCTCTGGCTGGCGTTCCTCGTCGCGGCGACTGCGACCGGCGGAAGCCTGTTCTTCTCGGAGATTGCGCACTTCGTGCCCTGCGAGCTCTGTTGGTTTCAGCGGATCTGCATGTACCCGCTGTCGATCACGACGCTCGCGATGGCACTCGCCAACGACTATCGGGCGGCCCGCTACCTCCTGCCTCTACCGATTGTCGGGGCGGGCATCTCCACGTACCACCTCCTCGTCGAGAACGGTGTCGTCAAGGAGACGCAGGCGTGCCTCGTCTCCGCGCCCGGAGGCTGTGCGACGAAGTGGATCAACGAGTTCGGCTACATGACGATCCCGACGCTCGCCTTGACCGCATTCATCCTCACATTCGCGTTCATGCTGCTTGCCGCCGTGGACTCGTGAGGCGACGGACCTCCCTACAGCCAGGGAGGTGGGCTGGCTACGTTGGGACTGGATGACTAGCGGGAACCAGAGCAAACGCGGGCGCCGAACCGCCAAGGTCGCGCCGCCCCCTGTGCGCGCGAAAGGTCAGCGCAGGCAGGCTTCGCCGCGGATCGTCGCCACGGCCGCGGCCGGTGTCGTCCTACTCGTTCTGGCCGCAATTCTCGGCTTCACCTTCAGCCGAGGCGGCTCCTCGCCGACGAACGTGCCGCAGCGAGGAACCCTGGCGAACGCCCTGCCCGGCGCCGCCGACGTCGACAAGCTGCTGAAGGGCATCCCGCAGCACGGGAATGTGCTCGGACGACCCGCCGCACCGACGACGCTTGTCGAGTACGTCGATCTGCAGTGTCCTTTCTGCCAGGAGTTCGAGACCCAGGCCATGCCGGCACTGATCAAGCTCTACGTTCGGACGGGCAAGACGAAGGTCGAGCTGCGGCCGGTCGCCTTCATCGGCGCCGACTCCCAGCTGGGCCGCTCGGCCGCGATTGCCGCCGGCCGGCAGAACAAGATGTTCAACTTCGCCGAGTTGCTCTACGTCAACCAGGGCGTGGAGAACAGCGGGTGGTTGAAGGACAGCTTGATCACCGCGGCCGCAGCCAGCATCCCGGGGCTCGACGTTCCGCAGCTGCTCGCAGCACGCAACTCGACGGCGACCGACAGCCGGGCCGCCGCCTTCGATCGTCTCTCGACCAGAGACGCAGTCCGCGCTACTCCCACGATCCTGGTGGGCAAGACGGGCGGGAGCCTGAAGCCGGTCACGCTCGCTTCACCGTCCGACGCTCAGTCTGTTGCCGCTGCGCTGAACCGCGCTCTCCGCTAGGTGCCGAGAGCCGCGGGGCGTTCAAAGAGTCAGAGCAGCAGTCCCATCTCGACGCGGTCCCAGAGCTCGCCGTTCGCGCGCCGGTAGTGCTTGACGCGTAATCCTTCCTCGACGAAGCCGAACTTGCGATAGAGCCCGATCGCGGCGGCGTTGTGCGCGAACACGCCGAGGCTCAGCTTGTGCAGACCGCGGTCGCGTGCCCACTCGATCGCGGCCGCGAGGAGCGCCCCACCGACGCTGCGTCCGCGCCAGTCGCGCGCCACCAGCATCCCGATCTCACCGAAGCCGAACCGGCTCTCGTCGACGTCCAGCAGGCCGATGATCTCGCCGTCGGCGACTGCAACGAGGGTCGCCTCGAGCGTCCAGCGCGCCGCGCACTCCTCGAGGTCGACGGGCGGCTCCGTTGCGATCCCGTCGCGTTCCTCGGCGACCGCGGCGAACAGGAGCGCAAGCGGGAGGCGATCGTCTTCACCGGCGGCGCGGATCTCGAACGGCGCGTCGGTCATGTGGAGATCCTCCCACCGAGCGGGCTTCGGCGGATCTTCACGCGGT
>VAWR01000169.1 GCA_005885245.1 Actinomycetota bacterium | reverse complement strand
CTCTGAGCCGACTCGCCGGGCTTCGGCGAGGAAGCGCTCGCGGTCACCTTCTTCCAGATGGCAATAGAAGTAGCTCGTGAAGACCCGGTCGAATGCGCCGGCGTCGAACGGCAACGAGAGCGCGTCGCCCTGCACGAACGTCGCGCCAGGGGCCTGCGCCCGCGCCAGCTCGAGCATGCGTTCGCTCGCATCGAGGCCGACCACCTCTCCTCGAAGGTGTCTCGTCAAGAAACCGGTGCCACAGGCGACATCGAGGGTTCGCAGCGGCGGCAGGTCCGCGAGGACCACGGCGAGCTGACCGCGCTCGTCGTCCCACCCGGGTCGGTCGCGATCGGCAAACAGGCCTTCGCCGAGCCACCAGTCGTCGTACTCCGGAGCGCGTCGGTCATAGTACGCCTTCACGGTTCGTAGAGTACGCGTGGTGGACCTGCCGCTCGAGTCCGTGCCGAACTTCTCCGAGGGGCGGGACCGAAGCACCATTGCAGCCCTTCGCGATGCGCTCGCGCGGTCCGGTGACGTGCTCGACGTACACACGGACGTCGACCACAACCGGTCGGTCTTCACGCTCGTCGCGCCCGACGAGGCCCTGATCGAGGCGCTGCTGGCGGGCATCGCGTGCGCGCGCGAACGCATCGATCTCCGTACGCACGAAGGTGCGCACCCGCGGATCGGCGCGGCGGACGTCGTTCCGATCGTCGCGCTCGATCGCGCGGACGCGGAGCGCGCTCGTGCCTGCGCGTTGCGGCTCGCCGAGCGGATCGGGGCCGAGCTCGAGCTACCGGTCTTTCTCTATGGAGAGTCCGCTCCGGATCGCGGGCCGGCCTTTTACAGGCGAGGGGGTTCGGACGAGTTGCAGCGCCGTCTCGACGCCGGCGAGCTCGGACCTGACTTCGGGCCGGCCCGCCTGGACGAGCGGGCAGGGGGTGTGATCGTCGGTGCTCGTCGTCCGCTGATCGCCTTCAACGTGAATCTGGAAACGGACGACGTCGACGTCGCCCGTACGATCGCCGCGCTCGTTCGCGAGAAGGGTGGAGGGTTCCGGGGCGTCCGTGCGCTCGGGCTCGCCCTCCCGAGTGTCGGACACGCGCAGGTGAGCATGAACGTCGAGGACTACGAGGCGGCCGCGCTGCACGAGATCCTCGCTCGTGTCGAAGAGGAGGCCCGCGCACGCGGAACGGAAATCGCGGGTGCAGAGCTCGTGGGCCTGATGCCTGCCGGCGCTGCGCTTGCGGCGGCGGCGACCGTCCTGCGAATCGAGGGCTTCAATGCCTCGCACGTGCTGGAGCTGCGTCTGCTCGAGCGGGCGCGGCTCTGAGTGCGGCGAGCCCAGCGAGGCCGACGAGCGGTAGCGCGATCGCAGCAGCAATGAAGACCGAGCGGGTGGCCAGGACGGCGAAGAGCGGACCGATGAGCAGCAGGCCTGTCGCGTGGGCGCCGCGATGGACGAGCGAGATCAGGCCCACCACTCGACCGAGCACGGCATCGGGCACTTCTTCCTGCGCGGCCGAGTACAGCAGCACAATCACGCTTGCTTGAATCGAGCCCATGATCACGCTGCCGGCGAGCGCGGTGGGCAGCGCCCCCGCGAGGGCGAAGAGCGTGAACCCCGCGGCGTAGCCGGTCCAGAGCAGCAGGCCCAGGCGCACCTTGTGACGAACGCGAACACGCGACAGCAGTGCGCCGGAGGCGACCGCTCCAACCGCATAGGCGCCCGCGACCAGCGAGAAGCTGCCCGCGCCGAGGTCGAGCGTCTTGCGCACCAGCTGAGGAACCCCCACCATCCACGTTCCGGAGCTGATCGTCACGGCCATGCCCAGGACGACGACGCCGATCGCGAGGGCCCGTCGAGGCCGCAAGGCCGCGAAACCCTCCCGGATGCGGGGCGTCGTGACGGCCTCTCCCTCGGCTCGGCGGACCCGCACGCCGGCGATCAGCAGCGCTGAGACGAAGAACGATGCGGCGTTGAAGAGGAAGAAGACGCTCAGGGGCATGAAGACGAGCAGTCCGGCTGCAGCCGCCCAGCCACCGACGCGGACGGCCTCGGCAGAGGCCCGCACGAGACCGTTCGCAGCCTGGACGTTCCGCCGCTCGACGAGCCTGGGGAGAAGCGCGCCGTACGCCGGCTCGAAGTAGCTGGTCGCAGCGACGACGACGAACGCAGCGACGACGAGCATCCAGAGCTGCAGTTGCCCGGTCAGCCCCGCGACCGCGACCGGTACGAGCACGGCTCCCCGGACAAGGTCGGCGGCGATCATCGTCGCTCGCCGGTCGCGGCGGTCGGCGACGACGCCACCGTGCAGGCCGAAGAGCAGCGCCGGGATGCTGTCCGCCAGTCGGACCGCGAGAATGCCGAGCGGACCGGCGGCGACGAGCGCGAACCACATCAGCGCGACGTACTGGAATGCGTCCCCGAGCTCGCTGACGACGATCGCGGAATACGTTCGCCGGAAGTCGCGCCTCTGCAAGAGCTGCACCGCGCGTTCCGTCGGCAGCGTCGCATCGACGAGCGCTTCTTCGGGTTCTGCGGTCAGCGGGTCCGCCACGGGCGTGAGTCTGCCTGTTCAGCGGGAGGGCTAGACTGGCCGCGCGATGGCTCAGGCGACCGCGATCCGCCTGACTGGAGACGATCTCCGGATCGAGGACGTGTGGTCGGTCGCACTCGAGCGAGCCGACGCGGCCCTCTCCGACGAGGCGCGCACGAAGATGCGTGCCGCCCGGGCGCTCGTCGAGCGCGCAGCTCATGGGACGCGCGAGCACACCTACGGCATCAACACCGGCTTCGGCCGTTTCGTCTCCGAGTCGATCCCGGAGGAACTGACCGAGGAACTGCAGCTTCGGCTCCTGCGCAGCCATGCGTGCGGGGTCGGCGATCCATATCCAGCCGAGGTCATCCGCGCCGCGATGCTGCTCCGCGCGAACGCACTCGCAAAGGGGACCTCGGGAGCGCGGGTCGAGACGGTCGAGTTGCTCGTCGACTGCCTGACGCGGGGTGTGCTTCCGTACGTCCCCAGCCGCGGGTCGGTCGGTGCCAGCGGCGATCTTGCGCCGCTCGCGCACCTCGCGCTGCCGCTCGTCGGCGAGGGAGATGCCTGGTTCGATGGACAGTTGCTGCCAGGCGCGGAAGCGCTCGAGGCCGCGGGTCTCGAGCCGACCCGCCTCGCGGCCAAGGAAGGTTTGTCTCTGATCAACGGCACGCAGTTCATGGCCGCGTTCGGAGCGCTCGGCTCGATGCGCGCGGAGCGGCTCACCAAGTCGGCGGATCTTGCCTGCGCACTATCGCTCGAAGCTCTCCAGGGATCGCGGACGAGCTTCCTGCCCCAGATTCATCGCCTTCGTCCGCTGCGAGGCCAGCGCGACTCCGCGGCCAACGTCCTGCGCTTGCTCGAAGGATCGGCGATCAACGAGGCGCACAAGTGGTGCGACAAGGTGCAGGACGCGTACTCGTTGCGGTGCGCTCCACAGGTGCATGGAGCGGCGCGCGACCTACTCGACTACGTCGAGGCGACCATGGCAGTGGAGCTCAACGCGGCGACCGACAATCCGCTCGTGCTGGTCGAGGACGAGCTGCTCGTCTCGAACGGCAACTTCCATGGCCAACCGCTCGCATTCGCCCTCGACGCTCTGGCGATGGCGAGCTCCGAGCTGGCGAACATCTCGGAACGGCGGGTTGAACGTCTCGTCAACCCGAATCTGTCCGACGGACTACCGGCGTTTCTCACGGTCGACGGCGGTCTGAACTCCGGCTTCATGATTCCGCAGTACGTCGCGGCGGCCCTCGTGAGCGAGAACAAGTCGCTCTGCCATCCGGCCAGCGTCGATTCCATTCCGACGAGCGCGGGCCAGGAGGATCACGTCTCCATGGGGAACGCCTCCGGGTTGAAGGCATGGCAGGTGCTCGCGAACTCCGAGCGCGCACTCGCGATCGAACTGCTCGCGGGAGCACAGGGCGTCGAGTTCCTCGCGCCGCTCGAACCGGGAGAGGGGGTGCGGGCGACGCACACCTTCATCCGGTCCCTCTCGCCTCGGCTCGGCGACGACCGGCCGCTCGCACCGGACATCGAGGCCGTCGCCGACGCGATCCGAGACGGCTCCCTCGTGGCCGCGGTCGAGAGCGAGATCGGAGAGCTCGCGTGAGCGTCGCCCGACCGGTCGAAGCCGTCGTCGAGGAGCTCTGTGGCGACCTGACACGGATCCGCGCCCCGCGGGGGACAGAGCTCCACGCGCGTGGCTGGGCAACCGAGGCGCCGCTGCGGATGCTCCTGAACAATCTCGACCCCGAGGTCGCCGAACGTCCCGCGGAGCTCGTCGTCTACGGCGGCTCGGGCAAGGCGGCGCGGAATCCCGAAGCTCTGCGCGCCATCGTGCGCGCTCTGCTGGAGCTCCGTGAGGACGAAAGCCTGCTCGTCCAGAGCGGCAAGCCGGTCGGGATCTTTCGGACGCACCCGGGTGCGCCGCGTGTGCTCATCGCCAACGCGCTGCTCGTCCCGCGCTGGGCGACGTGGGACGAGTTCCGCCGCCTCGAGGCGCTCGGGCTGACGATGTACGGGCAGATGACGGCCGGGAGCTGGATCTACATCGGCACGCAGGGAATCCTCCAGGGCACCTACCAGACGTTCGCTGCGGCCGGCGAGACGCACTTCGGCTCCCCCGATCTGTCCGGGCGGACGATCCTCACCGCGGGCCTCGGGGGGATGGGCGGAGCGCAGCCGCTCGCGGGAACGATGGCCGGCGCGGCGATTCTCTGCGTGGAAGCCGACCGTGCGCGCATCGAACGGCGGATCGAGACGCTGTACCTCGACGAGGCGGCCGAGTCGCTCGACGATGCCCTCGCGCGCATCCGCGCGGCTGCGTCAGAGCGACGTCCGCTCTCTGTCGGCCTGCTCGGGAATGCTGCGGACGTCATCCCCGAGCTCGTGCGGCGCGGGGAGCATTTCGACCTCGTCACCGACCAGACAGCAGCGCACGATCCGCTTACCGGATACATCCCGGCAGGACTGTCCGTCGAAGACGCCGAAGCGCTGCGCACATCTGATCCGGACGAGTACCTCAGGCGTGCACGCTCGTCCATCGTGCGCCACGTCGAGGCGCTGCTCGAGTACGTCCGGGCGGGCAGCTATGTTTTCGATTATGGCAACAACCTCAGAGGTGAGGCCCGTGAAGGTGGCGTAGCGGAGGCCTTCTCATACCCGGGCTTCGTCCCGGCCTATATTCGGCCGCTGTTCTGTCGTGGCGTCGGTCCGTTTCGCTGGGCGGCGCTCTCGGGTGAGGCGGCGGACATCGCGGCGATCGACGCGGTGCTCCGCGACCTCTTCCCGGAGGATCCCCTCTTGCAGCGTTGGCTCGAGCTCGCGCCGGCGCGAGTCGCCTTCCAGGGCTTGCCAGCCCGGATCTGCTGGCTCGGCTACGGGGACCGCGCGCGCGCGGGTCTCGCGATCAACGAGCTAGTGCGGTCAGGCGAGGTGAAGGCTCCGGTCGTGATCGGACGTGACCATCTCGACTCCGGCTCGGTCGCTTCTCCCTACCGGGAGACGGAGGCGATGCGGGATGGTTCGGATGCGATTGCCGACTGGCCGATCCTGAATGCCTTGCTCAACGTCGCGGCGGGCGCGACCTGGGTGAGCGTCCATCATGGCGGCGGCGTCGGAATCGGAAACTCGATTCACGCGGGGATGGTCGTCCTCGCGGACGGAAGCGACGACGCGGCGGAACGCCTGGAGCGGGTGTTGGCGGCGGATCCAGGCATCGGCGTGATGCGTCACCTGGACGCGGGTTATCCCGAAGCCCTCGCCGCTGCAGAGGCGCACGGGCTCGAGGCGCCGATGTCGCCGCGCGACGGCGGATGAGCTCGGCGGGCGGCACACGCCGCCTGCTCGTCCGCG
>VAWR01000029.1 GCA_005885245.1 Actinomycetota bacterium | reverse complement strand
GCGCGGACGCCGTCCGAGCCGAGCGCTTCGAAGAACGCAACCTGAGGCTTCACAGCGACAACGTATGGGGCAACCGCATCGACGAGACCCCGGCAGAAGCGCGAGCAGGCATCGGCCGCCTCCGCGCGTCCGAGGTGCGCCTCCCCCCGCAGCTCGACCGGCAGGAGATCAGGCCTCGGATCGAGCCCGACGACGAGCTGCGAACGCTTCCGCTCCACGGCCTCGGCTAGGCGGTCCGCGAAGTTGGTCGTTGCGACTGCGGCCACGTCCCTGAGCCTACTTTCCCCCAAA
>VAWR01000028.1:7951-27595 GCA_005885245.1 Actinomycetota bacterium | reverse complement strand
CTAGCCGCCGCTCTTGACGGCCTGCTTGAGCTGGCTCCCCGCGGTGAACTTCGGCACCGTGGCTGCCGGAATGGTCACCTTCTGCGTCGGATTGCGGGGATTCACGCCCTGACGCTCTGCGCGCCGCTGCGTCGTGAATTTTCCGAAGCCGGTGAAAGCCACTTCTCCGCCGCCCTTCAGCGTGTCGGTAATCGACTCGAGGAAGGCGTCAACAGCCTTCGCCGCATCCCGGCTCGAGAGGTCGGCCCGCTTAGCAATCTCGTTAACGAACTCCTGTTTCGTCAAGTCCCTCTCCTCCTGTCGACGGTTCGAACCACGGGCAAAGACCCTAACAGTCGCCGAGGACTGGCTCAACCATGCGGTTTTGCGGCACTTTTTGTGGCATTTCGGACGTCGCTCCCACGGAAAATCGGCCGCAGCTGCACCGTTTCGCGCGCCAGAGCCTCGGCTCCGCCCTCTTCGCGGTCGACGACGCAGATTGCCGTGCGTACCCTCAGGCCGGCTTCGCGCAGCGCGGCGACGGCATCGAGCAGCGCTCCTCCGGAGGTGACGACATCCTCCACGAGACACACGTGCTCTCCTTCTTCGTAGGCGCCTTCGAGGCGATTCGAGGTGCCGTACTCCTTGAGCGCCTTGCGCACGATCACGAACGGCAGACCGGAGGCGAGCGAGCCGGCGGCCGCCAGCGCGACCGCCCCCAACTCGGGTCCCGCGAGCCGCGCGGCCTGCGGCTCGAACTCCGTCACGGCCGCCGCGATCCGCTCGCCGAGTGCGCCGAGCAGGTCAGGTCTCGTCTCGAAGCGGTACTTGTCGAGGTAGTAGCGGGAGCGCTTGCCCGAACGAAGGAGGAAGTCGCCCTCGAGATAGGCGTGCTCGCGCAGAGCGAGCTTCAGCTCGTCGTCGGTCAAGTACCGCGGGCTTTGCCGAGGATCTCGCGAGCGAGCGGCAGAAGCCGCTCGGCTCCAGGCGAGCCGTTCGTCAGCGAGAGCATCGACCCGTCCTCGAAGTAGAGGTCGGCGTGGTCGCGCTGTGCCGCCTGGCGCCGGAGAAACGCGGCCCCGGCGAGCATGCCGCCGACGATCCCCAGGAGGACGGCCAGGCTACGGCGCATCGGGCTTCTTCCTGGTCGTCGGTTTGCGGGCCGCCGTTTTCTTCTTGGAGGCGGCCGCCGTCTTCTTCCGCGCAGCCGGCTTCCTGGCCGGTGCCGGTTTCGCCTTGATGCTGCGCAAGGCGGACTTGAGGTCGTAGAGAACGAGACCGACGGTCGGATTGCCCCCGGTCGTGGCCACGATGGAGGTCGGACCGTCGCGCACGACGAAGACGCTTCCTTCCCGGGTCGCCACCTCGAGCTGGGTCAGGACGCTGTTCCCGCTCTTGAGCCCTTCCGCCGTGGACAGGAGTTCCGAAGCCGCCTGGACCAGCTCGGCGGACCGGCCGGGATCCGCCAGCGTCGAGCCGGTCACCTTTCCCTTGTCGTCGAAGACGACCGCTGCCTGAATCTGCGAGGAGATCTCGGTCAGGTCGGCGAGTGCCTGCTGGGCGTCCATGACGGGGCAAAGCATAGGGATACTGCGCGGCGATGAGGGTGCGGAGGCGGGATCTGGCGCGGAAGTTCTTCGCCGACCGGGGGACTCATCTGGCCGCGATGATCGCCTATTTCGCGCTGTTGTCCTTCGTCCCGCTCACGTTCCTGTCCCTTTCCCTGCTCGGGCTCACCGGCCGTGCCGACGAGTCGTCCTTTCTGGTCAAGGAGATCAAGAAGACGCTGCCGGGAACGCCGATCGACCAGATCATCAGCCTCGTCCACACCGTGCAGGACAACGCGACGGCGCTCGGAATCGTCGGTGGGGCGGCGCTGCTCTGGACGTCGCTTTCGCTCTTCAGTGTGCTCGAGTCGGCGTTCAACATCGTTTACGGTCGTCCGAATCGGTCCTTCCTGTACGGAAAGGGTCTCGCCGTGCTGTTGATGGTCGGATCGCTCGTCACGCTGTTCGTCGCGCTGCTCGCCGGCTCGCTCGGCGTATCGGCGTTGCAGCAGTACGCACCCGGCTTCATCTCGAACGCCATCGCCGCTTACACGCTCTCGATCGGCGTCTCCCTGCTCGGCGTGTTCGGGTTCCTCGTTTCCTGTTACTACGTCCTGACGAACGAGGAGTTGACGGTGCGCGAGGTCATGCCCGGCTCGATCGTCGCGGCCGTGCTGCTGGAAGGCACGTTCCAGGTGCTGCCGCTGTACCAGCGCTACGCGGACCTCAACCCCGGACTCCGTGCGTTCGGAGCCCCCGCGATCTTGCTGGTCTGGCTCTACGTGATGGCGAACGTGATCGTTCTCGGCGCGGAGCTGAACTGGTGGCGTGCTCGCCGTGAGGACCAGCGGCTGGTCGAGGAGCTACCCGGCCTTGCTTGAGAGAGCCTGCGCTGCCTTCGCCCGGTGCGAGTGCTGCGCCTTCCATTCGTTGCCCAATTCGGCAACGGTGCGACTCTCTCCATCCGGCACGAAGATCGGGTCGTAGCCGAAGCCCTCTGTTCCTCGAGGTTTCTCCGCGATGCGGCCGGAGAGAGTGCCCGTGCCCCGAAGCTCCACGCCTGTCGGAGTAAGCGCAACGAGCTCGGAGACGTATCTCGCCCGCCGTCCGTCACCTTCGACCCCGGCCAAGCGTTCGAGCAGCCAGCCGACCGGATCGTCACGACCGGACCGGGCGGACTGCACGCCCGGGCCGCCGTCCAGTCCCGCCACCTCGATCCCGGAGTCCTCGCCCAGCACCCAGGCGTCGGGCTCCGCAAGCGCGCGGCCGAAGGAGGCCTTTGCCCGTGCGTTCTCGTAATACGTCTCGCCCGATTCCGATGGATAGTCGTCTGCGTCGAGCGGCTCGATCGACCAGCCCGGCAGCAGCCGCTCGAGCTCGCGCGCCTTATTCGGATTGCGCGAGGCGAGCCTCGCTGTTCCAACCCTCAGTCCGTCCACCGCACCTCGGCGACGTTCTCGAGATCGGCGATGTCCGAGACGAGACGCGGAATCGGCAGGTCACGCGGTAGCACGACGTCGAGCTCGAGCCGCCGACGGTCTCCTTCCTGGGTCACGTCCAGGGATGAGATGCGCGCGCCGAGCCGCTCGACCTCGTCGACGATACGGCCGGGCGGCTCGCCGGCGGCCACCGCGACGAGCAGGCGGCCGTCCTCGGGCCGGAAACGGCTCAGGATCTTGTACGCGATGATCCGCAGCGGGTAGAGAGCGATCAGGACGAGCGCCGTCGTGATCACCGCGACGCTGTAGTAGCCGGCCCCGGCCGCAAGCCCGACCGCGGCGACCACCCACAGCGTTGCGGCCGTGGTCAGGCCGCGCACGGAGAGGCCCTGTCGGATGATCGCGCCGGCGCCCAGAAAACCGATGCCGGTGACGATCTGCGCCGCGATGCGGGTCGGGTCCGCTCGAACGACGCTCGCGCCAGTGTTCAGGAAGGCGTCGAAGCCGTACGCGCCGACGATCGTGAAGAGGGCCGAGCCGAGCGCAACAAGGAGGTGGGTGCGCAACCCCGCCTCGCGCTCGCGCAGCTCGCGCTCGACTCCGATCAGCCCGCCGAGCACGGCGGCGAGTGCCAGCCGCAGGAGTGACTCGTCCCAGTTCAGGGAGGGCAGCGTGCTAGACGCGAGCTGCAGCAACGGCCTCTTCCTGGGTGGTTGCCAACTCTTCGATTCCCACCGCGGCGAGCTCGAGCAGCTCGTCGAGACGCGCTCGCGAGAACGGCGTTCTCTCGGCGGTCGCCTGCACCTCGACGAGTGCGCCGTCGCCGGTCATGACGACGTTCATGTCGACTTCGGCCTGTGAGTCCTCCGAGTAGTCGAGGTCCAGGAGCGCTTCTCCTTCGACGATCCCCACGGACACTGCCGCGATCGAGCCGGTCAGCGCCTTCGACAGTCCGAAGCGGTCGAGTGCGCGGCGCGCTGCCACATACGCGCCGCTGATCGCCGCGCAGCGCGTGCCGCCGTCCGCCTGCAGCACGTCGCAGTCGACCCAGAGCGTGCGTTCGCCGAGGGCCACGAAGTCGGTCACGGATCGAATCGAGCGGCCGATCAGCCGCTGGATCTCCACCGTCCGTCCGCCCTGCCTGCCGCGCGATGCCTCACGTTCCGTTCGGTCGCCTGTCGACGCCGGCAGGAGCGAATACTCCGCCGTCAGCCAGCCGCGACCCTTGCCGTAGAGCCAACGCGGTACCCCGTCCTGGATCGAGGCCGTGCAGAGGAGCTTCGTCTTGCCCTGCGCGAACAGCACCGACCCGTGCGGCTGCTCCAGAAAGTCGGGAACGAGCTCGAGCGGGCGGAGGTCGTCCGCGCGGCGACCATCGGTTCGACTCACGCGGCCTGCCGTTTCATGCCGCAGCCCCCAGCACGGCCAGGTCGACGTGCTCGACGTCGTCGATCGGCAGCTGCAGGAACCGCGCGCCCATCGCACGGAAGGATCCCGGATCGCCCGTCGTGAGGAAGCGATAGGAACCTTCGCGTCCGGCATCGTTCTCGTAACCCTTCCGCGCCAGCGTCTCCGCCACCTCCCGCGCGGTCTCTTCGGCAGAGAAGACGAGCGTCACGTCGCGACCGAAGACGCGCTGGAAGACCTGGCCGATCAACGGGTAATGCGTGCAACCGAGGATGACCGTGTCGACGCCCGCCTCCTTGAGCTCCGCCGCGTATTCGCGGACCGCCCGAGTCGTCTCCGCCCCGAACGGATCCTCGCTTTCGATCAGGGGTACGAGCCGCGGGCACGCAACGGACACGAGCTCCACGCCCGCGTCGAGCGCGTGCACGAGCTCGGCATAGCGACCGGCACGGACCGTGCCCTCCGTCGCCAGCAGTCCGATGCGCCGGTTGCGCGTCGCCTGCACGGCCGCGTGAGCCTCCGGGGTGATCACCCCGACGACCGGAACGTCGAGCTCTTCCTGCAGCTGCGGCAGGGCCGCCGAGGTCGCTGTGTTGCAGGCGTTGACGACGAGCTTCACGCCCCGGCTCTGCAGGTAGGCGCCGATCTCCCGCGCGAACCTCTGCACTTCGTCGAGGGGCCGAGGTCCGTAAGGCAGGCGCGCGTGGTCACCCAGGTAGACGAAATCCTCGTGCGGCATCGTCACCAGGCACTCGTGCAGGACGGTCAGGCCGCCCACGCCCGAGTCGAAGACGCCCACCGGCCGCGGATCCACCCGGCGATCGTATCGTCGGGATACGCTGTGCACCTCGTGCGCCGCGTCTTCGTCGTGCTCGCCTTGGCGCTGGCCACGCTGGTACCCGCCGGTCGGGCGGCGGTGGCGGGAGATTTCACTCAGATCGACACGCGGGTGACCATGAGCGACGGCGTTCGCCTTGCAGTGAGTTACTTCCAGCCGACGGGAGCGCCGCCGCCTGCAGGATGGCCCGCTGTTGTGCTCCTCCATGGGCTCGGCCAGACGCGCAAGGCATCGGACTTCGTCAACTGGTCGCCCAACGGCATGGCCCAACGTTTCCTCGCGCCCAACGGGTACGCGGTTCTGACGTACGACGCACGGGCGCACGGCGAATCCGAAGGGCTCTTCACGCTCGACGGCCCGCGCGAGCTCGCCGACTTGCGCGAGCTGCTCACATGGCTGACGACGAACCATCCGGTCGACCCCAAGCATGTCGGCGCCTTCGGCGCCTCATACGGCGGAGCTCTCGTCTGGCGAGCCGCCGTAGAAGGCCTGCCGCTGGCGGCGATCGCGCCGGCGGCAACCTGGACCGACCTCCGTGAGGCGCTCGCGCCGCAAGGACACATCCGGGCCGGGATCGTGCTCGGCTTCTCGCAGGACATCCCGTCGGCGCGTCTCGGACCGGAAGTAGCGCAGCTCCTGAAGGATGCGATCGCCGAGCGCAACGTCCCGGCGATCCGCGCGTACCTGGCGTCCCGCTCGACCCGCTCGCGTCTCGGCAGCGTACGGATTCCGACCTTCATGCTGCAGGGGCGTCGAGACTTTGCGTTCGATGCGAACCAGGCGTTGGCCGCCTTCCGACTGCTCAAGGGCCCGAAGCGCCTGTACCTCGGCGATTTCGGCCACACTCCGGCGCCGAATCCGCCGGCCGAGTTCGACTACGCGGCGACCCAGGTGCGAAGGTGGTTCGACCGGTTCCTCAAAGGCATACCGAACGGCATCGACAAGCGTCCACCCGTCGAGTTGGCCCCGGACCCATGGCGCCAGCCGACGACGTCGTTCAAGTCGCTACCCCGAACACGTACCCTCAGGTTCTCTTTCGACGGCAAGCGCACGCTGTCCGCAGAGGGAAAGGTCGTCCGCACGACCGCACGTCTGGCGCGACTGGAGACCTTCGGCTCTCCTGAGGTCAAGGTCTCGTTCGCGACGGCTACGGGCTACAGGCACCTCGTGGCCGTGCTCAGCGCGTTGACGCCGACGGGCGGAGAGATCGTGGTGAGCGACGGAGGAGCGGATACACAAGCGAGCGGCAAGCGGGCGAGGACGGTAACGATCAGGCTCCAGAACGAGGTCACCGCGATTCCCGCCGGCTCGCGCCTACGCGTGACGCTCGGGGCCCGATCGACCGTGCAGAACATCGGCAATCTCGTCTATCTGATCCCCGTCCCGGAAGGTTCCGTCGCACACATCGGTCGGATCGGGCTCACGCTTCTCACGCTGCGCAAACCAGTGTCGCGGTGATCGGGCGCCTCGCCGCCGCGGCGGCCGTGATCACATTCGCTGCGCCGGCGGCCTCGCCCGGCGTCACCCCGACGACGATCACCATCGGTGGAACGGTTCCGCTCAGCGGGCCTGCGGCCGCCTACGCATCCGTCGGACGCGGCGCGGATGCGTATTTCCGGTACGTCAACTCGAAAGGCGGCGTGTTCGGCCGCAAGATCGTCTACAAGTACCTCGACGACGAGTTCGACGTCGCCAAGACGATCACCCTGACGCGGCAACTCGTCGAGCAGGACCAGGTGCTGGCGATCTTCAACAGCGTCGGCACCGAGCACGCTCTCGCGATCCGCTCGTACTTGAACGATCGCAAGGTGCCGCAACTCTTCGTCGGAAGCGGTGTCTCGAAGCTCGCGACGGAACACACCAAGTACCCCTGGTCGATGGGGTATCTCCCGAGCTTTGCGGGCGAGGGCGCGATCTACGGTCGCTATGTCGCGACGCATCGACCCCGGTCACGGATCGCTGTGCTGTACGAGAACTCCGATTTCGGCAAAGACATGCTCAACGGGTTGCGCCGGGGTCTCGGCGGCAAGGCGAAGGTCGTCGGCACGCAGGCCTACGAGATCACCGACGCGGACGTCAGCTCGCAGATGGCTCGCCTCAAGAGCACGGGAGCCGACACGCTGATGCTCTTCGCAACGCCGAAGTTCGCGATCTTCGGCTACGTCGGCGCGTTCAGGCTCGGCTGGCACCCGCACGTCTACGTCACCTCGGTGTCGATCTCGCCGGACATCATGAAAATCGCGCGCGTAGCGAGCAGCCGCAAGGAGGTGGCGGGTTCGATCTCGATCGCATTCGTGAAGGATCCGACGTCGAAGACCTGGGCGAAGGACAAAACGGTCAGGCTGTACAGGTCGATCCTGCAGCGCTTCCTTCCGGACGCGAAGCCCGACGACGTGTTCAACTACTACGGCATGGCGGTGGCGTACACGATGGTGGACACGCTCCGTCACGCCGGGCGCGACCCGACCCGAGCGGGAGTCTTGAAGGCCGCGACCCATCTCGACGAGACGAACCCCTTCCTCCTGCCCGGCATCCGGATCAAGACGTCGCCGCAGGATTACCTCCCGATGGACCGGGTGAAGCTGGCGCGCTACCAGGGGGACCACTGGCAGTTCTTCGGGAGGCTCGTGAATGCGCGGGGTTAGGCTCAACTCTTCCGGGAATCGGGCGTCTAATGAAGGGTTTTTCTTATTTCGAAGTAAGAAAGGAAGGGGTATGAAGACATTCCTCAGGCTGGCCGTGCTCGCTCTGGCGGGCACCGGAGCGCTGGCGCTCGCGGGAAACGCACTCGCGATGCAGAAGCTGGGCGTCCGTCAGACCGCGACGTCGCTCACGATCAAGGTCTCGCAGGCGCAGACCGACCCGCAGCCCGCGAAGATCTCGATCTACGTGCCGTCCGGCTACTCGATCAACGGCTCGGCGACGGCCGGGACGAAGATCGGCACGACGACCGGCACGGTGTTCTCTCGGGACGCGAATATCCCGTTGCCACTCTCCGGAGACGTCGTCGCAGTTCCTCCGACCACGAACGCGCCTGGTTGCGATCCGGTTCCGCATCTCGCGGTCTGGAACCTCGCTCTCGCGGTCGCCGGCAACAGCATCAACCTGCCCGTGCACGTCGACCAGACCGCGGGCGCGGAGACGGCGTTCGGCGCATACAAGCTGGTGGTCTGTCTTGGTCCGGACGACGTTCCGGCCGGCACGCCGGGCCGCTCACCCAACGGCGCCCGGTTGCTCGACGCGACCTTCACCGTCGACAACGTCTTCACCATCGCGCCCGGCGATACCGTGTGGAAGGCGATCACCACGCCTTGGGCAGGCGGCGCGCCGAATCCCACCGGTACGGTCGAGACGCGGGCGCTCGTCTCGAACGGCGTGGTCACGCTGAACGCGCGCGTAGCGAACAAGGCGAAGCGCGTTCTGCGGGCTTCGGGCAAGGTCACGCAATCAGGGGCGGCCGTGGCGGGTGCTCAGGTGAGCCTCCTGCTGAACGGGAAGTCGCGCTTCCGGCTCCGCAGCAGCGCAACCGGGGCGTACTCGATCGTTCTGCGAAAGAGCGGCAAGAAGACGACGACGACGTTCCAGGCTCGGACCACGGTCGCCGAGCGGGATGCGACCACGACGGGCTGCGCATCGCCGTCGCTGCCGAACGTCCCGTGCGTGAACGCCACGATGTCGCCGTTCACGGCGGTGAGCCGCAAGATCCGGATCCAGCTCTAGCAGCCAAGATGCGAGACTCACGAGCAGGGGCCCTTCCGGGCCCCTTCTCGTATGCTGGGAGCGTGGCGGAGATCCGCATCGGCACGTGTTCCTGGGCCGACGAGGCGCTCTCGAAGCACTGGTATCCGCCCGGTGTCAAGGCGGGCGATCGACTCGCCTACTACGCCGAGCACTTCGACACGGTCGAGGTCGACTCGACGTACTACCGCTTGCCGGACGAGTCGATGGTCGAGCGCTGGGCCGCAAGGACACCAGAAGAGTTCGTCATGCACGTCAAGGCCTTTGGACTGATGACTCGCCATCCCGTCAAGCTCGAATCGCTTCCGCCGGACCTGCGCGACGAGGCCCCGACGGACGAGCGCGGCCGGGTCGAGCGACCGTCACGGGAGTTTCGCGGCAGGGTGTTTCGCCGATTTCTCGCTGCACTCGAGCCGCTGCGGTCTGCGGGAAAGCTGGGCGGGATCCTGTTCCAGTTCCCGTCCTACGTCGTTTACAAGGATCGCTCGCTCGACTATCTCCGCTGGGCTAGCGAGCAAGTCGGGGACGACGAGATGCTCGTCGAGTTCCGACACGCAAGCTGGCTGGACGACGAGCATCGCGAGGAGACATTGAGCTTCCTCGAGGAGCTTGGCGCGACGCACGTGATCGTCGACGCTCCGCGGATCGAAGGCGCGAAGAATCTCGTTCCCACCGTGCCTGCCCTGACGAGCCCGACCGCCTACATCCGCTTCCACGGCCGCAACGCATCGACGTGGAACAAGCGTGGCGGCGGCGCGGCCGAACGATTCGACTACCTGTACTCGGACGGCGAGCTGCGCGAGTGGATCGGCCCCCTCCGGGAGCTGTCGGAGCAGGCGAAGCAGGCCTACGCGTTCTTCAACAACAACGCGACAAGCCCCGACGGTCGCGGTGGCCGGATGGCGCAGGCCGCCGCGAACGCCAGGGAGCTGCAACGACTTCTGCAGGCGGAGAAGGTCCCCGTGAGCGCGCCTAGCTGAGATGGACGTCCTCGCGGTCATACACGGCGAAAGCGTGCGCTCGGGCGTGTTCGGCGACGTGGTCGCCGAGCGCGGGCACCGGCTCGAGGAATGGAGTCTCGCATGGGAAACGCCGCTGCCGCGTCCCCTCGATGCCTACGGCGCGGTGCTCGTGTTCGGCGGCGCGATGCACGCGGATCAGGACCTGCACCATCCGTGGCTCCGGGAGGAGGACCTCTTCTTGCATCGGCTGCTCGGCCTGCACACTCCTGTGCTCGGAATCTGTCTCGGTGCACAATTGCTCGCCAAGGCCGCACACGCGCCGGTCCACCCCGCGAGCCAGGCAGAGGTGGGCTGGTTTCCCGTCGAACTGACCGAAGCGGCGATGGACGACCCCGTGCTCGCGCGGCTGCCACAAAGCTTCGTCGCCTTCCAGTGGCACTACTACACGCACGGTCTACCGGCCGGGGCTGTCGAACTCGCACGCAGCGACGCCTGCACGCAAGCGTTTCGGCTGGGAGCGAACGCCTGGGGAGTCCAGTTCCATCCCGAAGTCACGCTGGCCCAGGTGCAGGGCTGGATCGAAGAGGACGAGGAGCCTCTCCCGGTCGACGGCGACGCGCTGCTGACCGAGACGCGCGCGCGCATCGAGGAGTGGAACGCTCTCGGCCGAAGCCTCTGCGCGGCCTTCGTCGAGACCGCAGAGCGCGTCGCCGCTCCGGTTTGAGTCAGCCTTTCTCGAGCGGGAGCTCCTCGTGGCGGGACCACTCGTGCCACGAGCCCGCGTAGTTGCGCGCCCGGAATCCGGCCGAGCGCAGAGCGAGCGTTGCCAATGAGGATCGCGACCCCGAGTGGCAGTACGCGACGATCTCCTCGGGATCGCCGAGCAGTGCGCGAATCTGGTCTGCGGGCAGAGGCTCCCCAGGTTCCGCGAAGAGCTGCTGCACAGGGAGATGGCGGGCGCCGGGAATCCGGCCCTGACGCGGATCGCACGGGTAGCCGTGCTTCCCCCTGAACTCTTCCTCGGTTCTGACGTCGAGGATCAACAGCACTCCGTCGTCGAGGCGCCGCGCAAGCTCCTCGCGCGTCGGAACCGCCTCGAAACGTGGCTCGAACGTCGTCTTCACGGGGTGGAGCTCGACCTGTCCGATCTCCAGCTCCCCGCGCCAGGCGGCCACGCCTCCGAGCAGGACCGACACGCGCGGATGACCGGCGAGCTCCGCCATCTGCGCCGCGGGCATCGCGCCGACCCCGTCGCCGCGGTCGTAGAGGACGAGCCGCTCGGCGCCGGTCACGCCGTGACGTCGCAGCCGCAGGCCCACTTCCGGCGCCAGCGGCTCGAGCACGGCGGGGTCGCTCATCGGCGGTGGCGAGCCGAGCACGAGCGGCTTCGACCCGGGGATATGACCGCGGGCGTGAGCGTTCGGACCGCGTACATCGCCGAGGAACAGGTCGTCCGCCCCGAGCTCCCGCTCGAGCCAGTCGACGTGGACGACAGGGGGCAGCTCAGACATGGTCGAGAAACTCACGCAGGACGAAGTTGAACACCTCTGGACGCTCCAGGTTGACGAGATGTCCGGTCTCGGCAATCTCTCGCACATCGAACGCGGCGAGTTCCTGCGCGGACACGAACGGATCGAATTCGCCGACGACGAAGCGCGCGCGGCCGTCGAGCGAGCGCGCGACTTCTGTGGAGTCCTCTCGGTCGCGAATCGCCTCGACCGCCTCGACGAGGCCTTCCGGGTCCCGAAAACGGAATCCCTCGTCGGCCTTGCGCGCATCGTGGAAGAGCTTCGGCGCCATCGAAGACCACAGACCGTCGGCGCCTTCGCGGCGAATCAGGTCGATCGTGTCGGCTCGCCCGGCGCGCCGTTCGTCGGAGTCCGCGTCGGGCCGGGCACCGACAAGCAGCAGCCCGCGCACACGCTCCGGCACACGTCGGGCGAGAGCCAGCGCGCAGTAACCGCCCATCGACGCGCCGACGACGAGCAGCTCACCCTCGGTCTCGTCAGCGACCGACTCGGCCCACGCTGCCATCGTGCGGCCCCGCCCGTACAGACGCGGCGCGGACACGTCGTGGCCGGCGAGCGCGTCCAGTTGCGGCTCCCACATCCGCTCGTCGAGCGGAAAGGCGTGCAAGAGCAAGACCGTCACAGCGCGGCGACGACGTCCAGCTCGGCCGCGATCGCAGGCCGTTCAGCAAGTCGTTCCAGCCACTCCGCGAGCGCGGCGAACCGTGCGAGGTCGACGTCCATGCGGTCGCGGGCGCGCAGGAGCCATGGGATATAGGCGATGTCCGCCAACCCGTAGTCGCGGCCACTCAGGAACGGCTGCGCGGCGAGCAGCGCATCCAGATCCGCGAGTGCCCCATCCAGTTGCTCGCGCGCACCCTCGTCGCCCCGGCGCAGGGCGTAGTACGGCCGCGAAAGCCGGTCGAACCGAAACACGAGGAGTCGCCCCTGCGCGCGCTCGCCCGGGTCCGCCGGCCACAGCGGCGGGTCCGGATAACGCTCCTCGAGGTACTCGTCGATGACCGCGGATTCCGAGAGCACGAACGCGTCCTCCTCCAGCACGGGCACCCGGCCGAGTGGGTTCTTCTCGTAGATCCAGACAGGCCGATCGTCGAGATCGATCACGACCGTCTCGTACTCGAGCCCCTTCTCGGCGAGCACGATCCGCACCCGTGCGCAGTACGGGCACCGGTCCGCGTCGTAGAGCGTGATCACCGGTCGATCCTAGCCTCGAGCCCGAGAACGTCGGCGATCTGTGCGAGCAGCTCGCGAGCCGGCGGAAGCTCGGCCGGCGAAGAGGCGATCCGCGCAACAGCACGTACGCGAGCCGGATCGGCGCCCGTGAGACGAGCGGCGAGCGTGGGATTGGCGGCGAGCGAAAGCTCGTCGGCCTTGCTCAGCTCGCCGTAGTACGTCGGAACGGACAGATACTCGTCGACCATCCGCCCGCGCTCGAACAAGAGGAAGCGCACGACAGCCTCCTCCTCGACGGCGAGGGCCACAGCGGGAACGCCAAGACGCTCCGAGAGCTCGCCCCCGAGGCGCCGCTGAGCATTCCGATCGCGATCGCACAACTCGTCGACGACGGTTACCCACCCGTTTCTGGCCGACGTCACCTCGGTGTGCGCAGAGCGCCCGAGACGCGGCAGGAACTGCGTCACCGCCCGCTGGACATCGGCCTCGTCGTCGGTCTGCACGTGCAGTGAACCAAAGGACTGCGGTCGCTCATCGCTGCGGAGACGTTCCTCGAGCGCGCCGAGCGGCGCGACCATGAACACGTCGACCGGGGCGAAGCCGAGACGCTCATAGAGCCTCCGTGCCTCGGCGTTGCGGAGCAGCACCTCGAGGCTGATGTGGTCGAGACCGTTGGCACGCGCAGGCTCGATCAGCGCGCCGAGCAGCGCTTTCCCGATCCCCTGGCCGCGCGCTTCCGGGCGGACATAGAAGTCCGTGATGTGCGCAGTCTTGCGGCCGCGATCGCCGAGCACGCAGAAGATGAACCCGACGGCGCGATCGTCGTCTTCCGCCACGAGGGCGGCGCCGTCGCGGATGGTTCGAGAGAGATCGGGCCATGCCTCCTCCCAGGTCTCCTGGAGGTACGCCGGCCCGCCCAGCTCCTCCTCGAACTCTTCCCAGAGCTCGCGCAGGAGGTCACGGTCGCTGTTGGCGGCGCGTCTGATCGTCATGAGTAACGCAGGGCAGCCAGGAGATAGTGGGCGCTGAGGTTTTCGAAGGGGTGGAAACGGACGCTCGCGGCACGAACGTCCGTGACGTCAGGGTAGAACGCGAGCACTGCCTTGCGCAGGCCCAGGTCTCCGGCCGGCCAGGCCTCCGGGCGGGCGAGGTGGCGTGCCAGGAACCAGTCCGCGCTCCATTCCCCGAGTCCGCGCACGGCGGTGAGCCGCCGCTTCACCTCGTCATCCGGGAGCGACTCCAGCGTTGCGAAGTCGAGATCCGCCCGCGCAAGGCCGAGCACGTACTCGGCCTTTCGGGTCGAGAAGCCGAGCGCACGCAGGTCCTCCTCGCTCGCCCGCGCCACTCGTTCGCGAGTCGGGAAAGCGACGGCGAGCTCGGCCGGTTCGCCGAAACGCACGATGAACCGACTGCGGACGGCGAGCGCCGCGTGCAACGACACCTGCTGGGCGGTGATCGAGGAGACCAGCGCCTCGAAAGGGTCCGGCGCGAGCGGCGGGCGAAAACCGGGAAGGCGCCGTACCGCCTCCGCCAGCACCGGGTCGCCGTGGGCGAAAGCGTAGAACGGCTCGAGGTCGTATTCGAGCCCGATCAGCTTTCGCACGGCGGGCTCGATCGCCTCGTCGAAGGGCTCGACGCGCACGCCGCCGTTCGCCGCCTCGATCCGCACCTCCCGTCCGTTGATCACGCGGTGGAGCCCACCGTCCTGCCAGACGTTCGCACGATCGACGCCCCAGAACGTGAAGCGGTCGAGCGACCGTTCGAAGTCGTATGGCTGCGGGACCGCGAGCACGGCCATCCCGCGAGGCTAGCGAGCGTTCAGAAGTCTGCGGGCGTCCAGGTCCTGCGTCCAAATCGTGACGCGAGCGGGTTGAACGCGGCCACGAAGCGCCTCTTGGCCGATGTCGCTCCGGCGTTCGAGCGCGCCGCGAGCCTGAAGCTCGCGTTCTGCGGCGGCGGACAGCCGCCTCCGGACTGCGCGGCCTCGAAAAACGCATCCCTGTAGTGGCGGTCGGCCTCGATCGACTGCTGCAGCGCCTGCTGGAGGAACGTGACCGCATCGTCTGCCGGCTGCGTCGGCGTCGCAAAGATGCCGAGTTGGCCAAGGATGCTCTGACGGTTGTCGGCCACGCTCGCAATGCGCTGGCCGGCTTCGTGTGGCGAGATCGAGCAGTTGAGACCGGCGGTGAGGGCGGCACCGATCTCTCTCCGACCCTCCTGTGCCTGCTGGAGGACGTTCTCGACCCGGTCGACGAACGTCCGCAGTGTTGCCGTGGTCGTCTCCGCGTGTCCGGAGCCATTCCCCCTGGTCGCGATCACGATCGCGACGGCGAGGGCACCGAGCGCGACGAGAAGAACGATCGCCGCGAACAACCGGCCACGGCGTCCGACCCGTCTCCGGCCGCGAGTGGAAAGCGGGATCGTCGGCGCGGCGCGCGTCGCAGCTCCGTCCTCCCTCGCATCCGCGGCAAGCGCCCCCGCCGTCGCGTATCTCTCGTCGGGGTCCTTCGCCATCGCCGTGGCGATAACCCGGCCCAGCGATCGCGGCAGATCGGGGCGGACGGATGCGAGCTCAGGCGGCGGAGCGTGCAGATGCGCGTCGAGAACGCCGAGCTCGGTCTCGCGGATGTACGGCGGCTGACCGGCGAGGCAGTGGAAGAGGACGCAACCGAGCGAGTAGACGTCGGCCCGTCCGTCGAGCGGCCGGCCCTGAATCTGCTCGGGCGCGCAGTAGTCGACGGTGCCGAGGAAGAAACCCGTCTGCGTCAGCTCTCTCGAGGTCGTGAGCTTGGCCAGGCCGAAGTCGCACAGGTACGCATGGTCGTCGGGCTCGGCGAGCAGGATGTTGGCGGGTTTGACGTCGCGATGGACGAGGCCCGCCCGGTGGGCGGCGTCGAGCGCGCCGCCGATCTGTTCGGCGAGCCGCAGGGAGTCCCCAGTCGACAACGTTCCGCGTTCCCTGATCAGGCTCTGCAGGCTGGGGCCGCTGACGTAGCGCATGGCGAGGTAGAGGACGCCTTCGACCTCGTCAGCGTCGTAGATCGGGATCACGTTTGGATGGTCGAGGGAAGCCGCGAGCTGGGACTCGCGCAGGAACCGCGCGCGGAAGTCCTCGCCGCGCGCCAGCTCGGGGGAGAGGACTTTCAATGCGACCTTGCGCCCGAGGCGCTTGTGGGTGGCGAGGTAGACGGTGCCCATCCCGCCGCGGCCGAGCAACGAATCAATCGTGTAGCCACCGAACGTCTCGCCGACCCCGGGCGCCAGCCGTTCAGTCACGACAGGTCCGCAGGCGGTACCCGAGCCGGCGCTCGTTCTCGATCAAGTCCTCGGCCTTGAAGGGTTCCAGCTTCTTCCGGAGCTCCCACACGAGCTTGGCCAGTTCCTCGCGCGTGTGCATCGGCTCGTCCGCCCAGACCGCGTGCATCAACTCGTCGTGTGTACAGAGTGCTCCGTTGCGCTCGGCCATGTACCGAACCAGCCGGTGCGCTTGCGCGCGAATCTGAATCTCATGCCTCTCTCCGCCTTGTACGAGAAGAAGTCGAGCCTCCTCCTCGTCGTAGTCGAGACATGGACGTGATTCGTACGGGAGGACCGCACGGGTGGCCTGCGAGTCCAGGCTTGCGTGGAAGGCGAGCTCGAAGAAGTGCCGCTCGCCCGACTCCTTGATCGAGGCGAGGACGCAGACGACGTCGCCGTCGCGCAGCGCTGCTTGCCCCGTGACTCTCTGCAGCGCGCCGCCGCGTCGCAGGAAGGTGCCGTTGACGCTGCCGCCGTCGACGACGAACCACTGCGCACCCTCTCGCTCGAAGGCGCAGTGGCCGGTGCGGGTGACCAGGAGCCCCGGATCCGGCTCCAGGGCGATGTCGTTGACATCGGGGAGCCGGCCCACGGTCACGCGCTTCCCCGTCAGCTCGACCGTCCCCTTTGCCCCTCCGTCAGGGCCGGCAACGACAACCTCGGCTGCCCGCCCGTGCTCACCCGGTGACGAGCGAAATTCCATTGATCGCCTATCTCACGTCCATGGATCGGAGTCGGGCTGAGACCGACACTCGATGCAGCGATCAAGGCTACATCGAGGAACGGAGGAACCATGTCCAGACTCTTCAGAACCGTCCTACTCCCGGCCGGCCTGGCACTGCTCCTGACAGGCGCAATGCTCCAGCCGGCGGCCGCCGCGGGCGCGCGGTGGTCTACGCATCACGAGATTCCGTGGCTGATCGTCCGTGGACAGCCGTTGACGCTCTCCTACGCGATCGACGGAACGCACAAAGACCCGATCAGGGGCGTGCTCTACGTGCGCAACAGCGGGCAGCGGGACTTCAAGCAGCTGCCGCTCGTGGCAAGGAACGGCTCAATGATCGCCCGGGTCCCCGGCTCCCTTGCCACGGGAGCGAGGCTTTCGTACTACGCCGTTTTGCGTGACCCCACCGGCCGGTCGGTGACCGTTCCGGCGACCGGCGACCGCAGTCCCGAGCAGGTGTGGGTGGTGGACCGGCCGCTGCGCGTGTCGCTCGGCACCCACCGCTTCGGGCACCTGCGCGCGCCCGCCGCGATCGTGGCCCGTGCAGGTCCGAAGAACGCCGGCTTTGTCGGCTGCATGGAAGACGCCGCCAAGCGCACACTCTGCGCCGATGGTTCACAGCCTCCGCAGGGTGGCGGCTGCGGTTGCGGCGAGCCATCCTACGGACCATCCTCCTTCGAGGTCGCGCGTGACGGCTCGATGTGGCTCCTCGACGAGGTGAACCACCGCTTGCTGGTCTGGCGCTCCGGCCGGCCCGGCACCCTCGACCGGTCCGTCCCGTTGCCGCAGAACCTCAGCGTCACGGACTTTGCGCTCGGGCCGGCCGGCACGATTTACCTCTACGCGACCGACCACGTCGGCCCGGGCCATTCCAACCTGTACGCGCTCACCTCGACGGGGCGACTGCGCTGGAAGAGGCCGGCCCATGGCAACCCGCCGCTGCGGATCGGCCCCGACGGCGCGCTGTACACCCCGTCCGGTTTCCCGCCCTCTGATCAGGTTCGCTCGGCCTGGACGCCCCTGACCACGCCGGCCGGCCGGCCGCTGTCGATCGCCGAGCAGCGCCGGCGGACGAGCCCGTTCCAGCCCCTGGCCGGCGGACTGCGGCTGGTCACGACGCAGCCGTCCTCTCATGAGGTGCGCTTCGGTCTGGTCAACCCGGCGGGTGAGCTCGTGCGCGGGTGGCGCGTCACGAGCCGGACGGAGCTGTATCCGATGACGGCCACGGCCGCGCTCGTCGGCGGCGACCTCGTCGTCGCAGCGGACATGTCTCGACCGAACCAGTGGGAGCATGTCGTTCTCAGGCTGGCGCCGACCGGAGGGACGCGGCTTCAGGTCGCACTCGACGCCCACGCCCTCTGGGGAACCCTCGACCTTCCCGCCACACCGCTTCGAATCGGCCCGGACGGCCGGCTCTACCAGCTCCGCACGAACCCGGCGACAGGGGTGAGCATCGCCAGGTACTCGCTCGGCCCCGCCTAGGCCAAGATACGGGGATGGCCGAACTCGTACGACTGAGGTGCGTCGCGTGTCGCCGCGACGCACCCACCGTCACCGACACCGAACTCGCCGAGCTCAAGCCGCAGATCCCTGAGTGGGAGCTCGTGGAACGCGACGGGATCAGACGACTGCGCCGCGTGTTTCCGTTTCGCGACTTCGCCGAGGCGCTGGCGTTCACAAACGCAGTCGGGGAGATCGCGGAAGACGAGGGTCATCACCCGGCGCTCCTCACCGAATGGGGGCGCGTGACCGTGACCTGGTGGACCCACAAGATCAAGGGTCTGCACATCAACGACTTCGTCATGGCGGCGAAGACCGACGAGCTCTTCAGCCAGTCGGCCGACTAGGCGTTGAGCTGTAGCGTGCGCAGACCGCGCAGATCGACCCAGGCTCGTGTCCCGGACGTGACGATCTTCATCAGCACCGCCTCGCAACTGGGACAGCGCAGGATCAACCCCGCCCCGCGGTAGAGCTGCACCCTGCCGACCTCGCCGGCCGCGCCGCAGCTGTCACACGTTCCGACTGCGGTGGTCATCTCGACGGCGAAGATCTCCTGCAAGACGCCTGCGGCTGCGTTCCCGTCGAGCATCAATGCACCCATTTTCATCCTCCTGTTGGGCCGAAGCGTTCGGTCTTGATTCGCATGGGCTCATGACCGAGCTCGACGAGCGCACCGGCAACTGCTTCGACGAACGGCGTCGGCCCGCACACGAAAGACACCGCTAGCTCGGGAGGTGCGGGCGCCACCTCAGCCAGAAGATCGCGGTCGACGCGGCGGTCGTAGCCCTGCCAGCCGGAGGGCTGCGCGCGGGTGAGCGTGTAGACGACGTCGAAGCCATCCTCCTGCGTCAGCTGCGCCAACTCGTCGCGGTAGATCACGTCCTCCAACGCGCGCGCCGAGTAGAGGAGACGAGTCGGGATCCCGCTTCCTTCGGCGTTGCGCTGCCGTGCCATCGCCATCAGCGGCACGACGCCGGAGCCACCTGCCACGAGGAAGACGTTGCCCGCGGCACTCGAATCCCAGACGAAGTAGCCGCCGACCGGACCGCGCAGCTCGATCGCATCACCCGGCCGCAGCTCCTCCGTCAGATAAGGAGAGACCTCGCCGTCGTCGAGCCGCTCCACCGTGAGCTCGAGCGTCGAAGCATCCGAAGCCGAGGCGATCGAGTAGCTGCGCTCCGCCTGATAGCCGTCCTCGGCAGTCAGGCGCACGTCGACGTGCTGGCCCGCCTGGTGGCCGGGCCAGTCGGGAACGTCGAAGGCGATCGTCTTCGTCCGGCTCGTCTCCGGACGCACCTCGACGACGTCCGCGACGCGCCAGTTCAGTCGCCCCAGTACCGCTGTTCCTGCCACGGATCACCGTAGAGGTGGTAGCCGTTCGACTCCCAGAAGCCAGGCTCGTTGTTCGCGGCCAGACGCAACCCGCGCACCCATTTTGCGCTCTTCCAGAAATAGAGGTGCGGGACGAGCAGCCGCGCGGGTCCACCATGCTCTGGCTCGAGTGGCTCGTC
>VAWR01000028.1:0-7882 GCA_005885245.1 Actinomycetota bacterium | reverse complement strand
GTCGTGTAGCCGCCATCGCAGAAGGCGACGGCGTACTCGGCCGAGGTCTCGATCCCCTCGAGCAGCGTGTCGACCGAGACGCCCTCCCACGCCGTGTCCAGCTTCGACCACTTCGTCACGCAGTGGATGTCGACCGTCACCGATTCGCTCGGGAGCGCGCGGAGCTCCTCCCAGCTCCAGCGGTGCAACGCATCGACTTCACCGGTGATGGTGAAGTCCCACTGGTCGAGCGGTGTGTGCGGGGTCGGTCCCGCAGACAGCACCGGGAAGTCGTCCGTCACGTACTGGCCTGGCGGCACTCGGTCAGGCGGAGCGTCGCGGCGCCGTCCCGTAAATCCTCGCGAGATGATCGGCGGCATCTGGTCCTCCCTTCGCTCGGTTCCTGTCCAGACTGGCGGATCGGCCGCGGCGTTACAAGGAGAGTCGCCGCTCGGCCACCCGGCGGCCGATCTCCGCCGAGACGACGACGATGAGAGAGAGGACCATCACCACCACGGCCACGGCGATCACCTGGGGCAATTGGCTGGGAAAACGGAGTGCGCTGTAGAGGTAGACCGGAAACGTGATGCGCGTCCCGACGACGAACGAAGCGAGCGCGTACTCGTCGAACGATGTCGTGAAGGCGATCAGGAAGGCGGAGACGACCGCGGGAAGGATGAGCGGCAGGACGATCAATCGAAATGTCTGAAGTGGACTCGCCCCGAGATCGGCGGCGGCCTCCTCGAGCGCGACGTCGATCTGGTCGAGGCGAGGAACGAGCACGAGGATCGTGTACGGAAGGCTGATGACGATGTGTCCAATCGCGACCGTGAGGATGGACCGTGGTATCCCGGCAGCGTGAAAGAAGAGCAGCAGCGAGATGCCGAACACGACGTAGGGAATCACCAAAGGGCTCAGCAGCAGCGCTGAGACTGCAGCCTTCGCGGCAAACCGCTTGCGGGCAAGCGCGACAGACGCCAGCACGCCAAGGAGTACCGCCCCGACGCTCGAGAGGGCGGCAACGACAGCACTGGTCTCGAGTGCGCCCTTGAGGTCAGCATTCGTAAGGAACTGGTGGTACCAGTGCAGGGTGAAGCCGCTGAGCGGGAACGTCGGCAGCTCCGAGTTGTTGAACGAAAAGATCAGCAAGATGGCGATCGGCGCGTAAAGGAACACGACGAGCAGTCCGAAAAAGATGCGCAATACCCGCTTCCCATTTGCCGAGAGAGCAACGTCCATCAGTGTGCTGTCACCTGCCGCACCTGAAGAAAGCGCGCGAAGGCCGCGGTGAGCACCGCGACCACGGCGAGGAGGAACAGCGCGAGCACCGAGCCCGTCTCCCAGTCGGGGAAGCCGGTCGAGAACAGATCCGAGATCTGGTTTCCGTACATGTAGCCCGACGTTCCACCGACTAGCGAAGGTGTCACGAATTCCCCGACGGTAGGGATGAAGACGAAGAGGAAACCCGCCATCACTCCCGGCAGACTGAGCGGCAGCGTCACGCGCCGGAACGCCTGCCAACGGCTCGCTCCGAGGTCGCAGGCCGCTTCGAGGAGACGGCGGTCGAGGCTCTCGAGCGAGACGAAAATCGGAAGCGCAACGAACGGGACCCAGACGTAGGTGAGCACGAGCATCACCGCGAACCTGCTGTAGAGCAGCTGGGAGATCGGGTGGTCGCGTGACCTCACCCCCACCCACACGAGGAAGGAGTTGAGAACGCCCTCGTTGCCGAGGATCACCTTCCACGCAAGCACGCGCAGCAGGTAGCTCGTGAGAAACGGTGCGATGAGCACTAGCAACAGCACGTACTTGCGCTTCGTGCCGGACAGTGCGAGGTAGTACGCGACCGGGTAGGCGAGCGCGACGACGACCGCCGACACGATCAGCGACATCTTCACCGACTTCCAGAACAGCCCAAGGTAGACCGAGCTGTGCAGGAACGCGCGCCAGGCGGCCAAGGTGAACCCGTGTTTTCCCGGAAAGAGTGAATAGATGTCGAAGCTGTACGCCGCCACGATCGCGATCGGGACGAGGAAGAACGCGACGAGCCACACGACCGGGAAACCCAGGAGTGCCGGCGCCGTCAGGTCGAGCCGCGTTCGCCTGCGGCCCGAGGCGCTGACCGCCGGCACACCGGCTTCGCCTTCGACTGCCATGCTCCCGCTAGACCGGACCCGTCAGGCCGCCTTCACTTCCTCCCACATCTTGGCGTAGAGCGACCGGCGGGGGATGTCGCGGTCGAAGTACGCGTTCGGCAGCGTGACTGCTCTCGGATTGGTTATCTGCAAAACGCGCATCAGATCGCTCGACGACGGCCGCGCCAGCGTGTTCGCATGTCCGTAGCCGTAGTTGTCCTCGAGCCACTTCGCCGACTTCGCGGAGCTCCAGGCATCCGCGTACGCGTGGGCGAGGTGGTAGCGCTGCGTCCCTTTGAGGAGCATCAGCATGCCGACCCAGGCGATCGGCTTCTCCTTTGGATGCATGTAGACGACCTTCAGCTTTTTCTTCTTCATCTGTACCCAGTCATTGGGCCAGGCGTACGCGATCCAGAGCTCGCCGGATCCGAAGGCTTCCCAGAGGTTGGTCTCGGATGACCAGATCAACCGGACGAGATGCTTCTTCGACTTCAGCAGGTTCTGGGATTTCTTGAGCTCCGCGTCACTCTGGTTCCACGGATTCTTGAATCCAAGGTAAAGGCCGGCAATCGTGAGCATCTCGAGGTCGTCGAACCACGCAATCTTGCCCTTGTAGCGCTCGTCGAACAGAAGCCCCCAGGACTTCGCCTTCGGCTTCACCTTGTCGCTGCGGTAGAGGATCTGGTCGAAGCCCCAGTCCTCCGGGATCCCGTACTGCTTGCCGTTCAATTGGCCGGCCTTGACCATGAAGGGGTTCAAGTGCTTGAAGTTCGAGATGAGCTTCGGGTCCCAGGGCTGGACGAGCCCGCTGGTCGCGAAGTACTTCGTCCAGCCGACGTACGGCCGGAAGAGGTCCGGCTTGAGACCCGCATGGAGCTTGGCCAGCGCGTCCGCCTCGTTGGTCATGTAGGTGAACTGCGGCTTGTTCTTCGGATACTTCTTGACATACGCGGCGAACATGGTCTGGCCCCCGTCATTCCCGTAGCCCGCCCAGTCGAGCACCTGCAGCCGCCCGCTCTCCTTCGCAAGCTCTGCACGGGCCGCCCCGGCCAGGCCCGTGCGACCAGCAACCAGGCCGGCGGCCCCTGTCGCAGCCGCCAGCTTCAGGAGGTCTTCCCGACTGATCCTCCGTTCCAACAGATCTCGGCCCTCTTCCATTGCGTCCTCTCCCTTCCCTTCCCCGGTCTAGTAGCTGGGCGGACTGATGATCCAGATCACCTCTGCTCGCTCGTCTCCGACGTTCGTCACGCGGTGCGGCGTGGAGCTCCGATAGTCGATGCTGTCGCCTCTCTCCAGGTCGTGAACGTCCCCGCCGAGCTCGAGCTGAACGTTTCCCGTCAACACGATCAAGAGCTCTTCAGAATCTCCGTGCGCATACGGCTCTGCGCCGGTGGACCCACCGACGTCGAGCTCGCCCATGAACACCTCGAGGTGATGCAGTGGACGCGGGGTGAGCAGCTGCTTCGTGCCCAGGATCCCGAACCCGAGCGACGGACGATCGTCTCGTCGGAGCACCTGGGGCCGCGGCGGCCCGCTCGAGTCGAACAGGTCGGCGACGCTCACGCCGAGGGCACCGGCGATCCGTCGGAGCGACGCGACGCTCGCGCTCGCGCGGCCGCGCTCGACCTGGCTCAGGAAGCTCTCGCTGACGCCGGCGCGCTCCGCGATCGTCCGGAGCGTCGCGCGCCGGAAGCGGCGAATGTCCCGCAATCGCTCGCCGACGTCGACTTCGACTCTAGTTTCGGGCGCGCTGGACGGGATCAGATCTCCTTAGACCCCGTCGAAGGAAAACTGAAGCGACCCTACGGCCCCGATGAAGCCGTGTCAACGGCGTACAGTGGTTGGCACATGAGACCCCTGCGGTTATTCAGGCGCGGCAAGCGCGGGCCGGTGCGAGTCGCGTCAGGACTCGTCAGGCGGATGGGTCGAGCAGTGACGGGCGCGGCGAGGACCGCCACCTCGATCTTCGGGCGCTCGCGCTAGAAGCATGAGGTCGGGCCGGCGCCGGCGGCGGCGCCGACGTCCTGGGCATTCTCGTACCACGGAGCACGCGTAGTTGCCGTCGTCGAGCTCCTTGGCGAACTTGGTGAGCTTCAAGGGATAGACGCTGTCGCGCATCACGGCGAGCTCGTGGGTCTCGCTCAAGCCCAAGCCCTCTAGCGGAGACGGTAGATGTCGAGGACCCCACTCAAAGCGTGCTGGTTTGCGTCTCCTTGGGGAAGCGCAATGCGGCCGTCGGCGACGATAGCGCTGTTCCAGTGTCCGGCCGCGGCAGCTAGCGTGCTGAGTTTCTTGCCGCTGCGCGGCAGGTAGATACCGAGGCCGCCGTTCGGGTCGTAGACGTACAGCAGGCCGCCAGCGACAACCGGGCTCGTTCCGGGAGTATTCGTCGACCACGCGGGCCGGAGGCGGCCACCGCGAAGCGTCCAAGCCGCGAGACCGGCGTTGTCCGCGACGTAGAGCCACGTCCGGCCGTCGGCGTGCCACACGGCCGGGGTGGTGAACAGATCGGTCGCCCCGGGTGTTGAGATCGTCTGTAGCTCGCCGCCTCGACGACCGGCCGGTGAGAGCTTCCTCAGACTGAGCAGCCGGATCTTGCCGTCCTTGCCGCCCTGCGCGATATAGCCGCCGCCAAGGAGCACGGGAGAGGTCGAACCGAGGTCAAGGTCGCTCGACTGCAGCGCCGCCTCATCCGTCGGCGTCCAGCTGCCAAGAACGCGCGAAGCAGCCGCGGACAGATACACGGTCGAATCGCCCCAGTTGGTTCGGCCATTCCAGTCTCCGTTGCCGGTCGCGACCAGAAGCCCTCCAGTGGCGGTGTCGACGACGGCGCCGGCCCGTCCCCAGATCGCGGAGTCGCTGGACGCGCAGCTGCTCGGCGAGATCAGCCGATGCCGGTTCGAGCAGAGCGAATTCCAGACGCTCAACAGCCTTCCGTTGCCCGCGGCGAGCAACGCCACGTGACCCTGGTAGGGCGGCGCGTCGCCGACGTAGCCCCCGGTGGTTGCGATCACGCGTCCGTGCCAGTAGTTGAGTGCGGAGGCGATCTTTTCTCGCGACGGGAGCAGAGTGATTCGGGTCCGCCAGGCGAGGTGACCGTCGGCCACCGAAAGCTTCTGGATCCGCCCGTCGGGCGACGCCGCGTAGATCCAGTTGCGGCCGGGATCAGCCGCGGGTGTCGCGGTCGTGATCTGTGCCGTTCCCGCCCAGGAGGAATACCCCGCCGGCGTGTAGCGCCAGAGCACGCGGCCCTTGGACGCGTCGATCGCTTCCGTACGGCCATACGTCGTCGTGACGAAGAAGACATCGTGGACGGCGCCGCGAACTCGAACGGCGTGCAAGTAGATCGGCGACGAATCCACCGTTCCGTTCAGCAGCACGCGCTGCAGCCGCAAGCGGCCGACCTTGGCCGCGGTTATCCCCGTCGCAGAAGGCCCGCTGTTCGGGCGTGCTGCCGTGTATCCGAACAGCGGCCAGTCGCTTGCGGAACTGCCAGAGACCGCTCCCGACGTCGTTGAAGCTGGCGTCGTGTCTGTTGTCAACGTGGGCGCAGGAGCGGTTTGAGCCGGCGAGGCCGACTTCCCTCCGCTGCAAGCTGTGGCCGCGAGCCCCACAAAACCAATCAGGACCGTTCGTCTCAGCAGCTCAGAAGCGCGCCGCGATGACATCACGCTCAGGCCACGGCACCGCCTGTGGGTCGTAGTCGAGCGCGGGGTACGAGGCGTCGGGATCCTGGAATTCGAGGCCCTTATCCTCGGGCCCGCTGCCGTTTAGTGGCGGGTCGGTGGGTTGAATGGGTGAGAGCGAACTCGAAGCTAAGCGGGGCGTTGCCGCTAGGGAGTGTTGGGGGGACGAAATGGCGGAGGTTCGCGGGGGTGGCGCGTGGGTCGAGGAGCGCGTCGCGGACGAAACGGACGAGGTCGTCGATCTCGGCTGGTGTCAGCTTGACGGGGTTCGCGGCGCGGAGGTCGAGCGCGGCCAGGAGCGGCTCACGGGGCCCGATCGGGCCGGCGAGATCCTGCGGGAGGCCTTGCTTGGCGGGGTCGTATGCCTGGAGGGAGGCGCGGGCGTTGAGGTGGTGCCGGATGGCTGCGACGAGGTTGGTGAAGGCACCATCGTGCATGTAGGCGGCTTCGACGGCGACGTTGCGCAGCGAGGGTGTCCTGAACTTGTAGCGGTCTTGCTGGTCGCCGGTGAAGCCTTCACGGCCATAGTCTTGGTTGGCATCGGGGCCGTCGAACTGGTTGTTGGTCAGCTGCGGGACGAGTTGGGGGACGCCGATCGCGTGTTCCTTGAAGTCGGTGAACATCTCGTTGGAGCTGCCGGAGACGCTGTGGCAGCTGACGCATCCGGCCCGGCCGAAGAACAGGAGCGCGCCGCGCTTCTCGGAAGGAGTTAGCGCGGAGAGGTCGCCGTGCGTGTACTGGTCGATCGGCGCGTCCGCGAAGGTGAGTCTGAACTCGAACTCGGCGATTGCGCTTGCGAACATCTCGTAGCTGATCGTGGCGCCGGCGGCGACAGCGGGGAAGACCTGGCCGAAGAGTCGTCGGTAGGCCGGCACGCTGTTGAGGCGGCGGATGACTTCTCCCCGGATAGCGTTGTTGTCGCCCAGGAAGTCGAAGCCGGCCACCTCAGTGCGCTCGGTAGGGGGAATGAAGGCTTGTGCGACCAGCAGATGCGGCTCGCCCGAGAGCGAGCTGCCTTCCGGTGGCGGGAAGATGAAGCCCGCGCTGTTGTCGAAGGGATCATCGGAGGAAGAGGAGAAGCGGCCGTTCCACATCAAGGCCGGGAAGAACGCGGTGTTGAGGACCATCGGTGCGCGGCGCATGTTGCGCGGACCGGCACGGTCAGGCCCGACGATGCCGTTGTTGTCGATCCCGATCGCGATTGGCTGGCTATCGCCGAAGCCGTTAGTCGGGGAGTGGCAGCCGGCGCATGTGTTGTCGCCCTTGAGCCCGGTGATCGTGTCGAACCAAAGCAGCCGTCCGATGTTCGCCAGCGGCCGGTTGATCGGTCTGCCGAGCCGCTGCGTTAGCGTCGACTCGATTCGGCCGGTGAAGCCGACCGCGTGCAAGCGCGCAGTCAGCTGCTCGTCGACGCGATTATTCCCGCCGCCAAACAGCAGGCCCGGTGCGGCAATCATGAGGCTGATCAGCAAGGCGACCGCGCAGATCGCTGCGCGGCCAAGCATGCCGGCCAGCCGGCCGAGCGGCGCCGGGTGAGGGTTTGTCTGCTGATCCAGCATCACCCGGCGCCACTCGAGCAGCGGCTAGAGCGGGTCGCAGTGGGCAGACCCGTTACTGAAATCGATCGGGTCGCCGCGCGAGTTGATCGGGTCGAAGACGAACACGTCGAAGAGGTTCGTCGTCAGGTTGGCGTTGAATCCGTTACTGAGGTGCAGCGCCGGCCCCGCGAGCGAGAAATGATCCGTCATCGTACCCCTGAACGTGTCCGGGTCATCGACACTGTTCGACACGCGGAACGCGTTGCTGTAGTCGAACGCATACGAGTTGCCGTTGTTGTCTGTCGCCTGACCGGACGCGTGCGAGACAACCTGCACCGTGGTCACGCCGGTGGCGTCGGTGCGCACGATCGTCGTCGACCTCTCCGGCCCCGTCCAGCTGATGGTCGTCCCTGCCGGCACAAACGCGCAGGTCGCGCTTGAAAGCCCGGCACCGCCCACGAAGCTAACGGTCTGCACACTCGGCGGCCCGCCAAGGCCCGCCCCCGCGGACCCCGCCGCAACACACATTGCGAGCAACGCAGCC
>VAWR01000111.1 GCA_005885245.1 Actinomycetota bacterium | reverse complement strand
GGCAGTGACAAGGCATCGGGCGCGGACAATCAGCAGGGAAGTCCTCTGGCGCATCGCGCTATGACCCCTCAGAGACTGCACGCCAGACAAGGCCTCGAGAAGGCCCGGAAGATACAGTCCGAGCTGCATGGCGACATGCAGAGTCAGGCAGAAATGTCCTGGCCCTCGCGCTTTAGCGCGGGAGTAACAAAACTGTCGGTCCCTATCCACCATGGGCGCTGGAAGCTTGAGAGGAGTCGCTCCTAGTACGAGAGGACCGGAGCGAACAGACCTCTGGTGTATCAGTCGTCGTGCCAACGGCGCTGCTGATTAGCCACGTCTGGATGGGATAACCGCTGAAAGCATCTAAGCGGGAAGCCCACCTCGAGATGAGGCTTCCCATCCCCTTGAGGGAGTAAGAGCCGTGGGAGACCACCACGTTGATAGGCGGGACGTGCAAGCGTGGCAACGCGTTTAGCGGACCCGTACTAATTGCTCGAGGTCTTGATTTTGAACACCGAGTGTGGAGCTATGGAGTTTTGAGGGTGCGCGGAAACGCGCGGCGCTCAAAACTGTACGCCCAAGCCAGACTGAAGTCTGGCACGGGAGGAATTGAAAAGTTCGGCGGTCATAGCGGCAGGGAAACACCTCTTCCCATTCCGAACAGAGAAGTTAAGCCTGCTTGCGCCGATGGTACTCGGAGGGCAACCTCCCGGGAGAGTAGGCAGCCGCCGATTATTTTCCTCACGACGGCGTCGGGCACGGTCCGGCGCCGTCGTTCTTTTTCAGGCGGCCCGCAGCTTCTCGCGCCAATCCGGATCGAGCTCGCGGAGCCGGCGTATGCGCTCACCGACAGGTGGGTGTGTCACGAACAGCGCGGCCAGTCCTTCCTCGAGGAACGGATTGATCGTGTAGAGCGGCTCGGTCGCGGGGCTGCCGCGAAACGAGACGAGCTCCGAGGCCTGGTCCAGCCGCACGAGCGCGTCGGCCATCGGATGAGGCGATCCGCAGATCGCCGCGGCGGCGGCGTCGGCCTGGAACTCCCGCTTGGGTGACAGCATCAGATGTACGAAAGCCGCCGCAACAGGCCCGAAGACGAAGAGGAGTGCGCGCGAGAACCAGCCGCCGATACGTGTGAGCTCGAGGAAGGTCGCCGCCATGACGACGACTGACGTCTGAACGACGACGTCGCGGTGCCGGACGTGCGCGAGCTCGTGTGCGAGCACGGCCTCCAGCTCGGCCGGCGACGCCGCAGTGAGGAGTCCCGTGCTCACCGCGAGTGCAGAGCCACGGACGCCCCGGCCGGCCGCGAGCGCTCGGGGGAGTCCGTCGTCGAGGAGATAGAGACGTGGCTTCGCCACCCCGGCGAGCGCGGCAAGCCGCTCGACCGTCGAGTGAAGTGGTGGCGACTCGCCAACCGGCAGCTCGCGCGCTCCCACCAGCCCGACCGCGACCCGATCGCCGTACCAGTAGAGGGCGCCGGCGAGCAGCACGCCGCAGAAGACGAAGATGGAGAGCAGGCGATAGCCGCCGAGCCCCCAGCCGATCAACCCGAGCGTGCCGCAGACTCCGATGAGCAGCGCCCAGCCCTTGAGAACGTTGCGAACGACGAGCAGCCGCCCGCCCATCGCGACCCTAATTACCGTCTTCCTGTTCGAGCCCGCGCGGCGGCCAGTCGTCGTCCGGCGCGTCGCAGCGGCTCGAGCAATGCAACGAGGCGATGTTCTGGAGCGGAACGAGGATGTGGCCGTTCAGCTCGATGTGGGCGACATCCTCCACGTAACAGTAGGCCGTGAGGACGCCCTCCTGGTATTCGCCGCCGAAGAGAGCGACCTCCACCTGCTCGCCCTTGTACTTGTTCGTGTAGTCCTCCACTGGGAGGCTCAGTCTAGCGGCGCCAGTTTTCCGTCCCTGGCCGCGTATCGCACCACCTCGCAATTCGCCATGGCCGGAATCGATCTGCGGTCGCGGACGTAGTCCAGGCCTGTAGCGAGAGCGTGGATCACGCGGATGGAGCCTCCGTGCGCGATCACCAGCACCCGTTCGCCGGGATGGCGCTGGAGGACGTCGTCGAGAAAGCGGCGCATCCGCTCGGCGAACGCGTCGAACGGCTCCGCGTCATGGGCGCCCGGCCCTTCCCCTGCGCGCCAGCGCGCGAGGGCGTCGGCGTCGCGCTCCTCGATCTCGTGGCCGGTCAGCCCTTCCCACGAGCCGAAGCCGCGCTCGCGCAAGCGCGGATCGAGCCGGATGTCCAGGCCGAGCCGAGCCGCCACGATCTCTGCGGTCTCCCGCGCGCGCGCCAGGTCGCTCGAGTAGACAGCGTCGATCTCCTCCGTCAGGTCGTCGGCGAGCTCGCGAGCCTGGTCTCTCCCGCGGGCGTTCAGGGAGGTGTTCGAGTGGCCCTGCCAGCGGCCGTCGCGGTTCCAGTCGGTCTCGCCGTGGCGAACGAGAAGGAGGGTCGTCACGGAGGCTAGGCTAGCGAGCCAATGGACCTCGGCCTGAGCGATCGCGCCTGCCTCGTCACGGGCTCGACCAGCGGAATCGGTCTCGAGACGGCGCGTCTTCTCGCAGCTGAAGGTGCCCGTGTGGTCGTCAGCGGGCGTGATGCCCGACGCGTCGAACAGGCTCGTACGGACATCGACGCGGAGCTCGGCGTCGCGTGCGACCTTTCCGAGGCGGACGCACCCTCCAACCTCGTCGACAAGGCGACCGCAGCGGTAGGGCCCATCGAGATGCTCGTCAACAACGTCGGCGCGGCGTATCAGATCGGCTTCGAAGAGACATCCGACGAGCAGTGGGATTCGATGTGGCAGCTCAACGTCATGAGCTACGTCCGGTGCATTCGAGCCGTTCTGCCCGGCATGAAGTCGGCGGGGCGCGGATCGATCGTCAACGTGTCGTCCACGGCCGGCAAGCGTCCGTCGACGGGAATGCCGAACTACTCCGTGACCAAGGCGGCCGTCCTTTCTCTGTCGCGTCTCGTTGCCGACCTCTACGCGAAGGAAGGGATCCGCAGCAACGCGGTCACGCCGGGGCCGACCGCGACCGACGCGTGGCTCGGCGAAGGAGGTCTCGCCGACCAGCAGGCCGCCGCGTCTATGAGGACGCGTCTAGAAGTACTGGAGGCGGTCGGGGCGGGCCGTCCGTTGGGACGACTCGCCGAGCCCCGGGAGATCGCCTCCGTCATCGCTTTTCTGTGCTCCGACCGCGCCTCTTACGTGACCGGTTCTGCGTGGAGCGCCGACGGCGGAACCGTCCCGATCATCATCTAGCGTGTTAACGAATGCCTGAACTTGCAGGAAGAGTTGCCGACGCGTTCGAGGCCCAGGTGCGCGAGTACGAAGATGGCCGGCTTTCACCGCTGGCCGTTCGCTCGTACGAGACTCGCGGCCGGCTGCGGGACGAGGACGACTGCCGACTTCGCACGCCCTTCCAGCGCGACCGCGACCGGATCCTCCACTCCAAGCCGTTTCGCCGCCTGAAGGGCAAGACGCAGGTCTTCATCGATCCCGCTGGCGACCACTACCGGACGCGCATGACCCACACGCTCGAGACCACGGCCATCGCACGCGGGGTCGCTCGGGCTCTGCAGCTGAACGAGGACCTGGTCGAGGCGATCGGCCTCGGCCATGACATGGGACACCCGCCGTTCGGTCACGCCGGAGAAGAGGCACTCGACACCGCGCTCCAGGACCGGTTCGGACGCAGCTTTCGTCACAACGAGCAGTCGCTCAGGATCGCGGAATCCCTCAACTTGACGGAGGAGGTCCGCGACGGGATCCTCACGCATACCGGCCCGCAAGCACCGCTGACGCAGGAAGGCAAGATCGTCCGGATCGTCGACCGCGTCGCCTACATCAACCACGACATCGACGACGCGGTCCGCTTCGGGATTCTCGATTCCGCCGCGCTGCCGCAAGCCGAGGTCGCGCTGCTCGGAGATCGCGGCTCGCGCCGCATCGACACCCTTGTGCACGATCTGGTCGAAAGCTCCAAGCAGGCCGGCGACATCGTGCAGAGCGAGGAGATCGGCGAAGCGATGCTCGCTCTCCGAGGGTTCATGTTCGACCACGTCTATCTCGGTCCTCATGCGCGGCTGGAACAGGAGCGTGCCCGGGCGACCGTCCGCCGCATCTTCGACCACCGCGTGGAGCGCGGTGAGGACCCCGAGCAGATCGTCGAGTTCATCTCTGGCATGACGGATCGTTTTGCGCTCACCTACGTCGCGGAGCTCGCCTGACGGTGGCACGCTGATGGCTCGGATCAAGGACACGTCGGTCGACGAGGTGAAGGCGGCCGCCGACATGATCGCGGTGGTTTCGGGGCGCACCCAGCTCCGCAAGACGGGTGGCCGCTATCTCGGGCGCTGCCCGTTCCACGAGGAGCGGACGCCGAGCTTCTCGGTCAACGCGACGGACAAGCTCTACTACTGCTTCGGCTGCGGGGCGAAAGGCGACCTGATCACCTTCGTCCGCGAGACCGAGCAGCTCGACTTTGCAGGCGCCGTCGAGTGGCTCGCGGACCGCTTCAACGTCCAGATCGAGTACGAGGAGACGAGCCCGCAGCAGGACGCGCGCCGCCGTCATCGCGAACGCCTGCTCGAGCTGCTGGACGCGGCCGCCTCTTTCTACGAGCGCTACCTCTGGGACTCGCAGGCCGGCTCGCTGGCGCGGGACTACCTCGCCGGCCGCGGGCTCGGCGAGGAGGTCTGTCGCGAGTACCGGCTCGGGCTTGCGCTCGGCGGAACCACACTCGCCCGCAAGGCACGCGAGCGTGGTTTCACGCGTGACGAGTTGCTCGCGGCGGGTCTCGCGAACCGGCGTGGCAACGACTACTTCTCCACGCGATTGCTCTTTCCGCTCGCCGATGCGCGCGGCCGCGTGGTCGGATTTCAGGCACGCAAGCTCCGTGAGGACGATCCGCTGCGGGCGAAATACGTGAACTCGCCCGAGGGGGAGCTGTTCCGCAAAGGGCATCTCCTCTACGGCCTCGATCGAGCGCGCGCCTCGATCGCGAAGCAGGAGCGCGCCGTCGTCGTCGAGGGAAACACGGATGTGCTCGCGCTCAGCCAGGCGGGCATCGAACCCGTCGTCGCGTCCATGGGGACTGCGCTCACGGAGCGCCAGCTGAAGGAGCTGAGCCGTCTGACGACGCGCGTCTGGCTGTGCTTCGACGGAGACGCGGCGGGAGAGGCCGCAACCTTGCGAGGGATGGAGCTGGCGGCCGCCCAGGGTCTGGACGTCCGGGTCGTCGCGCTCCCGGCCGGCTTCGATCCCGCTGACCTGGCCGACGGCTTCGAGCAGCGCCTGGCCCGCGCGGAGAGCTATCTCGGCTACCGCGTTCGCCTGGAGATCGACAGGGCGGCCGATCGTCAGGAAGGATTCGTGCGCGTGCGCGAAGTCCTGTCGCGCTTCGAGGACTCGCCCGAACGGCAGGACGCAATCCGCTACGCCGCAGACAAGCTCGACCTGCCGAAGGAGACGCACGCAGGCCTGGCGCCGCGCGTGACAGCATCCGCGATCGGTCGCGTGTCTCCCCGACTGCTCGACGCCGGCGAGCGGCTCGAGCGAAGCGCCCTCGCTGGGGTGGCCGCCCACCGCTCGCTCGTGCCCATCCTCGCCGAGCTCGGCGCCGAGCATTTCGACAGCGTGCAACATGCAGCGCTCCGTGACCAGCTCGTCGCCGGCGCGGTGCCGGAGGGAGATGCGGCCGGCCTGGTCGCGGAGCTCGACGCCCGCGCCGCCGCCGAGGGAATCGACGAGCGGACCGCCGAGGAGCTGCTGCTGCGGCTCCGGGAGCGGCGAATCCGCCGGGAGCTCAACGAGGCCGATCCGGCCCGGACGCTGGAGCTGCAGGCCGCGCTGGCGCGAATCCTCGCCGCTGTCGAGGAATTGGCCTCTGCGCAGGCATTTTCGAGGTGAAGCTAAACTAGCCCGCGCTTTCCCCAGTAGCTCAATTGGCAGAGCATCCGGCTGTTAACCGGAGGGTTGTTGGTTCGAGTCCAACCTGGGGAGCTCCGCCGCCGGAAAACGCGCTTCGCGCCTGTTTTCCGGCGGGTCCCGTGGTTCGGTTGACGGCGAGGGGAACCCTCGCCTATCGCTTCGGACTGAGGTTGGTCGAGCGGAGGGACGCGCAGTGCGTCCGTGAGTCAAGTCGCCTTTCAGCTCGTTCTCGACGCGGTCCACGTCTGCAGGCCCGAGCCGCACGAATACGCCGTCCCCTGGTCCGTGAAGCTCACGGTGTCCTGCAGGGTGCCGGTCGAGGCGGTGCCGCTGAAATGGCCGGTGAGGGTGAAGTGCCCGGTCGAGGGATCCTCGCCGACCTTGCTCGTGTAGTCGAAGTCGATCTTGAAGCTCCCATCCGCGGCTATGGGCGCTGTGCCGTCGTGCAGGTTGCCGCCGAAGAGATGCGCCGGTGGATTGCAGCCCTCGTTGATCTGCCCGGTGAGGAGCGCCACGACTCGGGTGCCGTCGGTGGTCACGTCGAATGCGATGATCTCCAGTTGTGACGTGATGCCCTTGTAGTGGCCCGGTTGGGCGGGCGGCGCGGCAGGCGGGGCCGGCGGCGGCGTCGGTGTTGGAGTCGGCTGGGGTGGAGGCGCCACGGAACGCTTCCGCAGGCGACCGCTCACGCAGGTGAATCCATACCTCTTGTAGGCGGCCCGGTACCTGGCCGCGCACTTCTGGCCGGGGCGAAGGCACTTCACCTTGCCGCCGATCACCGCGCGCTTCGAGCCCGCCGGGCATCGCGCCGTGTCTGCCCGTGGGCCGGCGACGTTCACCGTTGCCGCAGCAACGGTCGTCGCGGCACCCACGAGAACTGCGGCTGTGACCAGCACGAACAGGAATCGCCTGCCGATCCGAATCTCGATCAACCCCTTTGTCGCGGCGTCGCGGCTTGATTCACAGCACTCATCGGCATCTGTGATCCCTGCCTCAAGGGGAGCCGCCTGGGCACGTGGCGGTTGTTTCTTGACCTGAGCAGGGCTTTCTGCATGAATAGCCCATGCTTCTGAGGGAAGTCGAATACGCTCGCCCGGCGAGCGTTCAGGAAGCCCTGCGCCTTCTTGGCGAACATGATGGTGCCCGTGCCCTCGCCGGCGGGCAGACCTTGATCAACGTCATGAAGGCGCGTGTGGCCTCGCCGGACGTCCTCGTCGACCTCCACGATCTGCAAGAGCTGCGCGGCATCGAGCTCGGCGCCGACGGAACGCTCGACCTCGGTGCGATGACGACCTACGCGGACGTCATCGACTCGGCGGAAGTGCGCGCGCGGCCGATTCTCGCGGAGGTCTGCGCACAGATCGCGGACGTCCAGGTTCGGAACCGTGGAACGATCGGCGGCAACGTCTGCTCGAACGATCCGACGAATCACCTTCCACCGCTCCTCGTGGCCATCGGGGCGACGATGACGATCCTGGGGGCCGACGGCGAGCGAAGCGTTCCGGCGGCCGACTTCTTTCTCGGCGTCTACATGACAGCGGCGGGTCCCGGCGAGCTCCTGACCAAGATCTCCGTTCCGCCCGGCAAGCACGACGGCTTCGCCTCCGTCCCGATTGGGAGAGACGGCACCTGCATCGTCAACGTGGCGGCATCGCTGAACGGGGAAGCCCGGTTGGCGATCGGTTGTGTGGACGCCGTCCCGGTGCTCGTGAAGCTGGAAGCGACGGACGAGGAAGCGATCCGTCAAGCCGTGCACGCGGCGAACCTCGACCCGCCCGCCGACGTACATGCCTCCGCGGACTACCGGCGGCACCTGGCCCAGGTGCTCTCGGTGCGCGCCGTCGCGCAGGCGCGCAAGGGGAGCTGATGGACCCCGTCTCGCGCAAGACGATCACGGTCGACGTCAACGGGGAGGGCTTCGAGCGCGAGGTCGATGCCAGGCGCCTCCTGATCCATTTCATCCGCGACGATCTCGATCTCACCGGCAGTCACATCGGCTGCGACACGGGAAACTGCGGTGCCTGCTCTGTGCTCGTGGACGGTGTGCTGGTGAAGAGCTGCATGATGCTCGCGATCCAGGCCGACGGAGCGAGGATCGAGACGGTTGAAGGACTGGCGCAGGACGGCGAGCTGAACGCGTTGCAGCAGTCGTTCTCCGATCACCACGCGCTGCAGTGCGGGTACTGCACACCCGGGATGCTGATGAGCGCGACCGCACTCCTTCGTCAGAACGGCTCGCCGAGCGACGAAGAGATCCGGAGAGGAATCCAGGGCAACATCTGCCGCTGTACCGGCTACGTGAACATCGTCGAGGCGATCAGGGCGGCTTCAGAATGACCGAAACCATCGTCACGCCCGAGCGCCCGCTCGTCGTCGAGGAAGGTGACGTCAAGCCGGGCTTCATCGGCCAGAGCGTGCCCCGCAAGGAGGACAAGCGCCTCGTCCAGGGAGAGGGCGTCTTCTTCGACGACATGAAGCGTCACGAGATGGGGTTCGTCCACTTCGTCCGCTCGCCGTACGCGCACGCCCGCATCGGATCCGTCGACGTTTCGAAGGCGCTCGAGCTGGACGGCGTCTACGGCACGCTGACCGGTGACGAGGTGGCGATTCTCACCGACCCGTTCTTCGAGCTCTCGACACCGCCCGGCGCTCACATCAAGGACTACGCACTCGCCGTCGGCAGGGTCCGACACGTCGGCGACCCGGTGGCCGCGGTCGTGGCGCGCACTCGCGAGCTCGCGCGCGACGCGGCGGAGCTCGTCGAGGTCGACTACGAGCCCCTGCCGCTCGTCCTCGACGGTGAGGAGGCGTTGAAGGACAAGGTCGTCCTGCACGAAGACGCAGGTTCCAACACGGTCTGGTCAGGCGTCTTCGACTGGGGCGACTTCGACGCCGCGCTCGCCGAGGCCGATCACGTGGTGCGAATCGACCGGCTCCATTTCGACCGCTTCTCGTCGACGCCGCTCGAATGCGCCGGCTGCCTGGTCGAGTACAACCGCGGCACCGGTCAGTGGACGATCCACGGCAATCACCAGATGCCGGGCGTGGGCGCGATCTGGATGGCGCCGGCCCTCCGTGTCGGGATCGACAAGCTTCGCTTCGTCAGCCAGGACATCGGCGGTGGTTTCGGCAACAAGATCACGCTGCACCCCCAGTTCACCGTCTGCTGCCTGCTCGCGCGGAAGCTCAACCGGCCCGTCCAGTGGACGGAGTGGCGCACCGACCAGCACACGGCCAACACCCACGGCAACGAGCGGACGTTCCTCGACGTGACGGTTCCCGTGAAGGCGGACGGGACGATGTTGGGGTTCTCCGTCCGCGCGATCGACGACTGCGGGGCCTTTCCACGCTACGAGCCCCTCGGCTGCATCATCTGGGCTCAGGTCACTCCCGGCTGCTACCGCTGGCGCAGCATGCGCGTCGACTTCACGCAGGTCTGCACGAACAAGTCGCCGGTCGCGCCGAACCGGGGCTACTCGCGGATGCAGCACCTGTGGCTCACCGAGCGCATCGTGGACATCGTGGCCGGCGAGCTCGGTCTCGACCCGATCGAGGTCCGCAAGCGGAACTACGTCAAGCACGAGGAGTTCCCTTACGAGACTCCGAACGGCTGCATCTACGACTCCGGAGACTACGCCCGCTGCCTCGACATCGCCCTCGAGCTGATCGGCTACGACTCGCTCGAAGAAAGGCGCCGCGACGCCGAGGCCCGCGGGAAGCTGTTCGGCATCGGGATCGGCTCGACGCTCGACTCCGGGACGAACAACTTCGGCCAGTCGATGATCCTGAATCCGGAGTTGCAGTTCTCCGGCAACAACGAGGTCGCCACCGTCAAGCTCGACATCTTCGGCGAGGTCGTCGTGACGCTCGGCACCGTTCCGCAGGGCCAGGGGCACGAGACGACGACGGCCCAGGTCGTCGCCGAGATCCTCGGTTGCACGCCCGACGACGTGAACGTCCGGGCCGGGCACGACTCGTACTGGAACTCGACGGCCGGCTTTTCGGGGACCTACGCCTCGCAGTTCGCGGTCACCGGGCTCGGCGCCGTGAAAGGCGCGACGGAGAAGCTCGCCGGCGAGATGAAGCAGCTGGCGGCTGCGGTCTTCGGTTGCTCCCCTGACGACATCGAGCTGGCCGAGAGCCACGCGAGGATCAAGGGCAATCCGGAGGCGGCGCTGCCCTTCATGGCGCTGGGCGCGATCCTGAACGCCAACAACGCCGGCCTCCCGCCGGAGCTCGACATCACTCTGAACGTCCGCCACGTGTATCGACCGCCCTTCGAAAAACCCGACCTGGAACGGAAGTACGGCAATCTGACTCTGACCTATGCGACGCAGATTCACGCCTGCGCACTCGAGGTCGATCCGGACACCGGCGTGTACGAGATCGTCGACTATGCCGCAGTCGACGACTGCGGGAAACGCATCCACCCGCAGATCGTCGAAGGACAGGTGCACGGCGCCACGGCACAGGCCCTCGGAGCTGCGACGCACGAGATCTTCACGTACGACGAGGAGGGGAACCTGCTGACGCCCAACTTCTACGACTACCACGTTCCGCACGCGCTCGACATGCCGCCGATGAAGAACGGCTACATCGAGTCGGAGTCGCCGTTTACGGCGCTCGGGGCGAAGGGCATGGGGGAAGGCGGCGGGGCCGGAATCCACGCCGTGTGCGCGGCGCTGCAGAACGCGCTCGGCCGCAGGGGGGAAGGGCCGATCGTCTGGCGGAGCTGCAACCCGTACCAGAGTGTCTGGGAGCTGATGCAAAACCCGGGCGAGACGCGGAAGCTCGTCAGCGTGGAGAGTCGATGAAGGTCAGCGGCGAGCGAGACTTCCAGGCGCCGCGGGGAACCGTCTGGCAGGTGCTGAACGACCCGGCGCAGATGGCAAGGATGATGCCCGGCGTGGAGTCCTTCGACATCCAGGACGACAAGCACTGGCGCGCGCACGTGAAGATCCCGCTCGGACTGGGCGGCCTGCGGATGTCCATCGACTTCGAGAAGGCCGAAGAGCGGGAGCCCGACTTCGCAAAGCTGCACGCGAAGGGCAACGGAGTGGGAGCGATCATGAACATGGACACGTCCTTTCACCTGATCGAGGCGGACGGAGGCGCGGGCACGCACATGAACTGGGAGGCGGAGGTGCACATCCTCGGTCCAGTCGCCTCGATGGGTCAGCGCGTCCTGCAGCCGATCGTCAACCAGCAGGTCGCTCAGGTTCTCGGCGCCCTCGACAAACAGGTCCAGGAGGCAGAGGGAATGACGAGCGGCGGGCAAGGCGACGCGGGGACCTCCGAGCCCACCTCCACGGAGGACACGTAGAAGGAGCGCCCCTGCGCTTTCGCCGGGTGAGCCCCGCGGAGGCGGATGACATCTGCGCCGGCCTGGCGGACCTGCATCTGGACGCGCTTCGCTCGGGTATGGCGCTGGGCGCCCTGCAGTCGATGGGACGGGCCGCTCTCGAGCGCTCCTATCGCGACCTGGTAGGCGCGCTGGACGAGCGGAAGCGAATCGTAGTTATCGCTGAAGAGGGTCGGGCCGTTCTGGGCATGGCACAGCTTGTCTTCAGCGGCGCCACCAACAGCGATCATCGGGCCGAGGTGCAGCGGGTCGCGGTCGCGACCGCGGCCCGGAGCCGCGGGATCGGAAGGCAGCTGATCGCCGAGCTAGAAGCGGCTGCGCACTCGCACGCGATCACCCTCCTGTGGTTGACGACACATGACGGCACCGATGCATGCGTCTTCTACGAGGCGATGGGGTACACCAAGCTCGGCGTGATGCCGAATTTCTCCCGTCGGCCGGACGGCACGCTCTGGCCCGGGGCGTTCTACTTCAAGGAGTTGCCCGCGTGAGAAGATCGCGTTGATGCCCAGCCCCTTCCGGATCGGCGTGATGCAGTTGACGATGGAGCCGCTGGAAGAGATGCTCGAGTCCGCGAGGGTGATGGATCGCGCCGGCCTCGACACGGTCTGGCTCGCCGAGGCCTACCCCTGGTGGCGGAAGCATGGAATGGAGGCGCGCTCGTCGACGGTCGTGTCTGCTCTGATCGCCTCCGAGACGGAACGCTTGACGGTCGGGTGGGGAATCATCTCGCCGTTCACGCGACATCCCGTTCAGGTCGCGATGGATGCGCGGGTGGTGCAGGAGGCGGCGGGTCCGGGCCGCTTTCTGCTCGGATTCGGAACGTCGAAGATCTTCCTCAACAATGCGCGCCTGAACGGCAAGCGCACGCTCGGGCCGATGCGCGAGGCCGTCGAGATCGTCCGCGGCGTGCTGGGCGGGAAAGCGTTTCAATACGCCGGCGACACGTTCAGCGCCGACGTACCGGCTCTACAGGATGTAGCGGAGACGCCACGCGACGTCCCGCCGGTCTACGTCGCGGCGACTGCACCGAAGATGCAGGCGCTCGCCGGGGAGATCGCGGACGGCTGTCTCACGCCGTCGATCACCACCCCTGCGTTCGTCCGCTACACGCGCGAAAACGTCGGCGCGGACATCGACATCGGCTGCACGGTCGTCGCGTCGATTCACGAGTCCGATCGCGACGCCGGGCGCGATGGTGCGCGGGAGATCGCCGGCATGTATCTCGCCAACAAGGTGCAGAACATCAAGGGCGCCGCGGACACTCTCCTCGACCTCGCTGGTCTGAGGCAAGAGGAGATCCGGCCCGTCGCGGAAGCGATGGAGCAGGGCGGGCGTCTGGCGGCGAAGGCGAAGGTCACCGACGAGATCCTCGACAAGTGCAAGCCGATCGCCGGCACGCCCGCCGATTGCATCGCCGCAATCGAGGAGTACCGCGACGCCGGTTGCACCCATGTGATGCTCGAGCTCTGGGGTGAGCACCGACACGAGCAGATCCAGCTGTTCGGAAGCGAGGTGCTGCCGCATTTCCGTTGAGATCGACCCCGACCGGCTCGTCGCGCTCGCAGTCGACCTCGTGTCCGTTCCAAGCCCCACGGGGGAGGAGCAGGCAATGGGGGAGCGTGTGCGCGAAGAGCTCGCAGACATCGGGCTCCAGGTGCAATGGCAGGAGGTGGAGGACGGCAGGCCGAACGTCATCGGCCTGCTGGAGGGCACAGGCGGCGGCAAGTCGCTGATGTTCAACGGCCACATGGACACGTCGTACTCCGGCCAGGAGCCCTGGCTCGCAGGCATCCGGGGCTTCCAGCCGGAGGGATTCGTCCAGGATGGCCGGGTCTACGGGCTCGGCATCTCGAACATGAAGGGTGCTCTGGCCTGCTACATGGAGGCCGTGCGGGCGGTGCGTGACGCCGGCGTCCGGCTGCGCGGCGACGTGATGATCGCCTGCGTCGCGGGAGAGATCGAAAAGACGCAGTGGCATCCGGACTTCGTCGGTCGCGAGTATCGCGGCTATGCCTCGGGCTCCCGCTTCCTCACGTCGCACGGCGGGGTGACGGACATGTGCATCCTCGGGGAGCCGACGGAGCAGAAGGTCGTCCTGGGTCACTACGGCTCGATCTGGATGCGGATCTCGACGAGCGGCCCGTTCATCCATACCGCTTTCAGTGCCGGGCGGCGGGACGAAACCTCGATCGTGCGGATGCAGGACGTTCTCACGGGAGTGCTCGAGTTCGCGCCCCGCTGGGAGGAACGAACGTCGTATGCCGACAAACCGGGGATCGTCAACATCGGTGCGATCAGCGGCGGCTTTGCCTGGCGCGTCTCCCGGACGCCTCACCGCACCGATCTCTTCGTCGACTTCCGCGTGCCGCCTTCCATGCCGATGGCAGAGGCGCGTGCGGCTCTCGGCGACTTCGCGCGTGGATTGCGCGATCGCTTCCCCGAGCACGGGATCGAATGGGAGATCTACGTGACCGCCCCGGGATCCGAAATCGCAGAGGACCACCCACTCGTCGGCGCGATCGACGAAGCCCACTCCGAGGTGTTCGGGGCGAAGCCCGAGCGCGACACCGTACGCTGGTTCTCCGACGCTTCCACGCTGACTCGGTACGGCATCGAGAGTGTCAACTACGGCACCTCGAGTGGCCTTCCCGATCCGGTTCTCGGAGAGAACCTCGACATCGAGGGTCTCGTGAAGATCGCCGACGTCTACGCACGCGTCGCCCAGAAGATCTGCGAGGTCGCGTGAAGGCACTGGACGAGTTCCTGCCGGTCTACGAGTTCGTGACGCGCCACGAGGTTCCGGTCGACGCCGATCCAGTGCGAACAGACCGTGCTCTGCGCGAGCTCACCTTCGGCGAGGTGCCACTCGTACGCGGGCTCTTGTTCGCCCGGGGCCTGGGCGTTCGCCGCGCGGGCGACCCGGTGCTGGCGACCATGATTCCGCGCGCGACCGTCCTCGAGAACGTTCCGGGCGAGGGAATCGTGCTGACACTGAGCGCTCAGTTCTGGCGGTTCCGCGGGCGCGGCGCCGAGCCGCCGGCGACCGCGGTGATCGACTTTCGCGCCAATCGCGGGACCCTGACCACCGAAACGAGGATCCACGTCTCCGACCCGATTTCGCGACGGAGATTCGAGCGCTACTGGCGGCTCGTCCGCCCGTTCAGCGGCATCATTCGGAGACGAGTGCTCGTAGCCGCCAAGCGACGAGCGGAAGCGTCGTGAGCGCCAGCGATCCCTACACGCTTCCGCGGGGCTTGCCCGTTCCTGCGGACGACGGAGCGGCGGACCACCTGACCGGTGCGATCCTTCCGGATCTCGTTCTCTCTTCGTCGCAGGGCGCCGTCAACGTGCGCGATTTCGACGTCCTCTACGTGTATCCGCGCAGCGGCCGGCCGGGCCGGCCGATGCTGCCCGGCTGGGACGACATTCCGGGCGCCCGCGGCTGCACGCCGCAGTCGTGCGCGTTTCGCGATCACAGCGCAGAGCTGGCCGCGCTCGGAGCAACCGTGGCGGGGCTCAGCACGCAGGGCCTCGAGGACCAGGTCGAGTTCGCGGAGCGCAACCGCATGCCCTTTCCGATCGTCAGCGACGAGTGGCTCGAGCTCGGCCGCGATCCGGGCCTCCCGACCTTCGAGGTCGAGGGCTTGACGCTGTACAAGCGTCTGGCGCTGATCTCGGAACACGGGCGGATCGTCAAGGTGTTCTATCCGGTCTTCCCACCCGACCGGAACGCGCAGGACGTCGTCGACTGGTTGGGGCGGAACCGCTGAGGCTCGTCACCTTCGACGGCGGTCGGGTGGGCGAGGTCCGCGAGGAGAGGATCCTCGAGCTCGACGTCCCCACGATGCGGGAGTACTTCGAGCGCGCGGACGGCGCGCGGACGACCGGCGCGGAACATGCGCTCGAGGACGTGAAGCTGCGCGCGCCTATCGTCCCGAAGAAGCTCGTGCACACGGCCGGCAACTTCCGCGAGCACGAGGAGGAGTCGAAGCGCGTCGGCTGGTCGCACGAGATCGCGCCGTGGATCGTCTTCCTTCAGAACGTGGACGCGATCATCGGACCCGACGAGCCGATCGTCTATCCGGAGCACCTGACGCAAGAGCTGGACTACGAGCTCGAGCTCGCGGTCGTGATCGCGAAGGCCGGCAAGTGGTTCGGCCCGGACGAAGCAGAGGACTACATCGGCGGTTACGTGATCTTCAACGACATCACGGCACGCGACATCCAGCGGCGCGAGATGCGTTCCGGCGTGTTCTCGTTCTGCAAGGCGATCGACACGTTCTGTCCGCTCGGCCCCTGGATCGTGACCCCCGACGAGCTGGGCGATCCACATGACCTCCGGATGGAGCTGCGGGTGAACGGGGAGAAACGGCAGGAGTCGCACAGCGGGAACATGTCCGTGACGGTCCCGGAGATCCTTTCCCACTACTCCGCACTCGGCTATTCCGCCGGGGACGTCGTGTCGACCGGCACGGTGAGCGGCGTCGCCGGTTTCAGCGAGGACGCCGCGTCGCTGTACCTTCAGCCCGGCGACGTGATCGAGGCGGAGATCGAGAAGATCGGCGTCCTGCGCAACCCCGTGATCTCGTGGCAGGAGGCTCACGGCGAGCCTGCGCCGCCACGCCTCTCCTCGTGAGCTGGCCGCGCGACGACGCCAAGCTCGAGCGCGTACGTGCGCTGATGGCCGAGAAGGATCTCGACGCGCTCGTCGTTCGGGCGCCAGACAACGTCCTCTACCTGACGAACTTCTGGGGCATGAAGGGATACGAAGCGGCGATCTTTCCCCGCGAGGGCGAGCCCGCCTTGATCACGATCGAGGCCTCGGCCGACGATGCCGCGGAGAACGCGTGGACGCGCGACGTCACCTTCATCGAGGGCTACGACCCGGCCGACGCCCGACCGCCGATCGCCCGCACGCTGGCGGCGGCCCAGAGTGCCGCGAAGGGTTACGAGCACGTGGGGCTCGAGCTGTCGCTGGGTACGCAGGCCTCCGACCGGATGGTCGGCGAGCCGACCACCTTCACGAAGGCCTGGTTCGATGCGTTCGCGGGCGCAGTGGACGCCGCTCCCCTGCTCGCGCACGCCCGCGCTGTGAAGACCGAGCAGGAGATCGAGCGCATGCGACTCGCGAACGAGATTGCGGCGGCGGCGATGGAGCACGTCGCCGCCGAGCTCAGACCCGGCATGAAGGAGAGCCAAGCGGCGGCGCTGTGGCTGGGGTTCGTCCACGGGGAGGGAACGGGCTGGAAGGGCAAGGTCGAGCTCGCGCTGGGGTTCTCTCTCGTCTGGTCGGGGCCGGGCATCCGGACGTTCACGGCGACCGGCCACCGACCCGTTCAGAACCACGAGCCGACGCTGTTCGAGATCTGGGTGTGCGCGGACGGCTACTGGTGCGACCATACGAAGAACGTCTGCCCGGGGAAGCTCGATGCCCGTTACGACGAGCTGCTCGAGTCTCTCCTCGGGGTCTACGGCCAGGCGCTGGAGCACTGCCGGCCCGGTGCCGGCCTCGCCGAGCTCGACCTTCTCATCAGGGAAGGCCTCGCGGCTGCCGGCTACCCGGGGCAGCCGAGCCATCCAGTCGCGCACGGCGTCGGCGCGCGTGCGCACGAGCCGCCGTACGCGCACCAGGCGGGCGGGGGCGTGATCGCAGAAGGCATGGTCCTGGCGATCGAGCCGGGCGCCTACTGGGACGGCGGCGGCGGACTCCGCATCGAGGACAATTTCCTGATCACCGCTGACGGTCCCGAGAAACTCTCGACCTACCCCGACGACTTCAGGTGACCCGATGACTTTCTGGACCGGCCAACTGAACGAGCCCTACGCCTTCGAGGCGAACGTCGGCTTCTACGACACCACGCTTCGCGACGGCGAACAGACCGTCGGAGTGGTGTTCAGTCCCGAGGACAAGCTCGAGCTCGCGCGTGGTCTCGACGAGCTCGGCATCGAACGGATCGAAGCGGGATTCCCACGCGTCTCCGCCGACGATCGGCGTGCGGTAGAGCTGATTCTCGCTGCAGGCCTCGACGCGGAGATCTGGGGATTCTCGCGGGCGGTCGATGCCGACGTGAAGGCTCTCGTCGAGCTCGGAGTCGGCGCGAGCGTGATCGAGTCGCCGATCTCCCGCCTCAAGCTCGAGGCGCTCGGCGTCGACCGCGAAGCGATGCTCGAACGGATCGTCTATGCGGTCTCCTTCGCCGTGGAACAGGGGATCACCGTCGCATTCTTCGGGGTCGATGGCACGCGCGCGGACCCGGACTACTTCGAGACGGTCTACAAGACCGCGGTCGAGGCTGGCGCGCAAGAGGTCGTGGTGGTCGACACGATCGGCATCGCAACCCCCGAGGCGGTTGGGGATCTGGTCGGACGCACACGCGAGTGGGTGGGACCGGACATTCCGGTCCACTTCCACGGCCACAACGACTTCGGCCTCGCCACGGGCAGTGCGCTCGCCGCGGCCCGTGAGGGAGCACGCTGGATCCACGGCACCGTCAACGGCATGGGCGAGCGTGCGGGAAACGCCAATCTGCCGGAGATCGCGCTGGCGCTCCGCGGGCTCTACGGCATCGAGACGAACCTCCGGCTCGACAGAGTGCGCGCTTTCTCCGGGCGGCTGCGAGAGCTTTCCGGCTACGCGCTGGAGCCGTACAAGCCGCTCGTCGGCGACAACCTCTTCCGGCGGGAGTCGGGCGCCGTCGCGAGCCAGTTCCACGATCCACCGGCGATCGAGCCGTATGCGTCCGAGGTCGTCGCCGCAGAGCGCGGCATCGTGCTCGGCAAGAAGAGCGGCATCGACTCGATCCGGCTCAAGGCCGAGGAGCTCGGGCTCGACCTGGACGGTGAAGCGGAGCGGAATCTGCTCGCGCGCGTGAAGGAGCTCGGAGCGAGGAAGCGCGGACTCGTGAGCGATGAGGAGTTCCGCGAGCTCGCACGTGGCTGAGTACGACGCCGTCGTCGTCGGGAGCGGCATCAACTCGCTCGCCTGCGCGGCGCTTCTCGCACGCGGCGGCTGGCGTGTCGTCGTTCTCGAGCGCGAAGAGGAGCTCGGCGGCGCGATCCGGACGGCCGAACTGACCGAGCCCGGCTTCCGGCATGACGTCTTCAGCGCCTGGCATCCACTCTGGGTCGGAGGGCCGGCTCATGCGGACCTCGGCGCCGAGCTCTCCCAGCGAGGGCTCGAGTACCTCAACACCGCGCATCCGACGGGCACGCTCTACCCAGACGGTGAGGCGGCGTTTCTCACCACCGCCACCGAGGCGAACGCGGTCGAGCTCGAGCGCCACGCAGCAGGCGACGGCGATGCCTGGACGCGAACGATTGCCGGCGTCGGCGAGCGGGCAGAGCTCGTGTTCGGCGTCCTCGGCACCGAGCTGTGGTCGGTGGCCGGGCTCAACCTCGGCCTCACCGCCTACCGGCGTCTGGGACGGCGAGGGTTGGCTGCATTCGGCGGGGAGCTCGTCCAGACCAGCCGCGACTGGCTCACGACGACGTTCAGCTCGGAGCGGGTGCACGGGCTGCTCGCCCCCTGGGTCCTGCATACCGGGCTCGGCCCCGACGCGGCCGCTTCGGGGTTCATGACGCGTGTGATCGCCTTCGCGATCGAGGCCGGCGGCATGCCCGTGCCTCGGGGCGGCGGAGCACGGCTGGTGGACGCGCTCGTCAGGTTGATCGAAGACCATGGCGGCGCCTGTCAGACGACTCGTGACGTCGAGCGGATCGTCATCTCCGGCGGACGCGCGACCGGGGTCGCCGTGTCTGGGGGAGAAACCATCGCCGCGAAGCGTGCCGTGGTGTGCAACGTCACACCCACACAGCTCTATGGGCGTCTGCTCGAACCGCACGCCGTTCCCGAGGAGGTGGCCCGTGCGGGAAGGCAATTCCGCTTCGGCCGAAGCGAGATGCAGATCCACTTCGCACTCTCCGAGCCGCCACGCTGGGAGGGGGACGAGCGGCTCGGCCGCACTGCGATCGTCCATCTGACCCCGGGACTCGACGGAGTCTCGCGCGCCGTGAACGAGGCGGAGCGCGGATTGCTGCCGGCCGAGGCGACGGTCGTCGTCGGCCAGCCGCTGACCGTCGACGCATCACGGGCGCCCGCCGGAAGAGGGATGCTGTGGATTCAGCTGCAAGAGCTTCCCTGGCAGGTGAGGGGCGACGCCGCCGGAGAGCTGGAAGTGGGGGACGGCACCTGGAGCGACTCGTTGCGCGAGGACTACGCGGATCGGATCCAGGAACGGATCGCGCGCCACGTCCCGAACCTCGAATCGTCGATTCTCCGCCGCGTCGTTCTCTCGCCGGCCGACCTTCAGGCACACAACATCAATCTGGAGCGGGGCGATCCGTATTCAGGTTCGCTTGCGCTCGACCAGAACTTCCTCTGGAGACCCTTCCCGGGGCAGCCCGGTCACCGAACGGCGGTCGACGGGCTCTTCCACATCGGCGCGAGCACCTGGCCGGGCCCAGGCCTCGGCGCCGGCTCGGGGACGATGGTCGCCCAGGAGCTCCTCCGCCCGCCCGCAGTCCAGCGCGTGGCCACTCGGATGAGTCGGCTGCTGCGACCGCGGCGAGCATAGAATCCCTGCATCCGGCCGCGTTTCTCGATCTCGCAGATCACGACCCTGGCATCCACCTTCGTGGCAGACATTCGCGCCTATCGTGCCGCCGGCGCGGACGGAATCGGTATCTGGGAAATCAAGTTGCCGCATGGAGGCGAGGCCGAGGCGCTCGAGGAGCTGGAGTCGAGCGGCCTCGGCTCCGCGGCCGCGATTCCCGCCGTTCCGTCCATCCTGCCGCTGCCGCTGATGGACGGACCGAGCGATCCGGCGGAGCGGATCGATGCGATCTGCGCATCACTCCACCGGCTTGCTCCCTTCCGGCCGAGCGGTGTCGTCTGCCTGACCGGTCCCGGCGACGGCAACGACCGCGAGACGGTGATCTCAGGCCTGCGCACGATCGCGGCCGAGGCCGAGCGCGTCGGGATGCGCGTGGGGCTCGAGGCGATCAATCGGCTCGGCGGTGAGAACTGGACGATGATCAACTCGCTTCCCGAAGCCGCCGAGTTGCTCGAAGAGGCGGACGAGCCGGCCCTCGGGCTGCAATTCGACAGCTGGCACCTCTGGAACACGTCGGACGTTTGCGGCGACATCGCGCGCTATGTCGACCTGTTCGTCGGGGTCCACGTCGCGGACTGGCGTGAGCCGCCGCGTGGCTGGGCGGACCGCGTCCTGCCCGGCGGGGGCGAGGCGAATCTGCCACAGATTCTGGGTGCGCTCGAACGCGCGGGGTGGGACGGTTACTACGACCTGGAGATCTTCTCCGACAACGGGACCTTCGGCAACGCCTGGCCGGACTCGCTTTGGGACGTCCCGGCCGCTGAGCTCGCCCGTGCGGGAAAAGAGGCGTTCGAACGGACGTGGGCGTCGCGAATCCGAACGCCGGTTGACCCGGTATCGCCCGGTGCCGTGTAATCGAATGAGGCCGACCCCAAGAGG
>VAWR01000156.1 GCA_005885245.1 Actinomycetota bacterium | reverse complement strand
CCGAGATGCCCAGGATCCGCGTCACTCGCCGGGTTCGCCTCCCGGCTTCACAAACTGCAGCTCGGCGAGGATCGTGACGTCGTTCGCAAGCGACGGCTCACCGCTCGGGAGCGGGTTGTTCCAGTCGACTCCGAAGTCGGTGCGGTCGATCTTCGTCGTCAGATTGAGGCCGATGCGCTCGTTTCCGTAGGGATCGGCGATCGGCTCGGTCACCGTCCCGGCCACTGTGACGGGCTTGGTCACGCCTTTGATCGTCAACTCCCCGTTGACCGAGACCTTGCCGTCGCCGTCGAGACGGATGTCCGGGGCTGCGAACCGGAGCTCGGGGTGCCGCTCGGCGTCGAAGAAGTCGGGGGACTGGAGATGGGCCGAGAGGTTCTCGTCCTTGACGTCGACGCTCGCGACCTTTGCCGTGCCCTCGAACGACGCGCGCTCGGCGTCCACAGTCAGCTCGGCTCCGACCTCTTGGAATTCGCCCTTGAACGTCCCGGCGAGGTAGCGAACCTCGAAGTCGACCCGCGAATGGATGGGGTCGAGGTTCCAGGTACCGGCCGGGGCTACGGTCAAAATCGGCGTGCTCATCGGCTTTGTTGCTCCTTTCGTCCTTCCGAGGCGTCTGGGATATACTTGCGACTGCAAGCACTCTACCGATAGGTTGTTGCGTATGCAAGTACCGTCGCAATCCGACGTCGCCGGTCTTCTCGCTCGGCTCGTGGCTCATGAGTTGCCGAGCGGGAGCGGACTGGGGGCCTGGGACTCGTTCCTGCGGGCACACGCCACCCTCATCCGCCGCCTCGAGGTTGATCTCGCGCAGGCGACCGGATTAGCGCTGGCGGACTTCGACGTGCTCGCTCAGCTGGCGCGCGCGGGGGGCGAGTTACGCATGACGGACCTCGCGACCCGAGCGCTCGTTTCCCGGTCAGGCATGACCCGGCGCATAGCCCGGCTGGTCGAGGAAGGCCTCGTCCAGCGAGCGAACGCCGACACGGACGGACGTGGTGTCGTCGTCGGCCTGACCGACGCAGGTATAGCGCGCCTCACCGAGACCGCCCCTGTCCACCTGCGCGGGGTCTCGGAACGGTTCGTCGCCAGACTCGACGATCACGAGCTCGCCGTCCTCAAAAATGCTCTCGACAAGGTCACCGTCGACTGCACGTTCGGCTGAGCGGCTGACCCGAACGTAACCCATCGCCTTTACGTCAGCTGCAACCCAGTGGCCGTAGTGAGTATGGTGCGCCTGCGTGCTCCGCGAGGTCGTGGTGGCGATCTCAGCGGCAGTAACTGCGAACCTGCTCCGGAAATTCGGCGACGCTGATCGGCTTTTCGAGATACCCGTCGAAGCCGGCTTCGCGGAACGACTTCTCGTTCGCCGTCAACGACGTCAGCGCGACCACGGGGATACCGGCGGTGCGGGTGTCGTCCTTGAGCCGGCGCGCGGCCTCGGTCCCGTCCAGGTCCGGAAGCCGGATGTCCATCAGGATCACGTCGGGCTGATGCTCGACCGCGAGCGCCAGAGCCTCACCGCCGCTGCCGGCTTCGAGCGTGCGGAATCCGGCGAGGCGCAGCACATCGCGCGCGAGCTTGGCGTTCTTCGCGTTGTCGTCGACGATCAGTACGAGCTCGTCCGCCACTCGGTCATCATGTCCGACCCGAGGTAGCCCGCGTAGACGACTGGTCTAGAGACGTGGCCCACGCCGCCTTATCCTGTTCGTGTGTCGATCCGTCTCGTGCTCGCGGAGGATCACTACCTCGTTCGCGAGGGCGTCCGGCGCCTTCTCGAGACGCACCCCGACGTCGAGGTGGTCGCCACGTGCGGCGACCTCGACTCGCTGCTCGCGGCGGTCGACGCAGAGCATCCAGACGTGGTCGTCACCGACATCCGCATGCCGCCGAACGGTTCCGACGAGGGAATCCAGGCGGCGAGCCGGCTGCGAGAAACGAATCCGGAGATCGGCGTCGTCGTCCTCAGCCAGTACGCGGATCCGAGGTTCGCCCTCTCGCTGCTCGAGGTGGGCACGGAAGGACGGGCCTACTTGCTGAAGGAGCGTGTGGAGGATCTCGACCAGCTCGTCGGAGCGATTCAGACGGTCGCTGCCGGCGGCTCGGTGATCGATCCCAAGGTCGTCGAGGCGCTCGTTGCGCAGAGGACTCGTCCGGACGAGTCGCCGCTTGCCCAGCTGACGCCACGGGAGCGCGACGTCCTGGGCGAGATGGCCGAGGGGAAGAACAACGCTGCGATCGCGCAGTCGCTCTTCCTCACGGAGCCTTCGGTCGAGAAGGTGATCCACTCGATCTTCCTCAAGCTCGGAATCAGCTGGGAGCCAACGGTTCACAAGCGCGTCAAGGCCGTCATCCTCTATCTGGCCGAGACCGACTAGTAGACACTGGGATGGCCGCGTAGAGGCGCGTTCCGGCTTCGGGCCCGGGCGCGATCGTGAGGCGTCCACCGAGCGCCTCGACCCGGTCGCGTAGCTCGGTCAGGTCGGATCCGGCGAGGTCTGAGCTTTCTCCGCTACCGGCAAGCTCGAAGTGGAGCGCGTGGTCCGCCTCCCAGAGGCGCAGGATCGGTCGCGCTCCGAGCGTTGCCGCGACCTTCAGCGCTTCCCGACAGCAGAAGTAGACAGCTCCTTCGAGCTCCGGCGGATACCGCGCGAGCTCCTTCGCCTCGATCCGCACCGCGAGCCCGCTCACCGCCGCGGCTCCGCGGACCGCTTCTGCAAGACCGCGCACTGCGAGGACGGAGGGATAGATCGCGTCCGAGACCGCACGCACACCGTCGAGCGCGTCGCGTACTTCCTGCTCGATCTCGTCGAGCAGGCCCTGCGCGGCCAGCGGCTCCGAGTCTGGGAGGCGCCGGGCAAGCTGCAGCTTGACCGCGATCGCCACGAGCTCCTGCTGGATGCCGTCGTGAAGCACGCGCTCGATCGCGCGGCGCTCGGCATCGGCGTTCAGAAGCAACCGTGCGCGCGATGCGCGAAGCTGGGCCTCGATCGAGGCGTCGCCATCCTGCATGACGTCGATTTGTCCTTCATCGCGCCGGTCGGGTCAAGCAGGCTGCCTTCTCCCGAAGAGGCATGCCAGCACCCCGTCCGATGAACGTGCTGTCTGGATAGGCAGCCGGTCCGCCGGCTCGTAGCCTCGGCGGCAGTGGGGGAAACGTTCCGGAAGGAGTGAGAGATGAACGTCATGCGGGGGCACGTGCGTGCCCTGGTGGTTGCCGTCACGGCGGTGGCCTTTGCGGGAGCTGCCGGCACCGCGCAGAATGCGGCTGCGGCCTTGCCGCCGGGGAACGCCGTCGAGCAGTGGAACAAGATCGCGGAGAACACGGTGGTCGGTTCGGGTGCGTTCCAGAACGAGGGCCTGATCTACATGGCCTACGAATCGGCTGCGGTGTACGACGCCGTGGTCGCGATCGAGGGCGACTACGCGCCGTACGGCGCTCCCATCGCGGCTGCAGCCGGGGCGTCTGCCGACGCGGCGGTGGTGGAAGCCGCGTATCGGACGCTCGTGAACTACTTCCCGACCCAGGCCACGACGCTGGGCGGGCAATACGCCGAAGCGCTCACACTGATTCCGGACGGGGCGGCGAAAGACGACGGGAAGGCGGTCGGCCTGGCGGCTGCGAACCAGATCATCAATCTGCGGAACGGCGACGGACGCACGACGCCGATCGGGGTGAGCACGTCCTTTTCGACGCTCGTGCAGGCTCCGGGCGTGTGGCGCCTGACGCCGCCGTTCGCGCTGCCGCAGACCCCGTGGGTAGCCAACGTGCAGCCGTTCATCCTGAGTAGCGCCGACCAGGTTCTGCCGGACCCGCCGCCGTCGCTGCAAAGCGGCGATTGGGTCAAGGGATTCAACGAGATCAAGAAGTACGGCGCGGCAAACAGCAGTATCCGCACGACTGCCCAAACGAACGTCGCGAGGTTCTGGTCGGCGAACGTGATCCGTCAGTACAACGGGCTCGCCCGTGACGTCGCGGACACACGCGGTCTCGACCTGGTGCGAACGGCACGACTGACAGCGATGGTCAATGTCGTCGGCGCGGACGCGCAGATCTCGGTCATGCACGCGAAGTACCACTATCTGTTCTGGCGCCCGGTCACGGCGATCAACGGCGGCCTCGATGCGACGGCGGTCACGAGTGACGGGTTCGGTCCGGTGCCCGGCTACGGCGACGGGAACGCGGCTACTGCGGAGCAGGCCGGTTGGCGGCCGTTGCTGCCGACGCCGAACCATCCCGAGTATCCCGCGGCGCACGGCTCCCTCACGTCCGCGATGTCCGAGGTGTTCACCAGCTTCCTGGGCACGAGCCGGATCGACGTCAGCATCCACGGTTTCGATCCCTCGGGCGCGACGGGGAACCTGAACGCGATTCGTCATTTCGACAAGGCGAACGACCTGCGCAGGGAGATCATCGACGCCCGCGTGTGGGCCGGGGTGCACTACCGCTTCTCGGGTGTTGCCGGAGTCGTCCTGGGCCGCAAGGTCGCGAAGTACGACCTTCGGCGCGCGTTCCAGCCCGTCGGGTGAGTCGGCTCTAGGCAATCAGCGGCGGGTGTGTGATGCTCAAAAGCGGCTCGAGCTAGAGGAGGTTGTGATGAAGAAGGTTCTGACGATGGCGGCGCTCGCGGGGCTGGTGCTCGCCGTGAGCGCCTACGGGGCCCGAAGCGGTAGCTCGGGCACCAGTGTCCAGAAGTTGGCCGCGCTCTACCAGATCGATCAGATCGAGAAGATCTGGCACAAGGCAGCGTCCAAGAAGGATCTCACCCTGATGATGTCGATCTGGGCGCCCAACGCAACCGCAACCTTTCCGGGGAAGACGGTGACGGGGAAAGCAGAAATCCGCGCGCTGTTTGCGAAGGCTGGTCCGTTCCAGCCTCAGAATCACTGGATCTCCGACACACCGGCGTACAAGATCCGAACGACGGTGAACGGCAACAAAGGCACGCTCTACTTCGAGTGCCACTACATCGACGTCGATACCGGCAAGGTTGCAAGCGCCGTCGGCGCCGACCAGCAGGTGCAGAAGCTCAAGGGAAAGTGGCTGATCACCAACATGGCGGCTTCATCGGTCACGCTCACGCCGTAAACCCTTGGCGCAGGCGCACGCAACGGTTCCGGCTTCGCCTCCAGCAGCCGTCGGCGGGAAACGCCGACGGCTGCTGAGTCGTGCGGACAATCCACTCGTTCGTGCCGTCGCTCACCTCCCTGCGAAAGTGCGGACGAAGCTCCTCGTCGCCTTCCTCGGAATTGCCGCGCTGCTCGTCCTGGTCGCACTGCTCGGCCTACGTGTTCTCGGTCAGGCGAACTCGCGCGCCGAGCGCCTCGGTGCGTTGCAGGTACGGGTCGCCGGCTACCAGGCGCTCGAAGCCGACGCCGCCACGCTCCGCCAGGTGCTCGCACTTTGCACGGGCACGCCCGACTACGCCAAGTGGCTGAACGGTGGCAAGCCGGCGCAAGGATCGGCGCCGACGTGCCTGCGCACGATACGCCAACCGGTCGACGCGGTGCTCGCGCTGCTCGGCACAGCGACCCAGCTCGAGTTCAGGCCGACGACTGACGAGGTCGTCGCCTTCCGGCACATCAAGAAGGACTACGCAAATCTGAAGGGCCTCGTCGGGAAGATCGCCGGCTCGAGCGCACATGCGTTCCCGCTGCACGCGCGCGCCGAAAACCTGTCCGTCGACCTCGAAGTCGCCGCTCGGAGGCTGGCCGAGTCGACGACCGCCAAGACGAACGCGCTGATCGCCGAAAACCGCCGCTCGTACGTCAGCTCGCGCAACCTCTTCATCGGAGTCGGGGCAGGGACCGTCTTCCTCGCCCTGTTCCTCGGCTTCGTCCTGTCGTGGTCGCTCATCGGGCCACTCCAACGAATCGGCGGGCGGCTCGCGGGGATCGCTTCAGGCGATTTCTCGGGACGCGTCGACGTGGCGAACCGTGACGAGCTCGGTGCGCTCGCAACGAACGTGAATCGAATGAACGACGAGCTCCGCCGCGTCTATCGCGAGCTCGAGAGCGCGAGTCGGCACAAGAGCGAGTTCCTCGCGAACATGTCGCACGAGCTGCGGACACCGCTCAACGCCATCATCGGCTTCTCACAGGTCCTGCGCGAAAGGATGTTCGGCGAGATCAACGAAAAGCAGCAGGAGTACCTCGAGGACATCCTCTCCTCCGGTAACCACCTGCTCTCGCTGATCAACGACGTGCTGGATCTGTCGAAGGTCGAAGCAGGTCAGGTCGAGCTGGAGATCAACCCGTTCTCGTTGCGCGAGGCGCTCGAGCGCGGCCTGGTGATGGTCCGGGAGCGTGCGACGAAGGACGGCGTGCAGCTCGTGCTCGAGCTCGATCCGGCTGCCGAGCTCGTCGAGGGGGACGAGCGACGAATCCGGCAGGTGATCTTCAACCTGCTCTCGAACGCAGTGAAGTTCACGCCGCCGGGAGGACGTGTCGAGCTGAAGTCTGCGCGGCTCGACGGAGAGATCCGCGTGTCGGTCACGGACACAGGGCCGGGTATCGCGACCGAGGATCAGGAGCGGATCTTCGAAGAGTTCCAGCAAACGGAGGCGGGCGCGGGACAGCGCGAGGGGACGGGTCTCGGACTCGCGCTCTCGAAGCGACTCGTGGAGTTGCACGGCGGAAGAATCTGGGTCGACAGCGAGCCGGGCGAAGGTAGTGCTTTCGTCTTCACGCTGCCGTCGGAGGCGACCTCGACGTGACAGGCGCGCAGATCCTCGTCGTCGAGGACAACGAGAAGAACATGAAGCTCTTCCGCGATGTCCTCGAGGCATCCGGCTACCGCCTGCTCGAGGCGACGACCGGCGAGCAGGCGATGGAGCTGGCGGCCGAACAGCAGCCGAATCTGGTGCTGATGGACATCCAGCTGCCGGACCTCGACGGTGTCGACGCGCTCGGCCGCCTGCGCGCAGACGCGCGCACGGCGTCGATTCCGGTCGTGGCGCTGACTGCGCAGGCCATGCACGGGGATCGTGAACGTTTCCTCGACGCCGGCTTCGACGCCTACATCTCGAAGCCCGTGGACATCGTGGAATTCGTCAAGACGGTGAAGGAGCACTGCGGAGAAGTGGACGGTGAGTGAGTACGAGGCACGAATCCTCGTCGTGGACGACGTTCCCGAGAACGTGCGCCTGCTCGAGGCGGTGCTCACCGCACGTGCGTACGACGTCGTCTCCGCCACGGATGGGGCTTCCGCGCTCGCAGCCGCCAAGTCCGAAAAACCGGATCTCATCCTCCTCGACGTCGTGATGCCGGACCTCGACGGCTACACCGTCTGCCGGCGGCTTCGTGCGGATGACGAGACCGCGATGCTTCCGGTGATCATGGTCACGTCGAGCGTCGGCGCCGAGAAGAAGAGAGCAATCGAAGCCGGCGCGGATGACTTCATTCCGAAACCGTTCAACCACGACGAGCTCCTCGTGCGTGTCCGTTCGCTCCTTCGCATCAAGCGGTACCACGACACGATCAAGGCCCAGGCAGTCGAGTTGCTCGAGCTCAACCAAACGCTCGAGCAACGTGTCACGCAGCAGGTCCACGAGCTCGAGCGCCTCCGGCAACTGCAGCGCTTCCTCTCACCGCAGCTTGCACATGCGATCGTGTCCTCCG
>VAWR01000155.1 GCA_005885245.1 Actinomycetota bacterium | reverse complement strand
CCGACTTCAAGACGACCCAGAAGTACATCGACTTGGCCGGAGTCGTCTTCTCCGGGGAGGTCGCGAAGTCGGCGTGTGGTACGGCGCTGAGGCGACACAGGCGGGGTAATCGTGAACTACGATTCGTTCATGACGCAGATCTGGACGGGGCGTGTAGCTCAGGCGGCCGGGAAGTACGGCGAGAACGCCCCCATGGCCGCGGTCTGCTGCAACGCCTGCCGGACGTGCGTCACGACCAACGTGATCGGAATCCTGACTGCCGGGATCGCGGGTGCTGGCTCTGCCGTCGCGGGCTTCACTCGGCGCCGGTTCGCGAAGCCCTCGTAGTGGCGGTACCAAGTACCGGTACCAAGTCGCGGCCGAACGGGCTGGAACTGGCTCAGGTGGCGGGTAGAGCCCGCTCGGTGCTTAGATCGTCTTGAACTGCTCGAACGGCTGCCGGCAGCTGCCGCAGTAGCGCAACGAGCGACACGGCGTGGGGCCGAAGACGTTCTCGAGCCGCGTGTCCGTCGAGCCGCAGTACGGGCAGCGGTGCACATTGCTCTGCAGCTGGAGGAGGGTCGGCGCGCCCGCCGTGCGGGGTGCCGGCGGGGCGAAGCCGGAAGCGCGTAGCTTCGCCCGGCCCGCTGGGGTGATCCGGTCGGTCGACCAGGAATCGTCCAGACACACGTTGACCTGCGGCTCCGCGCCGAGCGCGCGAATCTGTTCCGCGATCGCAATTCGCATTGTCTCGAGTGCGGGACAACCGAGGAAGGTGGGAGTGAAGTCGACGCGAACGTGCCCGGCGTCTACCTCGACCTCGCGCACGACGCCGAGGTCGACGAGCGAGATCACCGGAATCTCGGGATCGGGGATCTCGGCCAACGCCTCCCAGACTTGCGCAGCGGTTACCACCTCGTCCCCGCAGGTTGCGAACGTCGCACGACGGTCATCTCCTCCCAGAGCTCGGGGAACTCGGCGGTGTGCTCGGTCCGACTTTGTGGCTCTGAGCCACTTTCTGTGGATAAGCCCATGCGTGCCGCGAATTGCGGGCGCAGGTCGTCCGGCACGACGGCTTGTGCTAAGAGCCACAGGTCCTGGAGCGCGGCCGTAAAGCGCGGCTCGTTTTGGAGTCGGTCGAACCACATCTGCGCGTGGATGCGGTGGTAGGCCTCCTCGCGGTCGATCTTCGCGGCCAGGCCCGCGATCTCCGGATCGCTTGATTCCTTCAGCCGCTCGAGCCTGAGCCCGTCGGCTGTCTCGTACAGGTAGTGGCGCGCGATCGTCTTCTCCCACTCCATCAGCCGCAGCTCCACGAGCTGCGTACAGCGGTACGTGTCCGGGGCGCGATCGAACGCGAGCTCGTCGGCCGTCGTTCCGTGCTCGCGCGCGACGAGCTCGTAGAGCGCGCGGGCATGACCGATCTCGTTCTGAGCGATCGACGAGAACGCCACGTCCTCTTCCAGGAACGGAGCGATCCCCGTCCACTCCGAATCACGCCAGCCGAGGACGAGCTCGTCGTCAGCGATCTCGAGCAACGAGCGCGCGTCCTGCTCGTTCACGGGCCTCCTTGAGCTTCTCCTTCAGCGGGTAGCCGTCGACGCGGTGGTAGTTGCGATTGAGCTCGTCCGCGAAGTCCTCGACCTCGATGATCGCCTCACGCGGCACGACCCACAGCGCCTCGGATTCACCCCGCCTTCCGTAGAACTCCTTCGCGTAGGTCTCGGCGAAGGTCTGGTCGGCCGCCTCGAGCGAGCCGGCGTGGTGAAAAGGCTGGCCTTTCCGTTCCTGCCGGAAGACCTCGTAGATCACGCTGCTTCGGCGAGCACAACCTGCCGCACCCACGCCGAGTTCTCCCGTGCGCGGCGCCGTAGGTCGAGCCGATCCTGCGATTTCGGCCCATGTCCGGTGACGACGCTGCGCAACTCGTCCCAGTCAGGCTCGGTGTACTCCCAGACGCCCTCGTCGTTCTTGCGCAGCTTCGGGTCCGGGACGGTGAGGCCGAGCTCCCAGATCTGCGGGACGTAACCGTCGAGGAACTGCTGGCGCGCCTCCTCGTTCCCCTGCGACTTGATGCGCCAGACGCGATCGGGTTGCCGTGGAATTGCATCAGCGGGCCCCACCACCGAGTCACCGCCTCCTGCACGAGCTCGCGTTGCTCGTCGGTGCCGTTCATCAGCGTCAGCACGACGTCGCGGCCGTGGAGGATGTGGAACGACTCCTCCCAGCAGATCTTCTTCATGATCCGCGCGTACGGCGCGTACGAGCACTTGAGCAACGCCTTCTGCGAGATGATCGCCGCCGCGTCGACGAGCCAGGCGATCACGCCGACGTCGCCCCAGGTCTTCGTCGGGTAGTGAAAGACGTTGTGGAACTTGGCCTTGCCGGAGATGAGATCGTCGAGGCACTGCTCCCGCGGCTTCCCGAGGTCTTCGACGACGCGGTAGATCAGCTGCGAGTGGCCGACCTCGTCCTGCACCTTCGCGGTCAGGGCGAGCTTGCGCTGCAGCGTCGGCGCGCGGAGGATCCACTCACGCTCGGGCAGGACGCCCATCAGCTCGGAGTTCCCGTGCATCTCGATGAATTTGATGAGCTTCGCGCGGTAGTCGTCGGGCAGCCAGTCGGTGGTCTCGACCTGGCCGCCTGACTGGACGTACTCGAGGAACTCGGTCGTGCGTGCGTCCATGGCCTCCCTACCTAACGATCGTTAGGGTCTATTGAAGCATGTCCACCAGGAAGTCGGAGCTGACCCGCCAGGCGGCCCGTCTCTTCGCGGAGAAGGGCTACCACGGCACGTCGATCGGCGACCTCGCCGAGGCCATGGGCGTGCAGAAGGGCTCCCTCTACGCCCACATCGAGTCGAAGGCGGATCTGCTCTGGGAGGTCGCTCGCGACGGTGCGGCCGCCTTCCACGCCGCTCTCGACGCGGTGCCGGACTACCTGCCGGCGACGGAGAAGATCCGGCTCGCATTGCGGGCCCATCTACGGGTCGTCGCCGAGCAGCTCGACGTTGCGACGGTGTTCATCCGCGAATGGCGCTACCTCGACGGGGAGCGACGCGAGGAGTTCGTCGCCGAACGCCGGCGCTACGAGGACCGCTTCCGCGCGCTGTTCCGCGAGGGTCGTGAGCTCGGCGGTCTCCGCACGGATCTGGACGATGCCACCGCGACGTTGCTCGCGTTGTCGGCGGCGAACTGGGCGTACACGTGGCTGCGGGAGGACGCCGACACCGACGAGCTCGCCGACCGGTTCTACGCGTTCCTGCTGGACGGGATGCGCGGCTACGCAACTCCCTGACGCAGCTTTCGCCAGTTTCGTGAGCCGACCCTAGTGACTGACTCTTCAGTCAATTCGGGCGTGGATTAGGAAATCAATTTGCTGGGCATTGCTGGTTGCACTTCCGCCCCGCTCTTCCATCTCCGAACCGCTGAAGGGGAACAACATGCCAAGAAAGCTGCGCATGCTGCTCGCGGCCGCTGGTGTCGTGGCGTTGACTGCCGCGACCGCCGGCGCGTCGACGACCTCGGTGACGATCACGAGCCCGCGAGCCGGCCAGAGCATCTCGCTCAAGAAGAACCCGTATCTCGCAATCGCCGGGGGCGCGACCTTCGCTCCCACAACGGCCGGGACGACGCGGCTCTACCTTCGCCGCGACGGCTGCGGCACGAGTAACGACAATCCGCATCTCAGCATCGCGACCGGTACCGACGGTGGGGACGGCTGCGGTCTGATCTTCAACGCGGTCGTCGGCACCGGGGGTGACGTCGATCAGGGTGCGTTCGTCGACTTCCCCTCGAGCGATGGCATGCCGCTCGCGTTGAGCACGGCCGGACCGATTACCGGACAGGTTTCGTTGACCGGTGCCCAGGTCGGCCTCGCCTACGTCGACGTGACGCTCGAGGCGCTCATCAACGGCGAGGCGGTCACTCTCGGCAAGGCCACCGGCAGCGCCACTCTCGATCCGACCGGCGACTACACGCCGGTTCCGTTCTCGATCCAGCCGAGCTCGACGCTGGATGGCTCGGACCTGCAGGCGCTCGACCTCCGCGTGCTCGTCCACGGGCCGAACGTCTACAGCGGGTTCGTGAGCCTGAACGGGCACTCGTTCGCGGACCTCCCGAGCCACGCCGCGAGCGTCAACGAGTCGGTGCAGGTCTCCCTCGACGATTCGAGCTTCGCCAACGCCGTACCGGCCAGGCTCAGCGGCTCATCGTGGAGCGTCGCGCTGCAGACGCCCGCCGCCCTTGGCAAGCACACGATCTACGCACGGTCGGCGCAGGGCTTCGACACGTCGGCGACCGCGTCCCAGACCTTCACCGTCACCAAGTAGCGAGCGAGAGGAGGAGCTCGAGATGAAGAAACGAGTCGCGCACCTCGTCGGCGCCCTGGTGATCCTCATGGCGGTGAGCCTGATCGGCTCGGGAGCGACGCTGGCCGCAGACCCGACGCACCATCCGCTCTACATGCCTAACGCGAATAACATCCACAACCCGGCCCTACAGCCGCCGCCCGTCTGTTGCGTACCGGTGGCACCGCCTGTCGCCGGCGAGCCCGCACCGGTGAACATGGCGTACTTCGGCGGCCACGTCCAGGTGACGCCGAAGGTCTACCTGGTGTTCTGGGGCTGGGGTCAGGCTGGAGCCTTCGACCACACCACCCCGGGGATGCCCGCGTACGACCCGGACGGTGCCGCAGCGCGGATGACCGCGTTCATCCAGGCCATGGGTGGGTCCAACTGGGCCGAGGTGTCCACCCAGTACTACGAAACGGTCGGCGGGACGAACGTATACATCCAGAATCCGACGAACGTCCTCGGCGGTGTCTGGTACGACGACACGAATCCGATCCACGACAACGTCTCGGGTCTCGAGCTCGCGCAAGAGGCGCAGCGCGCGGTTGCTCACTTCGGCGTGACGGATCTGAAAAACAGCCAGTTCGTGATCGCCCAGCCGCAGAAGTACAACGAGGCGGGCTTCAACGGAGGGGTCGGCTACTGCGCGTGGCACGACTACACGCAGCCGCAGTACTACCCGGGCGTTCAACCCGCGATCTCGTTCACGAACATGCCGTACAGCCTCAACATGGGGCAGAGCTGCGGCCAGAACTCCGTGAACACGGGGTACTACGCCGGCAAGCTCGACGGGTTCACGATCGTGCTCGGCCACGAGGTCGAAGAAACGATCACGGACCCGGGTGCCGAAGACGTGATCAATGGCCAGAACCTCGGTGGCTGGTACGACTACAGCGCGTACGAGAACGGAGACAAGTGCGCCTGGGTCGGTTACACGTTCGGCACTACGAGTCCGTCGACCGTCCCGGGTGGCCTCAACAACATCACGGGCAACGACGGGAAGCAGTATCCCGTCCAGAGCCTCTGGAGCAACAACTCCGCCGCCGGTGCGGGCTACTGCGCCGGAGCCGGAGACGATCTGCCCACCGGCTGACCTCGTAACGACTCTCGCCTAGCCCCCAGGCCACTGGCCCGGGGGCTAGGCCTCGTGGCATGCTCGCCGGATGAAGCGGGCTGTGCTGATCGTCAATCCCTTCGCGAGCCGGGTCACGGACGAGGCCGTCTCAGCCGTCGAACGGGAGCTGATGCGGGCCGCGTATGTCCGGACGGTGCGCACCGAGCGGCCGCGGCACGCGATCGAGCTCGCCCGCGAGGCAGGTGACGCGGATGCGCTGATCGTCTTTTCCGGCGACGGCGGCTTCAACGAGGCTCTGAACGGCGTAGACCGCAATGACCTGCCGCTCGGCTTCGTGCCCGGAGGCGGCACCAGTGTGCTGCCGCGCGCGCTGGGGCTTCCACGCGATCCGGTCGGGGCGGCCGAACGCCTCGCGGACGCCCTGGCTCAGGACCGGACGCGCCACATCTCCACCGGCAGAGCGAACGGCCGGCGGTTTGCCTTCAACGCAGGGCTCGGCCTCGATGCGGAGGTCGTGCGCCGGGTCGACGAGCGCGGCCGCTCCGACGACGGCCGCCGGCCGGGTGACCTCGCGTTTGTCGGCATGTTCGCGCGCACGATCCTCGAGCGGCGCGGACGTCTGGAGCCCGCGCTCGACGTCGTCGGCCACGGGCGCGCGGCGTTCGTCATGGTGGCCAACGTCAATCCGTACAGCTTCTTGAAGGCACTCGCAATCCAGGTGGCGCCCGAGGCCGTGTTCGAGGAAGGCCTGGACTTCCTCGCGCCGGTGGCGGTGACGCCGCGCACGCTGCCGCCGCTGCTCTTCGCCATTGCGCGCGGCCGGCCGGCGCGGAACGCATTGCGCGGCCACGATCTGGATCGGATCGAGGTCCACTGCGACCGCCCGTTGCCTTTACAGGCCGACGGCGAGGACCTCGGCGACGTGACGGAGGCCCTCTTCGAGGCCGAGCGTCGGTCGATCTCCGTGCTCGTCTAACTTCCTTCGACCTTCCGCGTCGGGGACTGCGACGTGCGGCGTACGCTCTCGGTGGATGTCGCCGCCTACGTGCACGCGCTGATCGCGGGGTAGGCTTCGCGCGCAATGGCGCAGGTTCTCCCTGCCGAGCGCGACCTGCGGCGCGTGATCGGCGACGCAGACGGCACGGGTGACCGCGAGGTCGACGGACTGGGCGAGCAGGAGCTGCTCGAGCTCTACCGGTCGATGGTTCTGCTGCGGACGTACGACGAACGCTCGGTCGTCTACCACCGCCAGGGTCGCATCGGAACCTACGCGATCTTCTGGAACCACGAGGCGATGCAGGCCGGGGCGTTTCACGCGCTCGGCGCCGAGGACTGGATCTTTCCGTCGTATCGCGAGTCGGCGATCGGATTGCTGCGAGGCATGCCGGCGGCGACCGTGCTGTCCTGGTGGCGCGGCCATCCCGCGGGTTGGTGGAATCCGGCGGACTACCGCATTGCCTCGATCTGCGTTCCGATCGGTACCCACGTTCCGCATGCGGCCGGCCTCGCCTGGGGGAAGAAGCTGAAGGGCGAGTCCGCATGCGCTCTCGTCTTCTTCGGGGACGGGGCGACGTCCGAAGGTGCCTTCCACGAGGGCGCGAACTTCGCCGCGGTCACGAATGCGCCGCTGATTCTCTTCTGCAACAACAACGGCTGGGCGATCTCGACTCCGGTGGAGGCCCAGACCCGTGCCGAGACGCTCGCGGACAAGGCGGTCGGCTACGGCATCCCCGGGGTGCGCGTGGACGGAACCGACGTGCTCGCGTGTTACGAGGCGACGCGCGAGGCGGCCACGCGTGCCCGGTCCGGCGCAGGACCGACGTTCATCGAAGCGGTGTCGTACCGGGTGGCGCCGCATGCGACGGCCGACGACCCGTCGGCGTACGTCGACCTCGAGCGAGTCGAGGAGGAGAAGAAACGGGAGTGCCTCGGGCGCTTCGAGGGCTATCTTCGACGTGCAGGAATTCTGCATGACGATCTCGCGGCGTCGATCCGCTCGGAGGCGGCCGACGCGATGCGCACGGGGATCGCCGCGGCGGAATCGGAGCCGCCCGCCGACGTGGATCTCCTGTTCGCGCATGCGTACGTCGATCCGCCTGCTTCGTTCGGCGCGGATCTCGACGAGCTGCGAGGGACGCTTGGCTGAGCTCTCGATCGTCGAGGCGATCAACGATTGCTTCCAGGTGGAGCTGGAGCGCGATCCGTCGGTGCTCGTGATGGGCGAGGACGTCGGACGGGCCGGCGGCGTGTTCCGTGCGACTGCGGGCCTGCGCGAGCGCTTTGGGCCCGACCGCTGCTTCGACACCCCGCTTGCGGAGGCCGGGATCCTCGGTGCTGCCGTCGGTCTGTGCATGGCCGGCTGGCGTCCGGTCTGCGAGATGCAGTACGACGCCTTCTCGTACCCCTGCCTCGACCAGCTGATCACGCACGTCGGGCGCTACCGGTGGCGGACCGGCGGGAAGATGGAGTTCCCGATCGTCGTCCGCATGCCGTACGGCGGCGGCGTACGCGCCCCGGAGCTGCACGACGACTCCCCCGAGACCTATTACGTGCACACACCCGGCGTGAAGGTTGCGATTCCCTCGACACCCGCCGATGCAAAGGGCATTCTTGCCGCCGCGATCCGGGACCCGGATCCGGTCGTCGTCCTGGAACCGAAGCTCCACTACCGGACGATGAAGGGAGACGTACCCGACGGCGAGCACGTCGTGCCGCTCGGCAAGGCGCGGCTGGCGCGCGAGGGGAACGACGTGACGCTCGTCGCGTATGGCTCGATGGTGCCCGTGTGCGAGGCGGCGGCGGACACGCTCGAGGACGTGTCGGTCGAGATCCTCGACATCCGCAGCCTGAAGCCACTCGACGAGGACGCCTTGCTGGCGTCCGCGGCGAAGACCGGGCGCGTGGTGATCGTTCAGGAAGCCCCCCGGACCTGCGGCTTCGCCGCGGAGCTCGCCGCGATCCTGGCGGAAAAGGCGATCCTCGACCTGCGCGGCCCG
>VAWR01000110.1:32863-39098 GCA_005885245.1 Actinomycetota bacterium | reverse complement strand
ACTCGTTCGGCAACGGCATCTTCGACGGGTGGAGCATCGTCGTCGGCCACGAGTACTCCGAGGCGGTCACCGACCCCGACAACTTCTTCTCGATTCAGGACGGCTGGAACGACGACCAGACGAGCGAGAACGCGGACAAGTGCGCCTGGTACCACACGCAGAACATCACGCTCGGCGGGCACCAGTACGCGATCCAGCCGACGTGGAGCAACGAGGCGTTCGACGCCGGCCTGGACGGCTGCGCCGTCTCGCGCTAGCGGGAGTCAGGAGGGCGGCGAAGGCCGGCATCACTGCCGGCCTTCGCCGTCTGCTCGGGCCCGGGCATGAGCTGAGTCTTGAGGGCCGCGTTCGAAGCCCGGCAGTCGAGACAGCGAAGGGATCCCACGACGGCGAGCGCCTCGTCCAGCCGCCGTCCGCAGGCGAGACAGCGGAGACCGACTCGCTCCGCGTCGACGTCCTTTGCCGAATCCCAGCTAGCCATCTCTCAGTCGATCTTGGAGGGCGCCTTGATCGCGCGGGCGGTGTAAGCGAACGGATGGCGATAGACCTCCGCCGCCTCGTCTCCGTTGACCGGTACGACGATCTCCTCCCCGGTGAGTCCGTCGTAGGCGAAGACCCGAAGCGACTCGTCGCTCCGATCCCAGACCAGCGCAACCGCGATCGAGCCACTCTTGCGTGTCGCGAGATCGACCACTTGCTCCATGACCTCAGCATGTTCCTCGCCGCGAAAAACGCGCTATGCGAACGGCGCAAGACGCCTAGACCCGCGGTTGGGGCGGTCTGAGGTGGCAGATAAGGCCGCCGGCGGCTGTGCCGCCGGCGGCCAGAAACGGGATCAGCTCGTCGACGCTGGAGCGGGGGTCGCCACTTCCTCCGCGTACACCTCGCCCTCGGGCGCCTGGAGGTGCGCCGGCTTCGTGCGCTGAACGAGAACGAAGTAGACGACGCCGACCAGTGCGATGAAGATCGCGACCGTCCACAGGATTGGCCGATCGTTCAGCCAGTGCCAGTGGAAGTTGAGCAGCTTCCCAGTCTGGTTCGGAGTGGGATTGCTTTGAACACGCGGCCACGCGAAGTTGATGAGCATCCCGCCGCCCCATGCGAGACCGAGGGCGGTGATCGGAATGCCCCACTTGCCCAGCGAGAAGGGAGCCGCCGATCGCGGCCAGCCGCGCAGCCGGGCGCGAATGACGGCGAGATTGCAGATCAGGTAGCTGAGATAGATCATTCCCGTTGCGGCAATGGCGACGATCGCCGCGCCGGTGTACTGCAGCATCGGGATGAACGCGATGGCGCCGACCGCGATGCAGGAGCCGATCGGCGTGTGCAGACGCGGGTTCACCGCGCGGAGCAACGATGATCCCGGTAGTTGCTCGTCGCGCGACATGCCGAAGCAGAGCCGGATCGTCGAGGCCTGGATCGCGAGGCAACAGACGAAGATCGCCGCGGCTACGACGAGCAGATATGTCGTCGCGAATGCGTTCGAGAAGTTCGCGTCGATGATCTGCGCCGGCCCGAAGGCACCCTTGATCGCAGCACCCATGTTCGGCACAGCCATCAGTGTCGCCCAGAGAAAGATGGCGCCGACGACGAAGGCGCCGACGACCGAGGCGAGAACTGCCTTGGGTGCCTCCCGTCGCGGATCCTTGGTTTCCTCGGCCAGTGTCGACGCGGTGTCGAAGCCGTAGATGACGTAAAGGCTCATGAACATCGCCACGAGGAACGTGCTGACGGTGAGCGACTGTCCACCCGTGTGGAAGATCACTCCAACGCCTTGGTGGTTGTGGAAGAGCGCGAGGATGAACGCAAAGACGACCATCCCGAGGATCTCGAAGATCACGCCGGTGTTGTTGATCAGCGCGACGAGCCTCACGCCGAAGATGTTCAGGATGGTGATCGACGCGAGCGTGATCACGGCGACGATCCGCTGGTTGTGAAGACTGCTCGAGAGGTTCCAACCCATGCCGTTGAACGCCGGGATGAGGGCCAGCGGCAGCGTCACGCACACGGACGTGACAGTCAGGATGCCCGCGAACAGGTAGATCCAGCCGGCGAACCAGGAGTACGTCTTTCCGGACAGATACTTCGTCCACTGGAAGACCGATCCGGCGACCGGATAATGGCTCGAGAGTTCCGCGAAGGTCAGGGCGATGATGAACTGGCCCAGCGCGACGATCGGCCAACTCCAGAAGAAGACGCCGCCGATCGTCGTCAAACCAAGGAAGAAGAGCGCAAAGATGCCGGTCGACGGCGAGATGTAGCTGAATGCGACGGCGAACGAGCTGAAGACGCCGAGCGTGCGACGAAGCTCCTGCTTGTAGCCGAAACGCGCGAGATCGGCCTCGTCGCGAGCGGCCTCGCGCGGCGTCTCATCATGGATGTCCACCATGTGGGTTGTCCTCCAGATAGGGGTCGCGCCGATTTAGACAGGGAGCCGCATACGTGTCAATCCAGACGAGGTACCCTCGGTGCATGCAGGTCCGTGCGTCCCCCGAGGCACGCGAGCTCGTTCGCGAGGGTGGCGGCCGCCTCTTCGTCTGGACCAGAAAGGGGCGCTGCTGCGGAGCGGTCACCTTCCTCCAGGCGTCCACAGAGGCCCCCGAGCGGGAGTTCCGCCGAGTCGCGGCCGCTGAAATCGAGGTCTACCTGGCCGCCGGCATCCGCCGGCTACCCGACGAGCTGCTCGTCGAGGTTCGCGGCCGACGGCACAAGCACCTCGAGGCCTACTGGGACGGCTGCGCCTACGTCGTCTGAAGCGCCCTGGCGAATCTGGGCTCCGCTGCTGTCCGGGTGAGCCGCTCGAAATGCTCCTCGGCATACGCACGAAAATCGAAGTCGAGCTCCGAGATCGCGAGCTGTACGACGCCCCACATCGCTTCCCGAAAGTCGGACATGAACCGCATCAGGACGAGCGCGTCGGGGTCGTCGATACCGTAGGCCGACAGGAGCGCGTGCTCGGCCTCTTCGGTGAGCTCATGGTTGACGGCGAAGTTTCCGAGGTCGAAGAAGGGGTCGCCCATACCCGCGTATTCCCAGTCGACAAGCCAGAGGTGGTCGCCGTCGGTGATGAAGTTCGCATTCAACAGATCGTTGTGGCAGGGAAGTAGCGGAGCGCCCGACCGCCGGCGCTCGACCCGGTCGGCAAGCTCCTTCGCAGCTTCGTACTCGGGTGGCACATCCACTCCGCGCTCGTGGGCGATGGTGCGGTAGTCCTCGACGACGCGAAAGCTGTCGAACCGCCCCGGAAAAGCGGGACCACCGTGCAACCGCCGTAGCGCGGCGCCGACGCGATCGACCTCGACCTTGCCAACGACGCCTTCGACATAGCGCGTCACGAGGTAGCCCTCGGGTTCGACGAAGGTGACCACCTCAGGGCCAAGCCCTAGATCAGCCGCAATACTCGAGGCGGCGTACTCCGCCGAGCGATCGATCCCGAGGAGCTCCGTGTCCTTGCCGCCGATCCGCAACACGAACTCTCGCCCGTCGGCCTCGACCTTGAAGTTCCGGTTCGTGATCCCACCGCCGAGTGGCTCGATCGCCACCCGCTGGCCCGGCCACACGCGCTCGGCCAGCTGCTCGGGCTCCACCGGTCGATCCTAAACTGGGCCCGTGCGGCCGGCGGCGTTGCTCCTCGACTTCAACGGCACGCTCTCCGACGACGAACACATCCAGTACGAGATCTACCGGGAGATCTTCGCCGAGGCCGGCAAACCGCTTGCCGAAGCCGAGTACTTCGAGCAGCTCGCCGGTCTCTCCGATCCCGAGATCGTGCGGACCTGGTTCGGCGAGGCGCGCCCCGAGCTCGTCGCGGAGCGCGTGCGCCGCTACCGGACACGCGCGGCAAATGGCTCGACCGTCGGACCCGAGAAACGAGAGGCCGTGCGCTACGCGGCGAAACGCGCTCAACTTGCGATCGTCTCAGTTGCCGCGCGGGTCGAGATCGAGTCGGTGCTCCGAGCAGCGGGGCTCGCCGCGCTCGTCTCGCTGGTGATCTCGGTGGAGGACGTCGCGACGGGAAAGCCGGACCCCGCGGGATACACGCTCGCGCTCCGACACCTGAAGCGGCGGCCCGACGAGGCGGTGGTCATCGAGGACTCGGAGGCCGGGGTCGCCGCCGCAAAGGCGGCCGGCCTGTATTGCATCGCCCTCGAAGGCACCATGGCAATCGACAGGCTCGGAAGAGCAGACGAGGTCGTGGGTGCCCTGGATGTCGAGCTCATGCGGCGCGTGCTGGGCTAGTGAGGCACTACGCCCGGATGCGCTCGCCTTTCGGGTCGAAGAGCGGCTCGTCAGCGACCGTGCCCGCGATCCACTCGCCGAAGATCTCCACCTCCACGCCCGTGCCGGAGGCGACGGACGCCACGGGCAGGTAGCCGTACGCGATCGAGCGCTCGACCGTATAGCCGTAGCCCCCGCTCGTGACGCGGCCGACGATCTCGCCGTCGACGCGAACCGGCTCGGAACCGAGCGCAACGGAGCGGGGATCGTCGAGGACGAGACACGCGAGGCGGCGAGCAGGTTCGTTTGCAGCGATCAGAGCGTCGCGGCCGATGAACTCGCCCTTGTCCAGCTTGACGGCGAAGCCGAGCCCAGCCTCGAAAGGCGTGTCCTCGGGGGTGATGTCAGAGCCCCAGACGCGGTAACCCTTCTCGAGGCGAAGCGAGTCGATCGCCTTGTAGCCGCCTGCGACGAGCCCATCTTCGCGACCGGCCTCCGAGATCGTCTCCCAGAGACGGAGGCCGAACTCGACGGGGCAGTAGAGCTCCCAGCCGAGCTCGCCGACGTAGGTCACCCGCAATGCGAGACACGGGACGGGACCGACCGCCAACTCGCGCGCACGCATGTACGGAAAGGTGAGCTCCTCGGTCGTCAGCGGCTGGAGGATCGTCCGCGCTGCGGGTCCCCAGATTCCAAGACACGCGTACCTCGACGTCACGTCCTCGACCTGGACGCCCTCGGGAGCATGTAGACGGATCCACGCGAGGTCGTGACGACCGAAGGCCGTCCCGGTCACGACGCGGAAACGGTCTTCGGCCAGCCGCGTGACGGTGAAGTCGCACTCGATCCCCCCACGCTGGTTGAGCATCTGCGTGTAGGTGATCGCGCCGACCTCGCGCGCGACCTTGTTGTCACAAAGCCGCTCGAGAAAGTCCGCTGCTCCCTCTCCCGCGATCTCGATCTTGGCGAAAGAAGTCTCGTCGAACAAGGCCGCGGTCGTGCGGCAGGCGACGTGCTCCGCTCCGATCGCCGGTGACCAGAGCCGTCCGGCCCACCCGCGCGGCCTCAGCGATTCGTGCCCCCGACCGGCGTTGGGTTCGAACCAGTTCACGCGTTCCCAACCGGACTTTTCCCCGAAGACGGCCCCGAGCTCGCGGGTCCGGGCGTAGGTCGGCGACACGCGGAGGGGCCGTCCCGCCTCGCGCTCGTGCCCGGGGTACTTGACGTCGTAGTACGTCGAGTAGACCTCGGTCGTGCGGGCGAGCGTGTACTCACGACTCTCGTAGTGCCGTCCGAAACGGCGCGAGTCCATCTCCCAGACGTCGAGGCTCGGCAGGCCCTCGACGATCCACTCGGCCATGAGCTGTCCCATCCCACCGGCACCCGCGAGGCCGTGTGCGCAAAAGCCCGCAGCGACCCAGAAGCCGCGCACGTCCGAGGGTCCGAGGATGAACTCGCCGTCCGGCGTGAACGCCTCGGGGCCGTTGATGAGCCTGATCACTTCCGCGTCCCCGAGGTCCGGCACACGCACGAGCGCACCCTCCATCAACTCCTCGAAGCGCGGCCAGTCCTCGGCGAGCAGCTTGCCGTTGAAGTCCCCCGGGATCCCGTCCAGGGACCACGGCGCCGGGTGCCGCTCGTACCCGCCCATGACGAGACCGCCGGACTCGCCGCGAAAGTACACGAGCAGCGACGGGTCGCGCATCGTCGGCATGTCGAGCGGCAGGCCTTGCGGCCTGGTGACCAGGTACTCGTGTGCCATCGGGATCACGGGAACGTTCACGCCGGCAAGCTGTCCTATTTCGCGAGCGAAGATTCCTCCGGCGTCGACCACGATCTGCGTCCGGATCTCGCCCCGGTCAGTGACGACCCCCGAGACCCGGTTGCGGTCGACCTCGATCGCCGTGACGCGTGTGTTCGTGTAGATCTCGGCACCATGCCGACGCGCGCCTTCCGCCAGCGCGAACGTCAGTTGGCTCGGGTCGATGTAGCCGTCGGTCGGCAGGAAGGCCGCACC
>VAWR01000110.1:7654-32846 GCA_005885245.1 Actinomycetota bacterium | reverse complement strand
GTTGCTGCGCCACGTCGGCCGGGACGAGCTCGAGCGGCAGACCAAAGGTCTTCGCCCAACCGGCTTGGCGCGCGAGCTCCTCCAGCCGTTCCTCGGAGGACGCGAGCCGAATGGACCCGACCTCGTGCCAGCCGGTCTCGAGGCCGACCTCGTCGCCGAGGGTTCGGTAGAGCTCGACCGAGCTCATCATCATCTTCGTCAGGCTGAGCGAGCCACGGAGCTGGCCCACCAGGCCCGCCGAATGGAACGTCGACCCACTCGTGAGCTCCGAGCGCTCGCATAGCACGACGTCGTCCCAGCCCAGTCGGGTGAGCCAGTACAGAATCGAGCAGCCACCGACACCGCCGCCGATCACGACTGCACGAGCGGCGCTCTTCACGCGAAGACCCTATCGGGGCGCTCTCGCTCAGCACGCGAGCGAGGCCCGGCGTGACCGAGCCTCGTTCGAGTCTCTGTGAATCAGGAGATGGTCAGAGGTACCGCCGGAAGCTGGCCCCGAATCTCGCCGGCTCCGTTCTTGCGCGTGTGCACATTGACGTACGCCCTCCCCGACTCCAGTGCGCTCAGAACGGCAGCGCTGACCGTCGCGCGTCCGCGTACGCCGCTCTTGCACGGCGCGCAGAGCGGGACGATCACCGGGCCCGGGACTCCACGCCGACCGCTGTGGATATGCGCGGCAATTGCCTTCCCCGTGAGGCGGCTGAACGTGAGGCGCCAGGCGATCACAGCGGAAGAACCCTGCTTCGTCACGGTCGCCGTGAAGGTGCCGCGTGCTCGCCGCACCTTTCCCTTCGGCTTCGGCCGCTCCTGACTCGCACGCAGCGCCACCTTCACGCTGGCCACCGACGAGACCTGGCCACGGATCTCGCCCGCGGGATTCGTCTTCGTGTGGACGTTCACGTAGGCACGGTCGTTCTGGATCGCCTCCAGTACGGTCGCGTTGATGTTCGCCGTCCCGGTTGCGCCACTCGTGCAGGGAGCACAGAGCGGGACGACCACGGGTCCGGGCGTGCCGCGCGCGGCGATGTGGATGTGGGCTGCAATGCCCGGCCCGGTGAGATTGCTGAACGACAGCTGCCAGCTGAGCACCGTGCCGGCGTCCGATTTCGTCAGGGTGCCGGTGAACGTCCCACCCGCGGAACCGACGTCCCCCTTCGGCGCGGGAACTTCCTCGGAGGCCGCCATCGTGGCACCGATCTCGACCTTCGTCGCCTGACTGCGTGCGCTTGCACTGCCCGCCACCACGAGCGCGATCGCGATGACTAGTAAGACGAACTTCTTCACGGAATCCTCCTGCCCAGAGTCGGGATCGCCGTTCGACCCCTGTCACCCGAGCTACGGAAGGCCTCGCTGACCGGATTTCCGCGCGTCCGGCATCATGGCCCGATGCGAGGGGTGGGTCTGGGTTGCCTGGCGGTCGTGCTCGCCCTCGCCTGCTTCGGCTCGGCGGCGAGTCCAGCGCGCGGGGACGGCTGGGAAGCTGTGCAGGTGCGGGTCGTCACGATCCACTACCGCACCCACGACGGCTATCGCCGAGCCGCGTACGTCGTACTCCCGGACTGGTACGGGCCGCGCAACAACCCACCGCTCCCGCTGATCATCTCCCCCCACGGCCGGGGCGTCTCTGCCGAGGAGAACGTCGATCGCTGGGGGAACCTCCCCGCGCTCGGTCCATTCGCAGTCGTCAATCCCGACGGCCAGGGCAGGAGATTCGAACGCTTCTCCTGGGGCTATCCCGGACAGATCGAAGACCTCGCGCGGATGCCGCGCATCGTGAAGGCAGCAGTTCCCTGGCTGCGCATCGACCCGAGCCGCGTGTACGCGTTCGGCACGAGCATGGGCGGCCAGGAGACCCTGCTCCTCGTCGCTCGGCACCCCTCGCTGCTAGCGGGCGCCGCTGCCTTCGATCCCGTGACGAGCATGACCAGGCGCTATCGGGACTTTGCCCGTCTCGCCTGCAACCGAAGGTGCCTCGGCAGATGGCGTGACTCGATCGGGTCGGGCTTGCGACGATTGGCGCGCGAGGAGATCGGCGGCACGCCTGAGAGCCGTCCCCGAGCATATGCGCGCAGGAGCCCATTGAGCTACGCCCGTGCGATCGCCAACTCGGGAGTGCCGCTGCAGCTCTGGTGGAGCCGAGCAGATCGTGTGGTCAAGGCACGCGACCAGTCGGTCCCACTCGTCCGAGCCATGCGCCGCCTCAACCCCTCGGCGCCGCTGCAGACGTTCGTCGGCTCGTGGCCGCACTCGGCAGACATGCGCCCCTACTTCATGCTCATTCCGGCGCTGAGAAAATTCGGGCTGATAAACACGCGCAGTTCCCAATCGCTGCGGCCCAGTGGGGCTCGTCCGGTGCACAGATTGCTGCCGTGGCACCGGGCCGTTCTGGACGGCCAGGGCAGGCTCCTGCCCTGGTACAAACCCCGCGCCGGACTCGGCTACGACCACGTGCTGCGGCTCGGCTGGGACTTCATCGAGCGCCGGGTGCCGCGCGATCCGCAGACGCGGTCGAAGGTCTTCCTCAACTACGCCGTCTTCGACGGGCAGACGTTGCGCGGGATCTACTGGCAGCACAATCCTGCGTTCCTCAACGCGGCGTTCGTCGATTCGCTGGTCGCCTGGTATCCCTACTCGGCGGACCGGCGGGCCATCGGTGCAGTCCGGGAGATGCTCGACTACCAGCTCGCGCACGGCACGACCCCTGCACACTGGTCGTGGTCAGGAGTTCCGTTTGCAACGGCCTGCGCGGGCGAGCGGACCTACGGCCGTTGCCTGGCCGGACTTCCACGTCGTTTCTACGGCGGAATCGAGACCGACAAGGTCGGATTGCTCGGCCTCGGTTACCTCCTTTTCTACGAGCTGACCGGCGACCGACGGTATCTCCAGGCCGCCGTACGATCCGGAAACGCGCTCGCGAGGCACGTGCGCGCCGGGGACGCCACTCATACGCCCTGGCCCTTCCGTGTCGACGCGCGAACCGGCCGAGTGCTCGACGGCGCGCAATTCGGGGGAATGGTCGTCGGGCCCGTCCGGCTCCTCGACGAGCTGATCGAGGTGGGCGCCGGGAACACAGCGGCGTACCGCCGCGCCCGCAATCTTTCGTGGTCCTGGCTGTTGAACAATCAGCTCAATCCCGACAGCCCGGCCTGGAACCAGTGGAGCGGCTTTTACGAGGACGTGCCGTTCAACCTGCGCAGCCGAAATCAGGCGTCGCCGACGATGACGGCGCACTACTTGCTCGCACGTGACTCCCCCGAAGCCGTCGACCCGCTCTGGGACGAGCATGCGTCATCGCTCCTCGCGTGGGTCCAGTCGTCATTCGGGCGAGGCCCGTTCCTCGGCGCCTGGGGGATCGACGAGCAATGGGCCCCCGGGAAGAACGGCTGTTGCTCACGCGTCGGCCTCGGCAGCACCACTTCCCGCTGGGCGGCCGCGAACGCGCTGCTGTATGCGCGTACGGGCGATCAGCGCGCCCGCGAGCTCGCAGTGCGCTCGCTCAACTACGCGACGTACTTTGCGGCCGGTGACGGCCGCATCTCCTGCTGTGGGTTGCGCCCGCACAACACCTTCTGGTTCAGCGACGGCTACGGCGACTACCTGCGCAGCTTCAACTGGGCGATGGCCGCGATGCCCGAGCTGGCGCCGAAGCGGCACGATCACCTGCTGGGCTCGAGCTCCATCGTCCAGACGGTCGCCTACACGCGACGCCACATCACCTACCGCACCTTCGACACGGCCAGCACCGAAGTGCTTCGCCTCAGCTTCCGGCCTCAGCAGGTGACGGCTGGTACGGCGCTTCCCGAGCGTGCGGATCTCACGACGGAGGGATACGTCGTCCAGGCGCTCGGCGGGGGCGATTTCACGATCCGGATCCGCCACGATCACGCGCGGCGGATCCGGATCGACGGCTAGCGGGCCTGCCCCCTAGCTCTTGCGTGCGGCGGCCTTGCCGCCCTTGCGGCCGGCGGCCTTCTTCTGGGCGGTCGTGCCGCCCTGGCTCGCGGATGAACGAGAGGAGCCGGAGTGCGACTTCTTGCCGCCGCGGCTCGAGGCGCCGGGCGAGTTCGCAATCCGCGCGGCCCGCTCCTTGGACATCCCCTTCTCCTTGAGCTTCTCGTATTGCTTCTCGTTTTTGACGTTCGCTCGCTTGCTCGGCATGAGACGCTCCTTCGTCGCTTGCGCGGGAACGTTTTCCCCTGCTCGGAGCGGCCAAACAATCCGGAAGCGCGCTACGCTCTGGACAATGGAGTCTCGGGGGGATGCATGGGAGTCGGCCGGCTGGGAAGCCGCCTGGCAGCAGCCGGCGGAAGACCCGGATCGAGACCAGGTGCTCGAACTGGCGCGGCGGCTTGCAGAGCAACACAGGCGCCAGAACGCCGAGGCGCTCGTCGAGGTCGAGGACCTGAAACGTGCCCTGCGGGAGCGAGCTGCGGATGTCGCCCGCCGCGAGCTGGAGGTCGAGCGGCGCACGCGGGAGCTCGATGCGGAAGCCCATTCGGAAGGCCGGCGCACGCTCCGCCGCCGGCGCCCGGAACGACCGAGGGCGCACGAAGGCGACCGTGCGTACGCGGAGGAGCTCGTCACACGTCGGGAGGCCGAGGTCAAGCAGCGCCTGGATGCCCTCGTGCCGCGCGAACGACAGGCCAACGAGCGTGAGACCGCGCTCCGTGCCCGGGAGCTCGAGATCGAAGAAGCCGAAGCGGCACTCGCCCAGCGCAAAGACGAGTTGGAAAGCGCTTCCAGGCGGCTCCAGGCTCGCGAAAAGGAGCTCGAGGCGTCGCGTGCGGAAATCTCCCGCACGACCGACGACCTCGTCCAGCGCGCGGCCGAGCTCGAGGCGGCGGAGCAGGAGCTCGCCGCGGAACGCAGCCGACTGGAGCTCGAAAGAGGCGACCTCGTGCAGCGGCGGCATGATTTCGATGCGAGCCGAGAGCAGCGCCCGGACGAAGGAGTGAGTGAGCTCGCCGTGCAGGCAAGGGAGCTCGTGCAGCGAGCGAGCGAGCTCGACGAGCTGGAGCGCCAGTTGGCGACGCGCGAAGCGGAGGCGGCGGCCGTCGAGCGACGAACTGCGGCTGAAGAGAGCCGCAGGGTCGCCGAACTCGAGTCGCGAGTGAGCGCCCGTGAGACGGAGCTGATCGCCCGCGAGGCTGAGCTGCTGCGCCTGCAGGCGGGTCTCGCAGCCCAGCAGGAGAGCATCCGCAGTCGCGAGCGTTCGCTCGAGGACGCGGAGCGCCTTCGGCAACGCGAGGCGGCTCTACCAGCCCACCCGTACATCAGCTTCAGCGAAGGCCTCGAGGCCTTCACGGGCGGACGACCCCGCTCGCGCTAGAACAGCTCGGCGAGCACGCGCTTACAAACCTCGACCACTCGAGGGTCGAACTGCGTCCCGGCGCCTTCGTCGAGTCGCCGGACCGCTTCCTCCTGCGGGAGCCTCTTGCGGTAGGGCCGGTCGGTCGTCATCGCGTGGTAGGCGTCGCAGACGAGGATGATCCGCGATTCGATCGGAATCTCCTCGCCTTCGCGGCGGTCCGGATAACCGGTCCCGTCGTAGCGCTCGTGGCAGTGGCGGACGATCGGCCGCACCTCTTCGAGGCGGTCGATCGGCGCAATGATCCTCTCCCCCAGCTCCGGATGCTTCTCGACGACCATGCGCTCGTCATCGGTGAGCGGTCCTGGCTTGGAGAGGATCGCTTCCGGAATTCCGATCTTGCCGATGTCGTGGAAGAGCGCGCCCAGCTCGAGTCGCTTCAGCGCCCGGCCGTCGAGACCGAGGCCCTCGCCGACCCTGAGCGACAGGTCTGTGATCCAGCGCGCGTGTGACGACGTGTACTCGTCATTCGCCTCGAGCGCATTCGCAAGCGCCTCGACGGTCTCGATGAAGGTCTTCTCGAGACTCTGGAAGTTGCCAGCGTTCGTGAGCGCCAGTTTCGCTTGGTGTGCGATGCCGGCCAGCAGCCGCAGCTGGCGTTCGGTGAACTCGCCGCTCTCGGGGAGGGCGATGACGATGCAACCGAGGCGTCCCCCGTCGAGCGTGAGGGGCGCGATCGCAAAGGGCTTGCCGACGGCGACTTCGCCGACGCCGTCCATGGCGGCGATCTGCTCCCGCGACGCGACGAACGGCTCCTTTCCGTCGAGGAAGGCGACAGCGGGTTCGTGGTCGAAGTGCAGTCGGGCCAGTCGCTCGCGGTCGAGCTCGGGGTAGCCGTGTGTGGCGCGCACCGAGATCTGTCCACCCGCCGTCTCCTGGAACCACACGGACGCGCGCGACGAGCCGAGGGTCAGGGCGGAGAGCTCGACGATCCGGTCGACCACCTCGTCCACGCCTTCGGCGCTCGACAGCTGCCGGCTGAATTCGAGGAGTGCGGTTGCCCGTTCCGCCTCGCGACGCGCGGACTCGTAGAGGCTCGCGTTTTCCAGCGCGACGGCGGCGTGTCCTGCCAGAACCTCGAGCAGACGGACGTCGTCCTCGTCGAACTGGTCGAGCCCGAGCTTGGAGATGACGATCACGCCGACAACGCGCGTCCCATAGGTCAGCGGCACGACGACCTGCGATTCGTCGATCGCGTCGGTGCCGGGGAGAACCCGCGCGAACTCGCAGTTGGCCGCATCCGCGATCAGCAACGACTCGCCCGTCTGCGCGACTCGGCCGGTAATGCCCTGTCCGACTTTGCAGGCGAGGATCTCGAGCGGTTCTTGCGTCTCGGACGTGAACTGGCCGACGAATGCGATCGGAACGACGTCATCTCCTTCGACCAGCGAGACGCGACAGTTGTGGTAGTCGATCAGCGACCGGAGCTCCGTCGCGATCACGTTGCCGATCTGGCGGACGTCGTTGAGACGATTGAGCTTGCCGCCGAGGCTCTGCAGCATCTTCATGTGCGCAACCGAGCGGACGTCGCGCGTCGACGGGACGAGCTCCCCCTCCGGCCGTTCGTGCGAGCTGTCGTCGTAGAGGACGATCTGGTTCTTGCCCCGCGCCTTCGCGGTCATCATCGCCGCCTCCGCACAGGCGATCAGCTCGCGCGGATTCATCGCGTGCTCGGGTCCGCGCGCGAGCCCGACCGAGATGGTGATGCGTCCCGCCGGCTCGAACTCGGCGGCGCCCACGCGCTCGACCAGGCGGTGCGCGAGCTGCTCGGCGTTCTCGAGCTCACGGGAGACGATCACGATTGCGAATTCCTCGCCGCCGAGCCGGTACACGACGTCCGAAGAGCGGACGGCATCCTTCAACGTGTCGGCGAGGCTGCGCAGGATCTCGTCACCCGCGCCGTGGCCGTAGATGTCGTTGACGCGCTTGAAGTCGTCGATGTCGAGCATGAGGATCGAGACTGCCTCATGCGAACGGCTGGCGTTCGCCAGCGCGCGGCGCAGACGCTCGTGGAAGGCGCGATGGTTGTACAGCCCGGTGAGTGGATCAGTCTGGGCCTGGTGCTCGAGGCGGGCCCGGATCTGCGCGTTGTCGAGCGCGAGCGCGGCCGCGTCGCCGAAGCGCTTGGCGAGCTCGAACTCGTCGTCGTCGAACGACGCGTCCTCCCCGAGCCGGTAGATGTTGAGGGCGCCCTTGATCGAATCGCGCGCGATGAGCGGAATCGTGATCATCGCCTCGGGCTCGTCGGCCGGCGTCCCCGCGACCGTCGCCGTGCGCGGATCCAGGTGGGCCTGGTTGACGCGCACCGGCTCCCTGTGGGCCACACCCCACCCCGTCAGACCGACACCGAAGGGAACCTGGTCGGCCAGGATCTTGTCCGCCCATTTGTCCCGCGCCCAGACCGGCTGCAGGATGCGCCTCGGCTCATCTGCCTCGTAGATCGTCAGCGAGTCGTGCGGGACGAGCTCGGCGAGCGCATCCGCGATCCGGTCGAGCAGCGCATCGAGGCTCTGCTCGCCCAGGACGTCGTGAAAGACGTCCGCAAGCCGGCGGTACGACTCGACGAGCGCCGCCCCGTCCGGGATCGGAGCGTGCAGCGCCTCCTCGTCGATGAGGCGCAGTGGAAGAGCGCGATCGCTCATCTTTCCGAGTCGATTCGTGTATGCAGCCGCAGTGGAGCCCCCATTTCCAGAACCGACACACAGCAAAGCGAGGACTGAAGGGGGACGAATCCCCCAGGCGAGGGGTTCCTTCCCACCGGGAACGGCCATACAGAACCATGGCCCCGACCAAAGCGACCGGCTCGGCGGCGGACTTCGTCCCGGAGGCGAGCTCGCTACCGGCTCTGCGCGAGGCCGCGGCAGGCTGCAAGGGTTGCGCCCTTTGGCAGCTCGGAACGCAGACCGTGTTCGGCGAGGGACCGGCTTCAGCGGAGATCATGTTCGTCGGCGAGCAGCCCGGAGACCAGGAGGACCGTGCCGGCAGACCGTTCGTCGGGCCCGCCGGCCAGCTTTTCGACCAGGCGCTCGCGGCCGCCGGCATCGACCGTTCCGAGACCTACACGACGAATGCGGTCAAGCACTTCAAGTGGAAGGCCAGAGGCAAGCGGCGGATTCACCAGAAACCGAACTGGTCGGAGATGACAGCCTGTCGGCCCTGGCTCGAGGCCGAGCTGGCAGCAATCGGGCCACGAGTGCTCGTGCTCCTCGGCGCAACTGCGGCGCAGTGCCTGCTCGGCCGTCAGTTCCGCGTGACCCAGAACCGGCGCAGGCTCCTGGAATCAGACCTGGCCGAGTCGGTCACGGCGACGATTCATCCATCCGCCATCTTGCGTGGCGAACCGCAGCAGCGAGAGACCGAGCTCGCCGCCTTCGTCGACGACCTGCGCTTCGTGAAGTCTCTGCTCTAGCTGCTCTAGCTCGCGGGCGTCTCTTCGGACGCCTGTGCGCCCTCGGCGTCGCGCGCCCGTTGCGCGAGATCCTCGCTCAAGTCCTCAGGATCGTTGTCGGTCTCGTCCCAGGATGGTTGTGGTAGCGGGGCGGCGAACCACTCCCGCACAGCGTAGGCGACACCCGCGGCGAGCCCGAACCCCAGCAAAAGTCGCTTCATCTCCACCCTCCTGTTGTCGTAGCCCTTGCGCCTACCCTACGCCGCAGGGGGTGGAAGCTGGAAACTAGTCGCCCCAGTCGAAGTCGCGACTGCGACCCCAGAGACCGTCGTCCGCCGCCTCCGGGCCGGCCTGCTCGGCCGTCTCTTCGCCCGGCCAGGCCAGCACGGTCGGCTCGCCGTTGACCGCAGACTCGTCGCCGTCCATCGTCTCTTCGAGGCGCGCCTGCTCTTCGGTCTTGAACAGTGGATGGTTGTCGAACGGATCCGCGGTCTTGTAGTGACCGAGCGGCATCGAGTCTTCGAGCCTCGCGTTTCGCTCCTTCAACTCGAGGTGGTCCTGAATGACCTTGGCGAACATCGACGGCGTTTCAACCGGCATAGGGGCTCCTGGGGGTCGGGGGCGCGGCAGTGCTGCCGCCCGATTCTAGACCCTACGGCGGCGTTTTCCAGGGAAAGTCCGTGAGCAGCGAGAGCGGGCTTACGCTCTTGCGACAGGCTCGGCGGCCGTTTGCACGCGATTTTTTCCGGCTCGCTTGGCCTCGTAGAGCGCCGCGTCGGCCGCCGCGAAGACCTCGGCTGCCGTCCTGGCAGGCGGGACCGCGGCCACCCCGAAGCTTGCTGTGACGGGGATAGCCGTCCCCTCCACGGTCACGACGAGCCGGGTCGCAAGCGCGGCCCGAACCCGCTCGGCGACCTGCGCACCTCCGGCCAGGTCAGTGCCCGGGAGGATCAGCAGGAACTCTTCCCCACCCCAGCGTCCGGCCAGGTCGACGTCTCGGAGCGTCTCCCGGAGGAGCGAGGCGAAATCTCGCAAGAGCGAGTCCCCGGCGGGATGCCCATAGCGGTCGTTGACATCCTTGAACCAATCGAGGTCCGCGACCACGATCGCGAGGGATCCGCCGAAACGGTCGACGCGGGCAAGCTCGTCCGCGAGGGACTCCTCGCACTGCCGGCGATTCGCCAGACCGGTCAGGCCGTCCATCAGAGCCTGTCGCTCGACGATCCTGTGCAGACGCGCGTTGTCGAGCGCGACCACGGCGTGAGAGGCAAGCGAAACGGCCGTCATCCGATCCTCGTCGCTGAAATCGTCGCCGAACAGCATCAGGGAGCCGAAGTTGAGGTGGCCTGCCTGCAGCGGGACTTCGATCCGCGCCATGCCCTTGTCCGGGTAGCCGGCCTTCACCAGCTCGCCGTTCATCCCGACGAGGACGCCTCCTGATGCGCTTGTCGCCTCCATGGCAGTTTCCACGATCAGCCGCATCAGTTGTTCGCCGTCATGTGTGGCTCCCAGCGCCTCGCCGAACCGCGAGATGACGTCGCGCAGACGCCCACGCTCGGCCTCCAGCTCGTCGAGCCGCGTCTGCAACTGGAAGGCCATCTGGTTGAACGTCCGGCCGAGCAGCGCGAACTCGTCACGTCCCTGCACGGGCACACGTTCCTGCAGATCGCCGCGCGCGATGGCGCGGGCCGCGTCGACGAGGCGGCGAATCGTGCGCACGATCGCACGGCCCTCCACATACGCGACACAAGCGACGAAGACGAGGGCCGCGAGCAGGCCGATGAGCAGGCGATTCGTGGCGTCCCTGTTCGCCGCATCGATCTGGGCTTGCGGTGTGATCACGCCGAGCGTCGTTGCGGGCTTTTCCTCGAGGGTCCCTGCAACGAGAGCGCGGTACTTGGTCCCGGCGAGCGAGACCGTGTGCGTCCGGCCCAGGGGCAGCTTGAAGAGGCCGCGCGCCTGCGTGGGCCCGGCGACGATTCGGCCGCCCTCGACCAGGATCACGTGATCGTCCTGTTCGAGCCCGGACCGAGCCTCGAGGCGGCGTACGAGCCCGGCGTTGAGCGGGACCGCAGCGACCACGGAGCCGCGAACACCTCCCGCACCGAGAACGTCGACCCGGCGGGTCACGGCCAGGGGAGCGCGCCTGCCGACCCGGAAGCCGCCGGGCGCCTCCACTGTCAGGTTGGGCCTGGCGTGGAGGATCCGCGTGAGTGCTCGCCGGTCGCGCTCGAGGAGGGCACGCTGAAACGCGGGGGTTCGGGCCAGCTTGCTGGCGGCCGCGTCGGCAGATCCGAGCGCCTCCTGATAGGCGGCCAGGGTCGCCCTCAGCCCGGCTTGCAGGCGTGCGTCGACACGCCGCGTCTCGCTCCGCGCTGCAACCGTTGAAAAACCCCAGAAGGCGGCCGCCAGTGGGAGGAGGGACAGCAGTAGGAAGTAGGCGACGAGCTTGACTTTGAAACTACCCACGACTTCCCTTCAAGTCTTCCTCTCCCCGTGCCGATACATCCCTTGAAAGAGGTATCGACAAGCCAGGGGAGAAACATGAGGGAAACTTGCGCGCGCGTCCTAGCCGCCGCGCTGATGACGGGAGCCATAGCCTTCGCGGTCGGGATGCCGGCCCTGTTCGGCTCGGCACACGACCTCGGTCGCTCGGTGCTCGCGCCCCCGTCATCGCTCCAGCGGACGATTCGCGTGCCGGCATCCTCCGGGACGCCTGGCCGGATCGGAACTGACCGGGCCGTCACCACTTCTTCGGCAGCGGCGCAGCGGACGCTCCTGGCTCCGCCCGACCGAAACCGCTCCACCTTCCCGCTATCCGCGCAGCGGCAGGCCGGCACCGGCAGGCCCGGACCGGCGCCCAAGCCCAAACCCGGACCGACGCCGCAACCCAAACCCGAGCCCGCGCCTCAAGTGGAGACCCGGGAGCTCACGTCGACGTCGTCGGCGGCGGCGACGCCGCCCGCCGAGCCGGCTACGGCAAGCCGTGCGACGACTCGCGGCACGCAGCACCCGCACACCGACAAGTCGAAGGGCAAGGGGAAGGCCAAGGGGAAGGCCAAGGGGCACGATCAGGGCAACCCGAATAGGCCACCCCCGGCGGCTGAAACGGCAGAGCCAACGAGCACTGCAGCACCCGCTGCCCCCGCCGCGCCGGCGCCCACCTCAACGTCTGGCCCGACCGAGTCCGACGCCTCCACGGAGCACGGCAACGGGCAGGGTCAGGGCAACGGGAACGGCGGGGGTAATGGCAAGGGCGGCGGCGAGGGCAACGGGCACGGGGGCGGCAACGGCCAGGCCAAAGGGCACAAGGGCTAAACCCTGTGCGAGGATAGCCGCGCATGCGCCCTCGCCTCACCAGACGCCTCGGCCCCGTCGGCATTGCCCTGACCGCCTGGGACATCTGGCGCCGTCTGCCGCCTCGACAGCGCAAGCAGATCCTGAACGTGGCGCGCAAGCACGGGCCGAAGGTTGCGTCGCGTGTGCTGGAGGCCCGCGCGCGGGCGCGCGCGCGGCGGCGCTAGCCTGACGAGCTGAGCGCGGCTCGGACGATGCGGTCCTGCTCGCGCAGGTGCGCCGTCGGATAACCCTCGCTCGGGCTAGCGCGCCACGGACGGCCGGTGTAGGCAAGTGGGATGCCGAGATCCTTCAACGGGGCCTCGAGGCGGTGTCGGATCGTCCGCCAGGCGCCCATGTTCTGCGGTTCCTCCTGGGCCCACACGACCTCCCGGAGGTTCGGGTATCCGGCGACAAGCTCGGCATAGGCCTTGACCGGGAACGGATAGAGCTGCTCGAGCCTGGCAACGGCGACGTTCCCCGCCTGCGCGCGTTCTTCGTGTCCGACGATGTCGTAGTAGACCTTTCCCGAGCACACGACGAGGCGCGTTACGTCTTGCCGCGCCGCGCCCGAGTCGTCGATGACCGGCTGGAAGAAGCCTTCGGCGAGATCAGCAAGGGTCGAGGAGGCCTGCTTCAAGCGCAGGAGCCCCTTCGGCGTCATCACGATGAGCGGGCGGCCGGCGGCATCGAGGGCCTGGCGGCGGAGCAGGTGGAAGTGCTGGCCGGATGTCGAGGGATTGGCGACGCGAATGTTCTCCTGCGCGGCGAGCTGCAGGAAGCGCTCCAACCGGGCGCTCGAGTGCTCGGGCCCGTTGCCCTCGTAGCCGTGCGGGAGCAGCAACGTGAGCCGCGTGGTCTCACGCCATTTCGCCAGGCCGGCGACGATGAACTGGTCGATGACGATCTGGGCGCCGTTCACGAAATCGCCGAACTGCGCCTCCCAGAGCACGAGCGCCTCGGAGGCGGCAACCGAATAGCCGTACTCGAAGCCGAGGCAGGCATATTCCGACAGCGGCGAGTTGTAGATCTCGAAGGAGGCGCCCGCTCCGTCGAGATTCTGGAGTGGCGTGAAGGTCTCCCCGGTCCGCACGTCGTGCAGGACGGCATGGCGGTGAGAGAACGTGCCTCGCTGCGTGTCCTGGCCGGTCAGCCGGATCGGGATGCCCTCGACGAGGAGCGAGCCGAACGCGAGCGCCTCGGCCTGGCCCCAGTCGATCCCGCCCTCCTCGATCGCCTGCAGGCGGCGCTCGAGCTGGCCCTCGAGCTTCGGGTGCACGGTGAAGTGCTCCGGCACTCGCAGCAATTCCGCGTTGAGCTCGCGCAGACGGTCGGCCGCAACGGCCGTGACGACGCCGTCGCCGCTCGAGAACGGGATGTTGCCCTCGGGCGCGTGCTGGACGCCGAAGGTCGCCTTGAGCGCTTCGTGCGCCTGCTTCAACTCGATGCGCACCTGATCCACGAGCCCTTCCGCCCCTTCCGGGGTGACGACGCCCTCTTCGACCAGCCGATGCGCGAATTGCTCACGGACGGTCGAGTGCTCCGCGATCTGCGCAACCATCAGCGGCTGCGTGTAGGCAGCCTCGTCCTGTTCGTTGTGGCCGTGGCGGCGATAGCCGACGAGATCGACGACGACGTCGCTCTCGAAACGCCGACGGAAGGCGAGCGCGAGGCGGATCGATGAGATCGCGGCCTCCGCATCGTCCGCGTTGACGTGGATGATGGGGACGTCGAAGCCTTTGGCGAGGTCACTCGAGTAACGGGTCGAGCGGCCTTCGCTCGGATCGGTCGTGAACCCGACCTGGTTGTTGGCGATGAGGTGGAGGGTTCCGCCCGTGGAGTAGCCCTCGAGCGCGGAGAGGTTCAGCGTCTCCGCGACGCCGCCCTGACCCGGGAAGGAGGCGTCGCCGTGGATGAGGACCGGTAGCGCGACGTTCGGATCGTGCAAGCCGTACCGGGTCGAGCGGTCGGTTTGCTCCGCACGCGCTCGGCCTTCGACGACCGGGTCGACCGCTTCCAGATGGCTTGGATTGGCGGCGAGCGTGACTGTGATGTCCCCGGTCGGTGTCGAGCGCGTGCCCTCTGCGCCGAGGTGGTACTTGACGTCGCCGGTACCGCCTTCATCGGTGGCGACGACGGCGTCGATCGTGCGCTCGCCCTCGAACTCGCGCAGGATCGAGTCGTAGCCGAGCCCGAGCGTGTGCGCCAGTACGTTGAGACGCCCGCGATGCGCCATGCCGATCACGACCTCGTGCGCCCCGTTTTCCGCAGCGAGCTCGATCGCTTCGTCGAGCATAGGCACCATGACGTCGAGCCCTTCGATCGAGAACTGCTTCTGACCGAGGAACGCGCGGCGCAGATACTGCTCGAAGGCCTCCACGCGCGAGAGCTGTGCGAGCAGATCCTTCTTCTCGTCTGCCGAGAGCGGCATACGGTACTTGCCGGACTCGATTGCCTGCCGCAGCCACACGCGCTTCTCGTGATCGGCGATGTGCTCGATCTCGTAGGCGATCGTTCCGGTATAGGTCTCGGTCAGGCGCGGCAGCGCGTCGGCGAGGGTCTCGCCTGGGACGTAGAGACGGAGGACGGCTGCGGGCACGAGCGCCTGTAGCTCGGGCGTGAGCCTTGGGACGAGCCGCTCGGGCTCGAGCGCGGGATCGCCCGGCGGCTCGGAGCCGAGTGGATCGAGATGCGCCGCGAGGTGGCCGTGCATGCGGTGCGCCTTGATCAGAGCCATCGCGGCGGCGACGGCGCCGAGGAGCTCGTCGGAGACCGGCTCGGCGGTCGCCGGAGCGACTTCTGGCTGCGTGGCGGGCGCCGGGTGGCCGTTGTCAAGGGTCTCGAGCAGACGCGCAAGACCGGGATGGGTGGCCACGATGTCGCTCTGGCCGCTTTCGAACAACCGGCGCCACTCGCTCGGGACCGCGTCCGGATTCTCGAGGTACTCCTCGAGCAGGTCTCGGGCGAAGCCCGAGTTGAGGCCGTCGACGTCAGTCACTACTGCCTTTGTAGCAGCGGGGGTAGTTACCAGAGGGGGTGGCTCGTGACCACGGCCACGGCCATGCCGACGGCGAAGGACGCCGCCCCCACGGCGACCGCAACCGTGGCCAGGCGCTCGCTGCGACCACCGATTCCGATCGCGATGAGCGCGAGGAGGATTCCGAACGGAATCAGCCTCAGCGGCCTGTACGCCACACCCGTGAGGCAGACGAAGATCGAGACCGCCGCGAGAAACCCTGCGAGCGTCTCGGCAGGACGGCTACGCCCGTAGGGCGTGACGCTCATTGGGCAGCCTCTGCCCCATGAGAGGGAAACATGGTTTCTCTCACGGGAGCGAGCCGAAGGCGAGGGACGCTCACGCCTTGACCGTCGCCCTGCGTGTGCGCGCATATCGCCGGGCGGGCCTGCCGTGCGGGCCCGGCCTCCGCGGTTGCGACCGTGGGCGCCAGGGCGTGGGATCGGAGTCGTCGGTTGCGGCGACGAGCACGGCGGGCTGATCGGGGCGCGGCTCCGCCTTGATCGCCCAGTAGACCACCCAGCAGAGATAGAGGATGGGGATCTTCATGATCACCATGAGCCAGATCAGCTCCCACACGGCGGTTCGAGTGTACCCCGGAACTCACCCGGCAACCCTGGCCTCGAGCCTGGCCTTGATGAGCGGCTTTCCATGGGAGTCGTACTGCGTCACGACGAACGTGGCGCTGGAGCGCGCGAGGTCGATCCGCCTGCCGGTGGCGATCCGCACGGGCAGCTCGCCGAGCACCTCGTAGATCTCTGTGTAGTTACCCTGGTCGACGCCGATCCAGTGCGCGCCCGCTGCGGGCTCGACCCACGCGTACGCGAGCGGCCGGCCCGTTCGATCGCGACAGACGACGTCGAGCCGGGGATCGAGGAGTTGTCCTGCCACGAGCCGCCCTGCCGAGCCACCGCACCAGGGAAGATGGCGTTCGCCGGCCGGGTCGATCCCGCCGTCACAGGCGTAGACGGTCTCGTTGCGGGGGTCGGCGAACGTCAGGCTCTCCGCGAAGACGCCGATTCGCTCGACCACCCGCGTGTCGGCTGCGATTCCGGACGGACGACAGAGGGCGAAGCGTCGCCCGAGGGCGGTGCCGGTCAGGACACGCCCGACCGACAAGACACTGTGCGGCGCGGGCTCGAACTCGGCCGCGGCCTCGCCGTAGAGGAGATGCCGCGGCGGTCCATCCCCGCCGTGGCATCCGGCCACGCAGCCGACGAGCAAGACCCAGACGACGACCGCGCGCCTCAGCCCGTCCAACCCCACCTCCCCACTCCCCCGTAGTTCGGATCGCTCCGGTAGGTGCGATAAAAGATGTTCGTCCCGCAAGCTTCGCACTTCGCCTCGACGATCTGGTCGCCGCCGTAGAGGGTGCGGAAGAAAACCATGCCGATGTGCGTGTCGCTCGCAAAGGCGTCCATCACGCCGGCCGTGGACTTGTTGACGGTGTGGTTGGGGGCACCCTGGCCGCTCTTGAACCCTCCGGCCGTGTACGGCCCGTGCACGTTGCGGAGCGCGCGCCAGTAGTAGCGACCGTCACGCCACTGGTCGGTGGATTCTCGCCAGGTCTTGAACGTCAAGCCTGAGCAGTCACCGCCCTCGCCGTGCGTCGATGCGTCCCCCGGAGGGTCATACGGATACGAGTCGACATCGTCGTAGTTCCAGCAGCCGCCACCCCACTGGTAGCCCTCGTAGCGCGCTGCGTTGGAATAGTCCTGCCCGGCGTCGCGAGTCATCGTGGTCATGAAGGTCGGCGCGTCGTAATTACAACGTGCCCAGAAGCGGTGATACGCCTGGGCGCCGCTCGCGCCGGCGAGCAGGAGGCCGACGCCGAACGCCAGCAAGAACGCCTTCATCGCTGCACCTCCAGATCGAAGCGGTCCACGAATGCGCCGGACGGCGCCGAACCGAGCTGATACAGGGACGAGCCGTCGAGGCGGAACCGCGCCAGCGGCGCCGACTCGGCCCATTCGTGCGGATCGACCGAGAAGGTCTGGACGATCCCCGTGCGATCGAGCACGAGCACGATGTCTTCGCTCCGATCCTCGGAGTAGGTCTTGGCAACCAGCACGATCCGGTTGCCGAGCGGCTCGGCAAGCTGGACTTCGCCCAGCGGTGTCGCGCCGGCGATACGCCAGCCGCGTACGACCGCGTTGCCGACGATCTCTGCGATCCGGATCTCTGCGGCACCGCGGCGTTCGACGACCAGCGCCAGGCCGTTCATCAGGGGCCTGCCCATCACTCCTCGTGCAGCCTGGGCCGCACGGCCGAGGCTGCGGCCATTCTCCGCAACGGGTCGCCACTGCTCGGACGGCTGCTGTTGCACGACAGGCCCGTGCGGTCCGACGACGAGCTTCGCCCACGTGCGATCGGCGAGGTGCTGCGACCACCTCAAGGATCCACCAGGCCGGAAGCTTCGGAGCACTGGCGCCGCGGTGAGGCGGTCAGGCGGCTCGAGCACGTCCAGCGAGCCGTCGGGTTCGACTGCGACGTCCGCGATGCCGCCCGTCACCGAGACCGGCACCGGTTCGACACGGCCGCGGGCCCAGCGCTCCACACGGCGGTTCACCTGGTCGAGGAGAGTGACCTGACCGGCGACGACATCGAATGCGGAAGGGCCGACGAAACCGAGCTCGCGCGAGCCGGCAAGACCCGCTTGCCCCACGCCGCTGCCCCAGGGAGCAGTGACGGGCCGGACATCGGGCTCTCGCGTTCGACCGAAGGAGTGGAGGCCGAGATCGATCTGCGTTGCCGGGCGAAGCGGCAGGCTCCGCTGCGGCGCCGCCGGGCCGCCCGACGGCACGGTCACGGTGGCTCCGGTGGAGTCGTCCCGAAGGACGGCGTAGTACGAGAAGCCCTGCTCCGAGCCGGCGATGGCAGATGGGAGGTCGACGAAATAGCGGCCATCGCGTGAGTCGGCGCCTCTCGTCAGAGCGAGCCGTTTGAACGACCCGCTCTGTCCCGGACGGACGTAGACCTCACCGGAGCCGTCACACGGTTCCCCATCGTCATGCGGCCTGCAGACGATTGCGTATCTGAGCCGGACCGGCTCGCCCGGCAAGGTGAGGGCGGGCGGCAGATGGCTGCCTTCGACGCCGATTCGCGAGCCGAGCGCAGGTTCACCCGCAGCCGACAAAGACGTCAAGCTGATGCCGCCGATGACGCCTGCGGCGATCCCGGCCGCTCCCCCCGCGAGCGACCGGATGGATGGTCGACGCATGGGACTCCTCCTGGTCGGGATCGATCCGACGGTACGGGGCCAACTCGGACGCCTGGGTGACGTCTTTGCAAGAGAAATGCAAAATCCGAGTTAGGCCCGCCGCAGAATAGGGGAGGAGGCCCAAATGGTCGTCGACGAGCGCCTACAGGCACTGCTCGAGCAGGGCGAAGAGCTCGGCTGCCTCAACCTCTCGGCGATCAGTGAGTTCCTCCAGGAGGCCGAGCTCGACGACGACCAGACCACCGGCTTCTTCGAGCAACTGGAGGAGCGCGGCATCGTGCTCACGGACGACTGCGCACGCCGTGACGCCGTGGAGAACACGTACGTCAACGGCGACCTCGCGGTAGCGACGACGGACGCTCTTCAGCTCTTCCTCAACGAAGCCGGCCGCTACAAGCTTCTGAGCGCCTCCGAGGAGGTCGAGCTCGCCAAGCGCATCGAGCGCGGCGACAAGGACGCGAAGGACCTGATGATCAACTCGAACCTCCGCCTGGTCGTCTCGATCGCGAAGAAGTACCAGGGACACGGCATCTCGCTGCTCGACCTGATCCAGGAAGGGATCATCGGCCTGATCCGCGCCGTCGAGAAGTTCGACTGGCGCCGCGGCTACAAGTTCTCGACGTATGCCACCTGGTGGATCCGCCAAGCGGTGCAGCGCGGCGTCGCGAACAAGTCGCGCACGATCCGCATTCCGGTCCACATCGTCGAGCGCGAGCAGAAGATCTCGCGCGCCGAACGCCAGCTGATCGCCAGGCTCGAACGGGATCCGACGGACGAGGAGGTCGCCGACCTGGCCAAGCTCTCGCTCAAGCACGTGCAGGAGGTGCGCGCTGCAGCACGCGCGGTGACGAGCCTCGACAGGCCCGTCGGCGCCGAAGGCGAGACGAGCTTCGGCGACCTGATCGCCGGCGAGGAGGCCGAGCCGTCGGAGGAGGTGCACGTGAGCCTCGCGGAGAAGGCGGTGCGCATCGCCGTCGACACGCTGCCGGACCGCGAGCGCGAGGTTGTCAAGCTCCGTTACGGGATGGACGGCGATCCCGATCCGAAGTCGCTGGAGGAGATCGGCCGGCAGCTCGGGTTGACGCGCGAGCGGGTGCGCCAGATCGAGGCGCGGGCGCTACAGCGGCTGGCCGAGCGGCGCGAGGTCGCCGCGCTCGGCGATCCCGCTTAATCAGTGGAGCCGACGGGACTCGAACCCGTGGCCTACGCTCTGCCAGCGCGTCGCTCTCCCAACTGAGCTACGGCCCCAAGGCCGCCTAGTTTAGCGGCGAATTCGTAATCCCTGGCCCAGTTGATTCTCAGGTTCTGGTTGTTGCGCGCCGGTGCGAGCCGAAAGTTGGATGGCAATCCGGTTCGAAAATTCCTCCATCGGCAGGAAATACCACTTGCCGGCGTCGGCGCAATAAGCGGCGTAGGCATCTATCTCATCGGGTGAGTAGAACTGCCGCAACAGTCCATCTCGGTTCCGGCGGTTGCGATAGCAAGGAACGACGATGACGTCATCGTGGCGTCTGGCCCACTTGCATTGAACGCGCAACAACCCGGGCCGGAGATCGAAGATCAAGTCATACCGCTCAACGGTATATGCGTCCCATACCCCGATACCGAGCTCTGCAGCCGCCGTCGCAATCGCGAGTTCGGCGGCTGCTCCTTTCTGGTCCGACGTCAGCATCTGTTGTCGAACATAGCAACGGTCTCGGCTGGGCCATGGCCGTTCTAGACAACTTGCGGCAACGCAGCGCTGCTCGCACCGTGAGCGGATGTCGTTGCGCGCCGCACTCGTCGCCGTTGCGCTCATCCTGCTCGGCATCGCGATCGTCTCGCCGCACGGGTCCTCGTCCAAGGGCCCGTACTACGCCGACCCCACCCGCACGCCGGGCGTGCTCAACCCTGACGTGACGCAGGCCAACATCGACACGACGATCTGCAAACACGGGTGGACGAGGACGATCCGGCCGCCGACCTCGTACACAAATGATCTGAAACGGAAACAAGTGCGTGAATACGCCGTCGGCGGAGCTCTCGACGACTACCAGGAGGACCACCTGATCAGCCTCGAGCTCGGCGGGCACCCGACCGATCCGCGCAACCTCTGGCCGGAGCCTTATCCCCGCGCGTCCGAGGTGGACTCGATCGAGAACGAGCTCAACGCCAGGGTCTGCTCTGGACAGCTGTCACTCGAGCAGGCGCAGCTGAAGGAATCGCAGTTGAAACACAGGGACGGCTGAGCGACACTCGACGCACGAGATCCGTCGCGACGATCGGCCGGTGGAGCACGCGCCACCCGTGGCGCGCCATCGCCGTCTGGCTTGCCTTCGTCGTGCTCGCTGTCGCGGCGATGGTGGCGACCGGAACGAAGACCCTGCAGAACGGGGCCGTCGGAGAGTCAGGCCGGGGCTACAAGATGCTCGACGCCAACAATCTCTGGCCGCCGCCGAACGAGATCGCCTATCTCCACAGCAACACGCTGACCGTCAGGGATCCGTCCTTCCGGGCGGCGATCCGCGACGTCGTCTCGCGGCTCCAGGGCGAGCAGGTCCAGATCAAGAGCCCGCTCGATCCCGATGGGAAGCAGTTCGTCTCCCGCAACGGCCACTCAGCCGGTCCGCGACAAGATCCTCGCCGCTGCGGGCGCCCATCCCGGTGTCACGATCGAGGAGACCGGTGAGGTCACCGCCAGCGACGCAAGAGACAAGTCCGTCAGCGACGACCTGCAACGCGCCGAGATTCTGTCCGTGCCGGTGACGCTGTTCGTGCTCCTCTTCGCATTCGGCGCAGCGGTTGCGGCGGCGGTTCCGGTTCTCCTCGCCTTGACCGCCGTGGCTGCCGCGTTCGGGCTGCTCGGCCCGATCAGCCAGGCGATCCCCATCGACGACAGCGTGCGGACGGTCCTCGTCCTCATCGGGATGGCGGTCGGCGTCGACTACGCGCTCTTCTACGTGATGCGGTCCCGGGAAGAACGGCGCCGCGGTCGGCCGCCGCACGAGGCGCTGGAACGCACGATCAGAACCTCGGGACGAACGGTGATCGTTTCCGGAACGACGGTGATCATCGCCATGGCGGCGATGTTCCTCATCCGCACGAAGGTCTTCGACAGCCTGGCGGTCGCCACCATCTCCGTCGTCGCGTGCGCCGTTGCCGGCTCGGTGACGGTGCTGCCGGGCGTGCTCGAGCTGCTGGGGCGCAAAATCGATCGAGGGCGGATTCCGTTCCTGCCGCATCTGCACACGGACCGAACGCACTCGCATTTCTGGGCAGCGGTGATCGGACGGGTATTGCGACGGCCGGTCGTCTCGTGCGTCCTGGCGACGGCGCTCCTGGTCGGACTGGCGATCCCGGCGCTCTGGCTGAAGGTCTCCACCCCGAGCGACAACACGCTGTCCCCTCAGAACATCCCGGCGCTCCGCGCGCTCGACGACGTCCGCCGCGACTTCCCCGGCGCGGCCGAGCCGGCCAAGCTCGTCGCGACCGTCCCGGCCGGCCACGCGAGCGAGCTCCGGCAGCAGGGCCGCCGCCTTGAGCAGCTGGCGATCGCACGGGGAATCGCGCACCGACCGGTGATCGAGACCTCGAACGACGACGGCACAGGAGCGGCGCTCTTCCTCCCGCTCACGGGCGCCGGCAACAACAAGGCGAGCAGGCACGCGATCTCGACCCTGCGGGACGATCTGATCCCGCGGACCATCGGCCTGATCCCCGGCGCTAGCACCGCGGTCACGGGCGACGTTGCGGAGGACGTCGACTTCACGCGTCAGCTCAAGCACGGTCTTCCCTACGTGCTCGCATTCGTACTGCTGCTCGCGTTCGGGCTCCTGCTCTTCGCTTTCCGCTCGATCGTCGTCCCGCTGAAAGCGATCGTCCTCAACCTGTTGTCCGTCGGCGCGTCGTACGGCGTACTGGTGCTCGTCTTCCAGCATCACTGGGCGGAGCCGCTGCTCGGTTTCACGTCGAACGGTGCCATCATCTCCTGGCTCCCGCTGTTCCTGTTCGTCGTCCTGTTCGGGCTCTCGATGGACTACCACGTCTTCATCCTCAGCCGGGTGCGGGAGGGTGTGGACGCCGGCATGTCGAGTGACGACGCCGTGCGCTACGGCATCACCGCTACCGCCGGAGTCGTCACGAGCGCCGCGCTCGTGATGTTCGGCGTCTTCTCGATCTTCGGCTCGCTGTCGTCACTGGACGTCAAGCAGGCCGGCGTTGGACTTGCGGCGGCCGTGCTGATCGATGCCACGATCGTCCGCGCCGTCCTGCTCCCGGCATCCATGAAGCTCCTCGGCGACTGGAACTGGTACCTCCCGCGCGCGCTGCAACGGCTGCCTCGCGCCGAGGTCGAGAGCCCGCCGGCACAAGATCCCGCCTAGCCCAGTACCGTCACCCGGCGATGAGCACCGCTGCGGTGGATCGCTACGACCTGCGCGCCGCCACGATGCTGGCGCCGCCACTCGCACTCGCTGGACTCACAACGTTCCTCTTCGTCCGCCTGCTTCCGGACGTCGCGGACAAACCGCTGCACGAGGACGAGGCCGTTGCGGGGCTCATCTCCGCGCGGCCGCTCGGCGACGTCCTGCACACGGTCGTGCTCGACCGCGGCGGAGCGCCGTTGCATTTCGTGCTCGCCCACCTCGCGCTGTCGATTCACGACAGTCCCGAGGTGTTGCGGTGGCTCTCGGTCGTGTTCGCGCTCGCGACGGTGCCGCTCTGCTACGACCTCGCGCGGCGGCTCGCGGGTCCTCTCGCTGCGCTGAGCGCCGCGACGCTCGCCGCGACCTCGCAACTGCTGGCCGTCTACGGGACGTTCGGGCGGATGTACTCGCTGTTCGCCTGCGCCAGCGCGCTGTCCGCGGATCTCTTCGTCCGAGCGCTGGACCGCCCGAGCCGGCGCGCATTTCTGGCCGCGACGGCCGCAGCCCTAGTGCCGCTCGCCGTTCATCCGTTCGGGATCTTCCCGTTCGCGGCGGAGGCCCTGGTTGCGATCTGGCTCTGGAGAGGTCAAGGGTTTCGTGCCGCCCTTCCCGTCGTCGGCCTCGGACTGCTCGCGGTTCCGTTGCTCCTCGCGGACCTCCGCCTTTCGGACCGCTACGCGCCGGAGGCAGGCTTGCAGATGGACGGCGGAACGTCGGCGATTGCTGCGACGTTGCGTGCGCTCGGCGGCGCGGCCGGGGGACACGGCGTGCTGCTCGGCGGCTTCGCGGCGCTCGCTGCGCTCGGCGCGTTCACGCTGTCGCGCAGACGACCATCGTTCGCTGCGTTCGCGTGTCTCGCGCTTGCGGTGCCTCCGGCTGCGCTGGCGGCCGCCGGCGCGGCGGACTCGGTCAGCGACCGGCTCGCCCCACGGCACCTGATCTTCATGCTCCCGCTGTGGATCGTTCTCGTGGCCGCCGGCGTGGCGTCGCTGTCGCAGCAGCTCCCGGCCAGAGCGCGAATCGCCCCGATCGTCGCGGTCGCCGCTGCCGCCGCGCTTGCTCCCTCCGCGGTGGCCGAACCGCGGACGATCTCCACGGGAGCCCCGGATGCAGTCGCCGCACCCGCCGCATGGCTCGACGTGCACGTCGCGGCCGGCGACGTGCTCTTCCCGTACTCGCCGGTCTTCCTCGCCGCGCTGCCGAGGGCCGCGAAGGCCCGCGGCTTCTCACGCGAACCGGTGGCCCTGGCGCGCGCGGCCCGGAGGACTCATCAAGTCTCCGCGGTGTTCGTCTCTCTCCCGCTGCGTCGTCCGGTCGGCGACAGCGCTCTTGCCGGACTACGTCGTGCCCGGGTCGAGGCGCATGCGTTTCCTTCATGGCTGATCGTCGAGGTACGCGGTCCGTTCAGGGACGGGCGGGCTGCGCTAGCGGCGGCCGCGTCCGCCCTGGGAAGAGCTGCACCGGTGATCGCGGCGAGCCCGTCGACCGCGCATGCATATCTCGAGCAGCTGAGGGGCACCGCTTGCGACGCGTTGCTCAGCCTGCACTCGTCCTGTGCCTAGTAGGAACGTTGTCGCGTAGACCACGGCGGGGTAGTCGCCGAGCGACGTCCTCCGCTCACCGTGCATCCCGATGTTCTCGGCCACACGGCGCGAAGCAGCGTGATCGGGATGGATGATCGCCACCAGCCGCGATAGCCCGAACCGTCTGAATGCCGCGTCGCGAGCGGCCGTCGCAGCCTCAGTTGCGATTCCCTGGTTCCAAAAAGTCTTCTTCGTATGCCATCCGATCTCCGTCTCCGAAGCGCCGTCGAGCTCCAGGGGCCTGATTCCGCAGTAGCCAAGGAAGCCTGAAGTCGCCAGGGCTTCGATCAACCAGAACCCGAACCCGTACTCCTCGTACAGGGCGATATTCCGTTCGAGCCATTCGGCAGCTTCGTCCCTCGTCTTCGGACGTGGATAGAACGTCATCTGATCCTCGTCTCCAACCATCGCAGCGAGATCTTCGAGATCGTCGTGGGCGAACTCGCGTAGCTTCAGGCGCTGGGTTTCGAGGATCGGCATCATCCCCGGCTCACGCCTTCCTACCCGGTGGCGAACTCGACCGACGGCACGTCACCCCAGAGGTCCTCGAGCCGGTAGTAGGCGCGCGCCTCGGGCGTGAAAACGTGGAGAACGACGTCGAGGTAGTCGGCCACGATCCAGGAGGCCTCGCGCTGACCGTCGACGGAGCTCGGCAGCAAGCGTGTCTCGTGCTTCATCCCCCGGCTGACCTCGTCGTAGATTGCGGCGGTTTGCCGTGGGTTCTGCCCCGTGCAGAGCACGAAGTAGTCGGTATAGGAGCAGACGGGCCGCATGTCGAGGATGACCACGTCCTGTGCCAGCTTCTCCTGCGCCAGGCCGGCGATGCGGCGTGCTTGTTCGAGAGACGTCAGTGTGGCTTCAGATCCTTTCCGGTTACG
>VAWR01000110.1:7056-7529 GCA_005885245.1 Actinomycetota bacterium | reverse complement strand
ACTCGACTCGCTCCGGGTGCGCGAGCTGTTCCAGCACCGGCTCCAAGAGTCCGCGCGGATAGCCGCGCCGCGTCGCGACGCCGAGGCGTGCGAGGGTGAGCAGGGCATCGGGCTCCTTCCACGTCAGAAGCTCCGAGAAAGAGTCCGCACCCACGAGGAAGACGGGGTCACGCCAGCGGCCCGCCTTGAGCATGTCGACCGTTCGCGCGTGTGGGTCGAGCTCGACGTGGTAGTCGGGAAAGGCGGCTCGTACGAGCCGGATTCTGGTGTCGCCGTCGAGCTCGACCTCCTTGTGTCCCGGCCGCACGGCGACGAGGACAGCGAGATCCTCGAGGTCGAAGTGCTTCCTGGCCGCATCGGCAAGCGCTACGTGCCCGTAATGCGGCGGGTTGAACGTGCCCCCGAGCAGACCGATCACTGGACTTCGAGGACCTCGCCGTCGACCTCGACCTCGTCGCCCTTTCGGGCGCCTG
>VAWR01000110.1:0-6950 GCA_005885245.1 Actinomycetota bacterium | reverse complement strand
ACGAGGAAGTCGACGAGTCCGTCCTCGGGCACGGCCACCGGCGCCTGGGCGGGACAGAGCTCGAAGAGCGCGCGCTTGAGCTCGTCGATGCCGGCGCCGGTTGCGCACGAGACCTGGAAGACGCGCACGATGCGGTTGTCGCGGACGTCGAACGTCGGCAGGTCGGGACGAAGATCGATCTTGTTCAGCACGATTACCTGCGGCCGTGTGTCAAGACCGGCGCCGTACGCCTCCAGCTCGCTATCGATCGTCGCGAAGCGCGACTCGGTGTCGTCCTCGGCGGCATCGATCACGTGCAGGAGGATGTTGGCCCGTTCGAGATGCGCCAGGAACTCGTGGCCGAGGCCGACGCCCTGGCTCGCACCTTCGATCAACCCGGGAACGTCTGCGACAGTCAATTGCCGCGAACGGTCCGGCGCATCGACCGTCCCGAGAACCGGTGCGAGCGTGGTGAACGGATACTCGGCGACCTTCGGTCTCGCGTTCGAGATCCGGGTGAGCAGTGAGGACTTCCCTGCGTTGGGCAGTCCGACCAGCGCGGCATCGGCGACGAGCTTGAGCCGCAGATCGAGCGTCGCCTGCTCACCGGGGAGGCCGGTCTCCGCGAAGCGCGGCGCTCGGCGGGTGGGAGTGGCGAAGCGCTTGTTGCCGCGTCCGGCGCTGCCACCGCGCGCAGCGATCACCCGCGCGCCGGCAGTCGCGAGGTCGGCGATCAGCTGGCCGTCCTCGTCGAACACTTGCGTTCCGACGGGTAGCGGCACGACAACCGTCTCGCCGGTCGCTCCGTGCTTCAGCGCGCCGCGACCGGGTTCACCGCTCCCGGCCTTGAAGTACCGCCTGGCGCGGAAGCCGGAGAGATCGCGGAGATCCGGGTCCGCCACCAGAACGACGTCGCCCCCGGGGCCACCGTCACCTCCGTCCGGTCCACCCTTCGGAACGTGCTTCTCGCGGCGGAAGTGCAGGCTCCCGTCACCGCCGCGACCCGCCTGCACCTGGATGCGGGCGCGGTCGTGGAACACGCTCGCCTAGTCCGCGGAGTCGGTGACTTCGACGAAGCGGCGCTCGCCGCTCTGCCTGAATGCGACCGTGCCCGGGCGCGTCGCGAAGATGGTGTCGTCACGGCCGATGCCGGTGCCGGCGCCCGGGCGGAACTTCGTTCCGCGCTGGCGCACGAGGATCATGCCGGACTTCACCTTCTGGCCCGAGAAGATCTTCACGCCGAGCATCTTCGGGTTCGAATCGCGTCCGTTGCGCGACGAGCCGAGTCCTTTTTTGTGAGCCATGTTGCTACTCCTGTTTTGCGGCGATCGCAGACTCCAGAGCTGCGATCGCGCCCTTGCGGTTTGCATTCTGCCGCTCGAAGGCCAGGGCTGCCTCGAGCTGTTCGACCTTCCAGCGCTTCGACTTCTCGGTGATCTCGGCGACGGTGAAGTCTGCATAGCCGCGCGGCGGCTCGGCTGAGGCCGGCGGTGCAGCTGCCCGAGTCGTCGCCTTCGGCTCCGTCTTCGCCTTCGGTGCGGGAGCCTCCTTCTCGGCCGCCGTCGTCCGCTTCGCTCCGGCGTCGATCGACTGGATCTCGATCTGCGAGAGGCGTGCTCGGAACCCGGTCTGACGCCGGTAGCCCGACTTGGGCCGGCGCTTACCGATGCGGACCTTGTCGCCGAGCACGTGCCCGACGACCCGCGCCGTCACCTGCGTCCTCGGGGCCAGGGTGCCCTCCCCGTCACCCCCGAGAAACAGCACGTCGGGATGGAAGGTTTTCCCCTCGTCGGCCTGGAGCCGGTCGACGAGCAGCCGCTCGCCCTCGCGGACCCGGTACTGCTTGCCGCCCAGTGAGATGATCGCGTACGTCGTCGCCATTTCGTGGAAAACGCGGGCGTTTTGCCCGCGAGCCGAGGCAGTCTAGCGGCCGTGGCCCGCGCTCGCCATGCTCCGCAGCCTGGTCTTCGGGAGGTCTCCGTGCTCTGGGGTCTCTTCCTGCTCGTCGCGGCCGAGATCTTCTCGACCTATGCCCGAACGCCCATCCACGAGCTCTACCACGTGAGCGAGAACGGCCGGGCGGGCGGAGCGGGGCGAGTCGTCGTCTTTCTCAACTGGCCGTTGGCGCTGGCGGCAGTTGCGATCTTGCCGGTCGTCGCCGCAGAGGCACGGAGCCGCGCCGTCTCCCTGCTGAGCTTGGCCGCGGGTCTTCAGTGCGCGGCCGTCGTCTGGCCGGGCGTCGTCGACCAGGCCGACCTCGACGTGAAGTGGTCGAACGCGATCCCGGCAAGCGGAGTCCTGCTCACCCTCGCGCTCACACTCGCCGTCCTGCTGCGGGAAGGCGTCGGCCCCCGCAGACGGGTGAGCGGGGACCGAGTTCGTGTCGCGGCTATCGTCGTGCTCGCCCTGATCGGGCTGCCGTGGATCGCTGCCGACCTCGGCTTCCTGATCGGACGGTGGCCCCTCCTCGGCTCCATCTACTACTCCGACGAGTGGTATGCCGCATTCGGGCACGCCAGGGCGGCCCTGGCCGTGCATCCAGGACACCACCACGGAATGGCGGGCACGCTCCTCGTGGTCACCGCCATCCTCCTCTCGCGCACGCTCGGCGATCTCGGACCACGGGTCCGGGTCTTCCTCGGGATCTACCTCGCGGTGCTTCTGGTCTATGGCGCAGGCAACATCGCGAACGACTTCTGGCTCGAGCAGATCGTCAAGCGCGGCCTCACGAACTGGCAGGTGCCGTCGCTGATCGTTCCCGCCCTGACGCTGCCCTGGTTGATCGTGCTCGCCCTGGTCGCTCTCGCCTACGTGTTCTTCTTCAGAAGAGTCGGGCACGCAAGGCTGATCGAGACACGCCGAACGATCTGGCCCGCGGTCCTACCGCTGCCCGTTCTCGCGTTGCTGGTCATCGGGCTCGTTCATGGCTCTACGCACCACGTCACGCCGCGCGGCTCGGCGGACGGGATCGTCTTCGCGGCTGCCCCGAAGGGGACCTGGCATCTCTTCGTCACGCGACGAGGAGCATCGGTCCAGCTCACACACGGCGACAGTTCAGACCTCGCGCCCGCGTGGTCACCCGATGGCCGCCGCATCGCGTTCCAGTCGAACAGGGACGGCAACTGGGAGGTCTACGTCATGAACGCGGAGGGAGGCGACATCCGCCGACTGACCGATGACGACGCCCAGGACGGGGAACCGACCTGGTCACCTCACGGAAGGCGCATCGCCTTCGTCCACGACGGTCAGCTCTACGAAGTGCAGGCGACGGGACGGGGGCAGCACAGCTTGGAGCACAAAGGCGAGTGGCCCTCGTGGTCGCGCGACGGAAAGACGCTCGCCTTCGACACCGGGTTCGACAGGCGCGATCACGGCATTATCGTGACCGCACCAGCGAGGAATCTCGGCGTGGCCGTCGCACCCGACAACCGCCGTCCTGTCTGGTCGCCCCGCCGGGACCTGATCGCCTACGAGTGCCGCTTCGGCTCGCACTGGCACATCTGTGTGCGAAGTCCGAAGACCGGATTGCAGCGCGTTCTGACCGGACACGATTCGGATTCTTTCGCGCCAACGTGGTCGCCCGACGGAACGCACCTTGCGTTCATCAGCGACCGCGATGGAGTGGATCAGCTTTTCGTCATGCGTTCAAACGGCACGGCCGTGGTGCGACTCACGAGCGGCCAGGCGGAGAAGGACACGCCTGGCTGGCGTCCCTAGTCCTCGTCGATCTCGTCGTCCCACTCGGACATCGGCACGTACTCCCACACGGGCGTCTCGTCATCGTCGGGCGTGCTGCTCCGCTCAGCGCCGTCCGGGGTGGCGACTGCAGCCGTGGTCTTCTTCTTGCGTCCGCGTCCTCCGCGCGAGCCCCGCCGCGTCTTCTTCTTCGGCCGGGGCGGCTCCGCGCCGTCCTCGGACAGCTCCGCGGGGGCCGAGTCGCCAAGCTCCGGGTCGGGGACGTGGATCTTCGCGGCCGCGACCGGCGCCGTAACCTCCTCCGGCTCACCCGCGCCGTTTCCATCGGACCTCGCTGTTGCGGCGGTCTTCTTCTTACGACCGCGACCGCCACGTGTGCCACGGCGCGTCTTCTTCTTTTTCGGTGCCGCCGCACCATCATCTGCGGCGGGACCCTCGTCCACTTCCACTTCCGCTTCTTCGGCCGCCGGTTCGGCGTCTTCCGCGACCGGCTTCGCCTCCACCTCGACTGCCTTCGAGGTGGATCGACGTGTGGGTTTTTCGGCTTCGCCCTCGGCGGTGATCGGCGCCTCTGGCACCGCGGCTCGACTGACGAGAGTCCCGTACGCGATCCCGTCCAGGACGCGTTCGACCTGGATCTTCACCTTCTTGCCGACCTGCCGCGCGGCGTCCGCCACAGAGACGTCGAATCCGTCCACCTTGCCGACGCCGGCACTCGGGTCGTGCAGGCCGACCTCGACGAGCTTCAGATCGAGCTTCGCACCCTCCGCGACCGGCGCAGCCGGCGCGAGCTCCTCGCGCTTGCCCTCGTTCAGGACGAGGAAGTGGTCGAGGTGCGTGTCCTCTTTCGGCTCGAGGTAGAAACGCCGCCTCGTCTGCTTCTCGAGCTCCACCAGCCTCGCGGCGCCGGGGCCGATGAGGATCGACGCCACCTTCGCGGCGACCTCGACGCGGTAGGCCTGGTGACGCGACCCTGCTGCGAGGGCGCGCAGGCGCCGTTCGACGTCCACGGCCGCCGACGTCTCGGAGAGGACGATGCCGTCGCCGCCGCACGTCGGGCATTTCATGGTCATGACTTCACGCGGACCGTCGGTCACGTTCTGCCGGGTCATCTCGACCAGCCCGAGCGGCGAGATCTCGACGACGTATGTCTTCGTCCGGTCACGCTCGAGCTCGGTGCGCAACGCCTCTTCGACGGTGGCCCGGTTCTTCGGATTGGCCATGTCGATGAAGTCGATGACGATGATCCCGCCGATGTCGCGCAGCCGCAGCTGGCGGACGACTTCCTTTACTGCCTCCAGGTTGTTCTTGGTGATCGTGTCCTCGAGGCGAGCGCCTGAGGATTTCGACCGGGACCCGACGAACCGGCCGGTGTTGACGTCGATGACCGTGAACGCCTCGGCGTAGTCGAAGATGAGGTAGCCGCCGGAGGGCAGATCGACTCGGCGGCTCAGCGTCGACTTGATCTCCGCGTCCACGCCGTACGCCTCCATCAGCGGCTGCTTCTCCTTGTAGCGGATGACGCGCTCGACCATGTGCGGCGAGGTCTTCTTCAGGTAGCCGACGATGCGCTTGAACGCCCGCTCCTCGTCGACGAGCGCCCGCTCGAAGTTCTCCGTGAAGAGATCCCGCGTGACCCGCAGCGGAAGCTCGGCCTCCTGGTAGAGCAAGGTTGGCGTGGTCGCCTTCTTGGCACGCGTGTCGATGGACTTCCACAGCTTCTGGAGGAACAGGAGGTCCCGTTCGATGTCCTCGGCGGAGGCACCCTCCGCAGCCGTGCGGACGATCACGCCGCCGCCCTTCAGGTCGAGCCCCTTCAACACGTCCTTCAGGCGCGTACGCTCGTCGTCGTCGAGCCGGCGGGAGACGCCGAAGCCGTCGCCGTTCGGCTGGTAGACGACGAAGCGTCCGGGCAGCGAGATCTCGGTCGTGAGCCGCGCACCCTTCGTCTTCATCGGGTCCTTGACGGCCTGCACCATGATCGTCTGCCCGCGGCTGATCAGATCCTGGATCTTCTTGCCGTGTCTCGCCTTGCCCTCGAGCTCCGGCGTGACGATCTCGTCGACGTAGAGAAAGCCGTTCTTTTCGAGGCCGATCTCGATGAAGGCGGCCTCCATTCCCGGCAAGACGTTGTCGACCGTCCCGAGGTAGATGTTCCCGGCGATCGACCGGCGCTCGGGCCGCTCGAGATACACCTCCGCGACACGATCGTCCTCGAGGACCGCCACGCGTTGCTCGCCGACGTCCACGGACACGAGTAGCTCGCGCTTCGCCTCGGGGAGCGGCGCACGACGAGGCGGCTCCCGCCTCCGGCGCTGCGGTCGCTCGCGCTCCCGTCTGGAGGCCGCAGTCTTTCGATCCGTCTTCGGCGCCCTCGTCGCCGTCTTCGCCCTGGACGGCGGCGCCTCGGTCTTCGTCTCTGCTGCGGTCTTGCGGGAGCGTCCCCGTCCACCGCGGTTACCGCGTCGACGCCTCGGCTTGGTGGTGCTGGTGGATTGTCCCGCCGAGTCGGCGGGCTCGGTGCTTACAGGTTCAGGTGTTGCGGCCGGAGCGGCAGCCTCGACGGGCGCCTGCTCCTCGGACTTCTTTCTCGATCGAAACCAGCGCAAGAAAAATCTCCTTCGTGCGCGCGCGCTGCAGCAACGCCGTCCGGGACGGCGGCGCGGAGCGTGCGCGGCAGGTTGTGATTGATAGTGATGAACATCTCCTCACAGGGTACCAACCGGCCCACCCGGAGCCTTCGGCGCTGCTTGTCTGCCGTGAAAACACCGTTTCGCCGCGTAACTCACGCGTAAAAGGGCGCTTCTGTCGTCCGGCGGGGGTCCTAGGGTTCTCGCATATCGGCGTCAGGAGGTGAAAACTCGTGGCCGGACAACGGGAAGCGTACGAACTGTTGTTGATCGAGGAGGCGGACGCCTGGTTCGAGTATCTCGAGACGACTCGGGCCCAGTCGGCGCTCCGATACAAGGAGGTCGAGCCCTGGGCCTGGGCGCGGCTCTCGCAGCGGCTACGGGCGATCAAGACGCGCCGCGCGAAGCTGAAGCCGGCTGCGGAAGCCGCCTAGCCTCCCGACTGTTCAGCGCCGCCGGGCCCGCACCTGGATCGCCAGGAGGAGTCCCACAGCGAACAGGTTGGCGATCATCGACGATCCGCCGACGCTGACGAAGGGCAGCGGGATGCCCGTGATCGGGGCGATTCCCATGGTCATCCCAACGTTCACGAAAATCTGAAAGAGCAACGCGAAGACCAGCCCGCCCGCGACGATGGCCGTGAAC
>VAWR01000165.1 GCA_005885245.1 Actinomycetota bacterium | reverse complement strand
CGACCTGGGGCGTTCGCATCGGGTGGCTCGTCCAGACCGGGCTGCTCGGCGTGCAGGCCGCCCGGGCTGACGGTTTCCCCTGGTCGACATGGGCCGGCTCGCTCAACCTCTTCGTCTGGTTCGTCGTCGGTGCTTACCTGATCTGGGGCTGTCAGCCGCGCTATCGCCTGCTCGGCCTCACCGTTCTGCCGCTCGCAGTCGTCCTGCTCGTGGCGGCGCGGGTCGGTGGCGGAACCGCGGTCGGAGGCCACCGCCACTACTCGAACGTCTTCCTCGTCTTGCACGTGGGCCTCGTGCTCGCCGCCTTCGCCGGCTTCACGCTCGCCGCGGCCCTGTCTGCGCTCTACCTCTGGCAGGAGCGTCGGCTCAAGCGGCACGAGACCTCGATCCTCCGGCTCCCGGCGCCGGCCCTCTCCCGTCTCGACGAGGTCGCCGCGCGAACGATCGCAGTCGCGCTGCCTGCGCTCACGCTGGGAATCGCGGTTGGGATTGCGCGACTGCGCGATCGTGGGGGCAGCTTCGACGCGTTGATGGTGGTGACCGTCCTGACCTGGACGGTCTACACCGGCTATCTCGCGCTGCGCCAGCTCGCAGGCTGGCGC
>VAWR01000164.1 GCA_005885245.1 Actinomycetota bacterium | reverse complement strand
CACGCACTTCGCGACATGAGCATCGTCCTCGTCGGCATCTCGCATCACCAGGCCCCTGTGGAGTTACGCGAACGCGCTGCCCTCGACCCGGAGCGCGCGGCCAAGCTCGCCAGGACGCTCGCGGGCGACCGAAGCGAAGCGGTCTGCCTCTCCACGTGCAACCGCACCGAGCTCTATCTCGCGGACGAGTCTCCCGAGGGAGCGGAGGAAAAGGCTGAGGCGGCGCTGCTGGCGCTCGAGGCCGAGCTCGGCCCAGCCCTCTACCGGCTCCGCGACGAGGATGCGGCGCGTCACCTCTTCCGCGTCGCCGCTGGCCTTGATTCGCTCGTGCCCGGCGAGGGCGAGATCCTCGGCCAGGTGCGGGCGGCGCACGCTGCGGGGGCGACCGGCTCGATCCTCGATCGGCTCTTCCGCCAGGCGCTCCACGCCGGCAAGAAGGCCCGGTCTGAGACTGCGATCGGGGAGAGCCCAGCATCGGTCTCCTCTGCTGCGGCCGCGCTTGCGGAGCAGGTTTTCGGCGATCTGCGGGGACGCGAGGTCGTCGTGATCGGTGCGGGCAAGGTCGGAGAGCTCGCGATTCGCAATCTCGTGTCGCGCGGCGCAGCGATCGCGTTCGTCGCGAATCGCACCGCCGAGCGGGCGCAGGAACTGGCCGCCCGTTTCGGCGGAACGCCACTGTCGCTCGATCGTGTCGGCGATGAGCTCGCGCGTGCGGACGTCGTGCTCTCGTCGACGAGCGCGCGCGGGTGGACGCTGACGCGCGAGGTGGTCGAGCGCTCGCTTCCTGCGCGCAAGGGCCGCCCGCTGTTCTTGATCGACCTTGCGGTGCCGCGCGACCTCGACCCTGCGATCCACGAGCTCGACGGCTGTTATCTCTACGACATCGACGACCTCGAGGCTGTCGTCGTCGAGACGCTTGCCGACCGCAGCCGCGAGGCCCAGCGAGCGGAGACGATCGTCGCCGAGGAGGCGAATCGGTTTCGTGCCTGGCAGGCGTCGCTCGACGTCGTCCCGGCGATCGCCTCGCTGCGCGCTCGTGCCGAAGAGATCCGCACTGCCGAGCTCAGCCGGGCGAAGCTGAACGACGCAGAGCGCCGCGCCGCCGAGTCGGTGACCGCGGCGGTCCTGAACAAACTCCTGCATCTGCCGACGATCCGTATGAAACAGGCAGCAGCGGCAGCCGATGGCGTGATCTATGCTGATGCGGTGCGCCATCTCTTCGGCCTCGAGGACGATCGCTGAAGACGGCGAACCTGATCGGTCGACCGCTTCCAGTGCAGGCTCCGACAGCGTTCGTGCGCGTCCGCCGTCGGAGGGCCTGCGGTCAGATGCGGGCGAAGCGCACCTGGTGCCGTGCTGATCCGCATCGGCTCCCGCGGCAGTAGGCTCGCGCTCACGCAGGCCGAGTTGGCCGCGACGAGACTCCGGCGTTCCGGTGTCGAGATCGCACTTGTGCCGATCACGACTGCGGGTGACCGCGACCGCACGCGGCCCTTTGGGGAGATCGGCGCGCGCGGGGTATTCGTCAAGGAGCTCGAAGAGGCGCTGCTCGACGGCCGGGTCGACATCGCCGTGCATTCGGCGAAGGACATGACGTCGACGGACACGGAGGGACTGGTGGTCGGCGCCTACCTCGAGCGCGAGGATCCCCGTGACGCACTCTGCGGCGCCGACGGCCTGCGGCCTCGGATGCGCGTCGGCACCGCATCGATCAGACGGCGCGCACAGCTCCTCGCCCTCGAGCCGACGCTCTCGATCGAACCCTTGCGCGGGAACATCGATACCCGCCTGCGCAAGCGGGGGGAACGCGGTCTCGATGCGATCGTGCTGGCGGCCTGCGGTCTCGATCGCCTCGGTCTCGCAGGCGAGATCGGGCTTCGCTTCGATCCGGACGTGATCGTCCCCGAAGCCGGTCAGGGCGCGCTCGCGCTCCAGGTGCGAGCGGGTGAGGAGAAGCTGGTCGCAACGACGGATCACGAAGAGACGAGACGTCGCGTGGAGGCCGAGCGGGCGTGCGTCGCGGTGATCGGCGGAGGGTGTCTCGCTCCGGTCGCCGCATACCATGACGGCGAGCAGCTGACCGCACTCGTGGCGGCCGAGGACGGGAGCTGGGTCGAGCGGCGGAGCGGCGAGGATCCGGGTGAGGTCGCGGCCGCGCTGACGCCCTACGTCACGGCCTGACGATGCGCGTGATCGTCACTCGCTCGCGCGAACAGGCCGGGCCGCTCGTGGCCGCACTTCGCGTGCGCGGGTTCGAAACGGTGCTCTGTCCGCTGATCGACACCGAGCCGATCGAAGACGGTCCGATCGAGGTCGGCGGATACGACTGGGTCATCGTCACGAGTGCGAACGGTGCCGTCGAATTGGCGCGACGCCGCTCGGGTCGGCTGCCGAAGGTCGCCGCCGTCGGCGAGGCAACGGCGGAGACCTTGGCGGAGCGCGGGATCGGTGTCGACTTCGTCCCCGCCGACGCCTCGCAGGAGGGCTTGCTGGCCGAGTTTCCGCAACCTGCCGGCCGAGTGCTCTTCGTCGGTGCGGAGGGCGCGCGCACGCTCCTCGCCGAGCGGCTTCCGGCAGAGTTCCGCGCGGTCTACCGGACGATCGAGCTGACGCCGCCACCCCCGGAAGGAGAGCTCGTGTTGCTCGCTTCCGCCTCGGCCGCGAGAGCGTGGGCGCGGCTCGATTCGCGGCTTCCGGTGATCACGATCGGGCCGCAGACGACAGAGGCCGCGCACGCGGCGGGACTCGAGGTCGTAGCGGAAGCAAAGACGCGCGACGCCGACGGCCTCGTAGACTGCGCCGCGGCGTGGCGCGATTCATCACGTTCCTGACGGACTTCGGCGTACAGGACGACTTCGTCGGTACCTGCCACGGCGTCATGAAGAAGATCGCGCCCGAGGTCGAGATCATCGACATCACGCACGGCATCGCGCCGCAGGCGGTTCTGCAGGGAGCGCTGGCTCTCGCGAACACGCTGCCCTTCATGCCCGAAGGAGTCCACCTCGCCGTCGTCGATCCCGGCGTCGGCGGCTCGCGTCGAGCGCTCGCCTTGAGGGACGGTCAGGGCCGCCTGCATGTCGGACCCGACAACGGCCTGCTGATTCCGGCGGTCGAGAAGCTCGGCGGGATCGCCGAAGCTCATGAGCTCGCGAACCCGAAGTACGCTCTCGAGTCTGTGTCGCGCACATTCCATGGCCGAGATCTCTTCTCGCCGGCGGCCGCGCACCTCGCCCTCGGCGTCCCCCTCGAAGACCTGGGGCCACCGATCGACCCGGACGCACTGGCACGCCTGGATCTGCCGCAGCCCGAAGTGGGAGCGTCGCGGATTCACTGCACGGTGCTCTCGATCGATCGGTTCGGGAACGTGCAGCTCAACCTCGACCGTGGGCACCTCGACCAGGCCGACGTCGTCCCGGGCACGCGCGTCGAACTACAGGTGGGGGCGGAGCGCTACTACGCCGTGGCGGCGCGCACGTTCGCCGATGCCCGCCCTGGCGACATCATCCTCTACGAGGACGCCTATCGGAACATCTCGATCGCGATCAGCGGCGGCAACGCGGCCGCGATGTTCGGGATCTCCGAAGGACAGGACGTCCGGATCCACCTCGCGCCGGTATGAACCGTCGCGTCATCGGCCAGAAGTTCGCACGGCTGGCGACGGACGCAGTACTTCGCAGTCCGCGTCTCTGGCGGCTGTTCCGTCCCCTCATGCGGAAGCAGTTCGACGCGATTGCCGGGAGCTGGGACGACATGCGCGCTGCGGACCATCTCGCCTCCTACGAGCGCGCGCTGGAGGAGGTCGAGCCTGCGCCCGGTCGGGCCCTCGACCTCGGTACCGGGACCGGTCAGGGAGCGTTTGCGATCGCCCGGCGTTTTCCGGAAGCGCGGGTCGTCGCGGTCGACCTGGCGCAGCGCATGCTCGCCGAAGCCGAGCGGAAAACGCCGCAGGAGCTACGAGGCCGCGTCACCTTCGAGCACGGCGACGCGTCGCACCTGTCCTATCCGGACGATTCATTCGAGCTCGTCGCGCACGCCAACATGATTCCTTTCTTCGACGAGCTCGAACGGGTCCTCGCCCCGGGCGGACAGGTGCTCTTTTCGTTCTCGGCTGGCGCCGCGACGCCGATCTACGTCATGCCGGAACGACTTCGCGCTGAGCTCGGACAGCGTGGATTCACGGACTTTGCAGACTTCGAGGTGGCACAGGGGACGGCACTGCTTGCGCGCAAAGGAAAGCGCGCTTAAGCTCGAGAGCACAAGGTCGTTCGCGGCGCGGTATCACCGGTCCGGACGGCCTTTCTTTTTGCTCGGTCAGTTGAGCTCGACGACGACGTCGAACCCACGCGCCTTCGCCTGGGTCGCGAACGCCTGGGCTTCCTGCTGGCCGTCGAAGCCGGCGAGGTAGGCCTCGAAGCCTCCGCATGGATCGTTGCGCAGTTTCACGCCGGGGAAGCCGGCCGCGTCCGCTCGATTGACGATCGCCTGGGCGGAAGGCCGATCCCGGCCGTGGCCGAAGATGGCCTCCCAGCGTCCGAGCTGCTTCGCCTTGATGCACTCGAGCGTGACCAGGAACCCTTCGCGTCTGGCCTCGTCCTGGAGATCGACACCGACGTCGAACGTGTCGATTCCCCGCACGACCACGCGGAACCCGTCGCAGCCTTCGATGATGTTGGCATTGACGAAGCCGCGCCCGACCACCTGAGTTCGGAACGCGAGCGCTTGCTGGTGGGTCTTTCTACGGCCGAAGACTGCCTCCAGTCCACTGACGTATTCGACGCGGTTGCCGCACGCCTGCTGAGCGCGCTTGGCCACGGGCGTCGAATGCGAAAGCCCGAGCGAGGGCATGAGAACGGCGACGGCACCGGCGACTGCCAGCGCGGAGAAGCGGGCGACCCTCACGCGCACAGTCGTACCAGACCGACAAGTCGGTGGTCGCAGTCTTAACGAATCCTTTAGAAGAGTTCTCGGCAATGGAGACTTCAGAGGTACTTCCCTGGGACGAGTCCGATTGGCTCGACCGTGCCGCCACCTGGACGCAGGCGCAGCTTGCGCGTCGGGGGATCGACCTGCGCGGTGAGCTGACGCTCGAGCGGATACGTCCCTGGGCGGCCGTTGCCCGGATCGAGACGAGCGAGGGCCGTGTCTGGTTCAAGGAGCCCGCTCCCGTCATGGCCTTCGAGGCTGCGCTGACGGCGGCCGTCTCGGGGCGCAATCCCGATGTGGGTCCCGAGGTCATTGCCTGGGAGGGCACCTGGCTCCTGACGCGTGACGCAGGACCGCGGCTCCGATCGCTGCTCGAAGTCGACGCGGCGGCGCCCGCGTGGGAGGACATCGTGCGGCAGTACGCCGAGTTGCAGCTCGCCCAGTTCGCACACGTCGACGAGCTCCTGGCGCTGGGGGTGCCGGACAAGCGTCCTCGGACGCTGCTGGCCGACTATCCGCGCCTCGTCGAGGAGGTTCGAGGTCTCGAGGCGGTACCCGTCGAGCCCGCGCGGCTTGTCGCTCTGGGGCCGGCTCTCGAGCGCGTGGTGGCCAGGCTTGCAACACCCGTGCCGATGACCCTCATCCATGAAGAGGTGCACGAGGGCAACGACTTCGTCGCCGAGGGGCATGCTCGTCTCCTCGACTGGGGCGAAGGCGCGGTCTCGCATCCCTTCGCCGGTCTCACGAACACGCTGCGTGACATCGCCTACCGTCGAGGGCTCGAGCCCGACGCGCCTGAAGTCCTCCGGCTGCGAGACGTCTACCTCGAGCCCTGGACGCGGTTCGCACCGCTCGACGAACTGCGCACGATGTTCGCCG
>VAWR01000163.1 GCA_005885245.1 Actinomycetota bacterium | reverse complement strand
GGCTCCGCGACGTTCTCTTCGGAAAGAAGAAGCTGGCCGGCCCTGCGCAGGAGCGGCTCTTCGCGCTGACGACCGCCGCGGTGACGCTGGACACGGAGCTTGGGCTCCGGTCGGCGGGAGTGGGAGGGGTCGTCTTCAAGCCCCTCTCCGCCGGCGAGTTCGTGCGGGCGGAGAACGACCTGCAGCAGGTGCTGGACGCCGTTGCGGCGGAGTCGGGCTCGAAGCTCGAACGCAGCGACGACTCCTTCGGCTACACGTGGATCATCGTCCGCGACGCGCAGCTCGAGGATCAGGTCACCACGATCCACGCGGTCGCGCAGGGGCTGGAGGAGCAGGGCTTCGGCCCCCAGCTCCTCGCCGCCGTGTTCAAGTTCGACGGCGGCAAGCATCCCGTGTACTGGATCTACGGGTACAAGCGCGGCGCATTCTGGCCGTTCGTCCCGACCGGCGACGACCAGAAGCGAGACAACGCGGAGGAGCTCGAGCTGAAGGCGAAGCTGGAGAAGGAGCTACCGGTCGAGCAAGACCTGACCCGCTGGTTCGGCGTCTTCGACGCCCCTCTCTAGGCCGGAGCGTTCTTCCTCGCAAGCCAGCGGTGTCCCAAAGGCCGGTGTCAGACACCGTCGCCTTGGAGTCACGACTGTGTGACGACAGTGTGTGCTCGGCTCGGGTGAGTTCGAGCCGCTAGCCGGCTCACGCGGCTTCCCTCCTCACCCAGCGTTGTCCCGAGGCGGGTGTCAGACACCGTCGCCTTCGATTCACGTCTCTGTAGCGAGAGTCGTTCGGGGGCCAATGCGTGGGCGTGTCGGCGGAGTCCGCTGAGACCGCCACTGACTCCCCGAAGGGACTTAGTGGCTCAGAGCCACTAAGTCGGCGCTCGCCGGCCCCGACCCGCTTGGTTTGGCGCCTGAGGCCGGGTTGACGTACTTCGTGGCTCTGAGCCACAAAGTTGGTCTCGGCCCCGGAAAGCGCGCAAATTGCGGCGGTTGCATCATCGTGACTGCCGTCTGACACCATCCTTGCCTTGACATGACATCATCATGATGTCATAGTGCCGGCCTATGAACGTGGCGGCCTATGTCGAGGCGCTCCAGCAGGATCTGGCCAACGTCGCCGGGGTTGGTGACGAAGCGGTGGCTGAAGCCGCCCGCCGGATTGCCGCAGCCCTCGAGTCCTCCCTCCGACTCCGGCTGATGGATGCCCTCGGCGAGGCTGCCGCGGAGCTCACGAACCAGCTGCCCGACGGTCACGTCGAAGTGCGCGTGGCCGCCGGGGAGCCGGAGCTCGTCTACGTGCCCGACCCGGGCGCGCCGGCTCCGACGAGCCTCGAAGACCTGAGTGCACGCATCACGCTGCGACTGCCGGAGACGCTCAAGACCATCGTCGACGCGGCGGCCCAGGAGGCAGGCGTCTCGGCGAATACCTGGCTGCTGCAGCAGATCACGCGCAGTGCAGACCCCAAGCGACGTCCCCACAAGGGCGGGCGGCGCATGACCGGCTACGGCCAAGGCTGAAAGGAGCAGACCATGCATGTCCTCCCACTCCCGTTCGGACTGGCGCTGGCACTGATTCCGCGCCGCGAGGCCCAGAAGCTTCGCAACAGAAAACCCGTACGCGTCTCACTCGACAACACGAAGGACTGCCGGGATCAAATCCTCGGCGCCCACTACTTCATCGCCGGTCGGTTTCCGTTCTGATGCGTAGCGAGACGTTCTCCACTTCGGGCCCGGTCCGGCTGAACCTCGAGCTGCCTTCCGGCGAGATCGACATCGAGACGGCACAGACGGACGAGACCCACGTCGAGCTCGAGGCGCTCTCGAACGACGACGACATCCGCGACCTCGTCGACAACGCCCGGATCGAGCTGCTCCGCCGCGGCGACGGCCACGAGGTCGTGGTCGAGGCCAAGGGTCGCCGCGGCATCTCCATCTCGATCGGCAGTGCCAACATCAGTCTCGGGGGGCCGCAGCTCCGCCTGCGCATCACCTGCCCGCACGGTTCGGCGCTCGACGTCCGCACCAAGTCCGCCGATCTCCGGGCGCGCGGCGAGTACGGGGAGGTCGAGGTCAAGACCGCCTCCGGCGACGTCCAGGTGGAGCAGGCCCAGGAGACACGGATCAAATCCGCGAGCGGCGACATCCGGCTCGACCACGTCAAGGCAGGCCTCGAAGTCCAAACCGCCTCCGGCGATCTCCACGCGGGCGTCGTCGACGGCGACATCCAGGCCCAGCTCGTCTCCGGTGATCTCCACGTGCGCGAGGCCGCAGCGTCGGTCAGCGCCAGCACGGTCTCGGGCGACCAGCAGTTCGAGGCCGTGCAGGAAGGACGAGTCGACGTGAAGGCGATCTCGGGCGACGTCAGCGTCGGCATCCGCAGCGGCTCGCGCTTCTACGTCGACGCGAACACCGTCAGCGGCGACACGAGCTCCGAGTTCGAGCTCGGCGACGCGCCCACCCAGGAAGCAGATCCCGAAGCCCCCCTCGTCGAAGTCTTCGCCAAGACCGTTTCCGGCGACGTGCGCATCGAGCGCGCGACCGCCGTGCCGCCTCGGGTCTGATGCGACGACTGTTCCGCCTCCGCAACGTCCGCGTCTTCGTCTCAGGCTGGACGCTCTCGGTGTTCGGGGACTGGGCCATGTTCATCGTGCTCGGCGTCTGGACCAAAGATCTGACCGGGAGCAATTCAGCTGCCGGACTCGTCTTCTTCGCTCTCGGAGTGCCGTCACTCCTCTCGCCGTTCGCGGGCCTCGTGGTCGACCGACTGAGACGACGCCCACTGCTGATCGGGATCTACGCGGCCGAGGCGCTTGTCGTCCTGGCGCTCCTTTTCGTCCACGATCGCGGTGACGTCTGGATCATCTATGCCGTGGCGCTCTTTTACGGCGCAGCAGGAACCTTCGGAGCGTCCGCGCGTTCCGCGCTGATGACGGTCATGCTCCCAAGAGAGCTCCTGGCCGAGTCGAACGGCATGCTGCAAACCCTGCGAGAAGGCCTCCGGCTCGTCGCTCCCCTGGTCGGCGCCCTGATCTACGCCGCTGCCGGCGGGGGAGCGGTGGCCGTCCTCGACTCCGCGAGTTTCGCGGCGGTCGTCATCGCCCTGGCGCTCATGCGGATCGAAGAACCACGGTTCGAGCGCGAGGAGCATCGCTTCGCCACGGAGCTCCTCGCCGGAGCCCGTCACGTCTTCGGCACTCTCCCGTTGCGCCAGATCATCCTTGCCACGGGTGTCTGTCTTTTGGTCGTCGGTTTCGCGGAGACGTTGATCTTCGCCGTCCTGGACGAGGGACTACACCGGCCCGCTTCGTTCTTCGGCGTGCTCAGCTCTCTGCAGGGAGTCGGAGCCATCGCCGGAGGGCTGACGGCTGCACGCACGATGCGACGTGTTGGGGACGTGAAGCTCGTCGGCTTCGGCATGGTCCTCCTCACCGTCGGTGAGATCACCTTCATCTCCCACAGCCTCGTACTCGTACTGGCAGGCATCGCGGTGGCAGGCGCCGGGATCGCGTGGCTCATCGTCGGCTATGCAACGGCGATTCAGCTCCGCACACCGCTGCGGCTACAGGGGCGCGTGCTCTCCGCTTCCGACACGCTCATCAACACGCCGCAGACCGTCTCGATCGCGCTGGGCGCGCTGCTCGTCAGCGTGGTCGACTATCGCCTGCTCGTCGTGGTGATGGGGGTCGTGGTCGCCGCTTGCGGCGCTTACTTGTTGACGCGCGAACCAGAACCGGTCGCCGAGAAGGATCCAGTCTTTGCCTAACCGGTTGGTCCGTCGGCGCCGTGCTCGACGAGGCCCTGCTCGAACGCATAGCGAGCCGCCTCGGTGCGGTTCGACACCTCGAGCTTGCGATAGATGTTCGTGAGGTGGAACTTGACGGTCTGCTCGGCGACCCACAGCTCCTTGGCGATCGCCTCGTTCGAGAGACCGCGTGCGACCGCGCGCACGATCACCAGCTCGCGCTCGGTGAGCCCGGCTTCCTTCGCAGCCCGCTCGCCCGGCTCGTCTGAGACGCCGACCGTTGTGAAGACGGTCCCGTCGACCGCCTGTCGCAGCGCCGCTGCGAGATCGTCGGGATCCACGGTCTTCACGATGTAGGCGTTCGCGCCTCGCTTGAGCGCGGTCTGGATCAGGTCCGGCTCCTGCGAGACGGAGAGGATCGCGACCTTCATGTCCGGGAACTCCTTGCGGATCTTCGCGAGGCAGGTCAGGCCGTCCATCTGCGGCATGCGCAGGTCGAGCAGCACGAGATCCGGCTGGAGGCGCCTGACGAGCGGCAGGACCTGCGCCCCGTTCGAGGCCTCGCCCACGACCTTGAAGCCCCCCGCCTTCTCGAGAGCCTGCTTCGTTCCCTCCACCATCAACCGGTGATCGTCGGCGATCAGGACGCGCATAGACCGAACGGTATAGCAGCAACCTCGGTGGCCATTCGAGCGCTCACTCCCTCGGGGGATTGAAGGGAGAAAGGTTCCGCGCAAGAATTACAGCTCTCTGCGGTCTACTTAATGTTGCGGCACCTACCTTCCTCCGGCACCTCCGGCCTGCGGCCGTTGCCCTGGCAGGAATCGGCATGACCGCTGTCGAGCCCGCCCTCGGCGGCCGGCCCGCGCCTCGCGTGCTCGTCGCCGGACACGACTCGGCGACGATCAACGGGATCAGGATCGCGCTCGAGGACGAGGGCATCGTTCTCTGTGGCCAGGTGGCGAGCGCGGCAGAGCTCGTCGAGGGGGTGAGCCGCCTGGAGCCGGACCTCTGCCTCGTCGACGTCGACCTCCCGGGCGGCGGGATCGTCGCGGCGGCCGAGATGCGTGCCTGGAAATCTCGGGTCGCGGTCGTGATGCTCGCGTCGGAGCTGAACGAAGAAGACTTCCTGAGGGCCATCGCAGTGGGGGCGATCGGCTACCTGCCGAAGAGCATCTCGCCGAAGCGCCTGCCGGCCGTCGTCCGCGCCGTGCTCCTCGGCGAGCCGGCGATTCCGCGCCCGCTCGTGGCGGTGCTGATGAACCGCCTCCGCGGCGGAGGCACCCGCCGGCACCTGGTGGTCGGCGACGGTCGCGGCGTCGATCTCACGAGCCGCGAATGGGAGGTGCTGGACGCGATGCGCGACGGCCTCACGACGCGTGAGATCGCCGCAAAGCTCCTGATCGCAGACGTCACCGTTCGACGCCACATCGGCGCCGTGTTGAAGAAGCTTCGCGTGCAGAACCGCCGCGAGGCGCTCGAGCTCCTGCGCAGCGCCTGACCGCGCGGGCAGCGCGACTAGCCCATCCGCTAGGTCAAGAATCCCGCCGGCGGAGGGACGATTGGCTCATGAGGCTGCGGCCCCGCTCGGTGACGCTGCTCGCGGCGCTGGTCGCCGGAGTGTTGACGGACCTCGTCATCACCGTCCCGAGCGTCCATTTCGCATATCGCAGCGTTGCGCTGCACGGGATGCTCGAGGCGACTGCGACCCTCATCGCGCTCCTCACGACCATCCTGCTCTGGGGGCGCCTGCAGCAGCGCCAGCGGCGGAACGACCTCCTCCTCTTCGTCGCCCTGGCGCTGCTCACCACGACGAATCTCGTCTTCGCCGCGATTCCCGCGGCGATCTGGACCGATCCGCATCCGTTTTCGATCTGGACGACGCTCTGCGGCGGGGCCGTCTCCGCAGGCCTGCTTGCAGCGGCATCCCTTGCCAAGCCCGTCAGGTTGCGTGATTACGAGAAGGCCGCGCGGATCTCGATGATCCTGATGGCGATCGGACTCGTCGCGATGGGAACGATTATCGGGATGTTCGTCGGCCGCTTGCCGGTCGGGTTCAATCCGGCGCTCAACCCAACCGGTGCGAGCCTGCTGACGGGCAACGACTTCATCGTCGGTGCGCAGGTCGTCATCGCGATTCTCTTCTTCGTCGCCGCATTCGGGTTCACGCGGCACGCCGAGCACTCGGGCGACGAGCTGCTGCTCTGGCTCGGCGCGAGTTCGATGTTCGCTGCGTTCGCCCGCGTCAACTACTTCATCTATCCCTCCCTGTACTCGGAGTGGGTGTACTCGGGTGATGCGCTGCGGCTCGGCTGGCACGTGCTCCTTTTCGTCGGCGCCGCGCGCGAGATTCAGCTCTACCAGCGTGCCTATGCCAACAGGCGTGTGCTCGAGGAACGGCGAAGAATTGCGCGCGACCTGCATGACGGCCTTGCGCAGGA
>VAWR01000109.1 GCA_005885245.1 Actinomycetota bacterium | reverse complement strand
TCGGCGCCGGGTCGGTCGCTTGCGGCCCTTGAAGTGGCGGGTCTCGGATCTGCTTTGGGAGCAGCTGGCGCCGCTGCTCCCCGATCCGCCGCGGCGCTTTCGCTCGCCCGGCCGCTCGCGCTATCCGGCCCGCGCCTGCCTGGAAGGGATCCTCTACGTCCTCTTCACCGACACGCCCTGGCTGGAAGTCCCCTACCGGGAGCTGGGCCTGCCGAGCGGTGAGACCTGCCGGCGCCGGCTCGAGGAATGGTCGCGGCGAGGCCTGCTCGTGCAGGCGATCGCGGTCTTGCAGGAGCAACTGGCGGGCGCAGACCGGCTCGACTGGCGACGGGTGATCGTCGATGCCTCGCTGGTGGACGCGAAAAAGGGGGCGACCAGGTCGGGCGCACGCAGCGGGGCAGGCCTGGTAGCCGCTACCACCTCGCCGTAGACGCCCGCGGGGCGCCGCTCGAGGTGCGGCTCGCGCCCGGCAACGAGAACGAGCGCCGCCACCTGCTGCCCCTGGTCGATGCCCTGGCGGCGCGGGGGATCCGGCCCGAGCAGGTCTGGGCCGATCGCGGCTACGACTCGAGCGCGCTCGCGGAAGCCCTGCGCGAGCGTCAGATCGAGCCCTGCATCAGCAAGCGCCGCCGCGGAGGCGAGCCGGTCGCCGAGGGGCAGGCAACGCGCGAGGTCTGGCGCGGCAAGAAACGGCAGCTCAAGACGCGCGACCCGCAAGCGCGCCATCGCTGGCCGGTCGAGCGCACGAATGCTTGGCTGAAAGCACGACGCCGAATCGCCACCCGACGCGACCGGAAGGCCGACAACTACCTCGCCTTCCTCCACCTCGGCATGCTCCACATCCTCGCGACCTCATTTTGAGATGAGTTCCAGACACCGTCGCCGGAGAATCACGTCTCTGTCACGAAACCGTCACGACGCCGAAAGCGGGTTCGCCCGCTTTCGCTCCGCTGCGCCGCTCCGGCCGGTGTCAGACACCGTCGCCTTGGTGTCACGAGTCTGTGACGCGAGTGTGAGGGGCCGTCCGCGGGGGCTCGATAGGGTGCCTCGAGGTGCGTTTGGCCCGGGTGATCCGAGGTAGACGTATGTAGAAACCGCGAGGAAAGGACGGTTCGTGTTTGGACGCACAAAGACCCAGATGCTGAAAGAAAATGCGGCGAGCGCCACCGAGTTGGCGACGGCACTCGCCAGGGACAAGAAGTTCCGCAAGGAAGTGCTTTCGGCGGCAGGCCACGGTGTCATCGCCCGCCGGCGCGCGGCGCGGCGGATCGGCTTCCTCGCTGCCGTGAGCAGGCTCACGGCCGACCCGAAGCTGAAGCGCGAGCTGCGCAGGATGACGCGGAATCTCGACAAGGCCTGGTCGCGCATCGAGAAGAAGCGCAGCCACAAGCTCCGCAACTCCCTGCTCGTGGCCGCGGGCGCCGGCGGTGTGGTCGCCGCCGCGGTGCCGCTGCGCCGCAAGTTCGCGTCGTCAGGACTGCCGAAGGTCGTAGGCGGCCCGATCCCGCGCATGATCGACGAGTCGATCGAAGTCGGCGTCCCGGTCTCGACGGCATACAACCAGTGGACGCAGTTCGAGGATTTCCCGCTCTTCATGGAAGGCGTCGACCACGTCCAGCAGCTGGACGACACCCGGCTGCACTGGGCGGCGACGATCGCCGGCAAGACGGCGGAATGGGACGCGAAGATTCTCGAGCAGCATCCGGACCCGCAGATCAGCTGGATCAGCGAAGACGGCAAGAAGACACGCGGCACGGTCACGTTCGAACCGCGCGGTGACGCGCGGACACTCGTGCGTCTGTCGATGAGCTACCAGGCGGAAGGCCCGGCGGAAACGCTCGGCTCGGCCGCAGGGCTCGACGCACGACGCGTCCGCGGCGATCTCGAGCGGTTCAAGGAGCTGGTCGAGAACCGCGGCACAGAGACCGGCGGCTGGCGCGGCGAGGTCTCCGCGGGCAAGAAGACCGCGTAGGAAGGCGACAAGGGCCACGCGGGACCTCCGCGTGGCCCATAGACGCGGGTCTTGGTCGAGCAGGACGTTCGGGGTGCGCTGCGGGCCACCTCCCTCCTGAGAATGGGAGAGGGATGGGGGAACAGGCTTGACTCTTGGGCTGGTCGTGGGCGCGTTTCTGCTCGCCGCCTGGGTCGACGACCGGGTTGGAGATGCGCGCCCGGAATCACCTAAGCGCCGAATCGGGCACGTCCTCGTCGGGCTCGGCGTCCTGGAGGCGTCGGTCGGCGTGCTCTATCTCGTCAATTCCACCGGCATCCCGCAGGTCGCGTTCATGGCGGTCGTGCTGGGCGTCTTCCTCCCCGCGCTGACCTACTCGCTCCTCACCGCGCTCTGGCTAGTTCGAACGCTCGTCGAGATCGCGCGTCTCGCGCGACACTAGCCCGCGGGCGACAAGCTCCTCGTCGATCGCGTTTCGGAGCTCGACCAGTGCCGTGCGCAGGGCGATGACGCGCTTGCGGCCGAGCCGCCCCTCGACCGCCTCCGCGTAGTCGCGGAACGCGGGCCGCGCCAGGTCGAGCAGCCGCTTGCCCTTGGGCGTGAGCCGGATCAGGAAGGAGCGTCCGTCGTCGGGATTCGGGACACGCTCGGCGTGGCCGCGACGCTCGATTCGCTTGACGCGGAAGATGACTGTGGAGAGCGGCATGCCCAGCCGAGCCGCTAGCCCGGTCGGCGTCCACGGGCCCTCGGCGCCGATCAGCACGTAGAACGGATAGTCCTCGGGCGGGAGGTCCGTCTCCGCGAGCGCCACCTCGATCAGGCGCTTGCGCTTCTGTTGCGTCCAGAAGACCTCGAAAAGGACGGTCGGCGGGCCGGTGCGAGCCATTACTGCAATCTTGTCCTAAAAATATGGTACAAGGTTGTTGTAGTGCCGCTGGCCGGGAGATTCGCCGGATCGAAGTATGGGGTCGCCGTCGGCGCACTCTTGCTTGCCGCGCTGATCGGCACGACGGTCGCGTCCGCGGCGACGCGGGTCAAACCGATCGCCACGATTCGCGTCGGCGCCCAGTCGGGCATGGTGCTGTCCGCGGCCGGCTCGATCTGGAGCTCGGACCTCCTCCTCGCCCGCGTCGTCCGGATCGACCCCGCGACGAACGCCGTCGTGCGTCGCATCCCCTTCGCGGCGCGACCGTTCGGCGTCGCCTCCGGCGCCGGCAGCGTCTGGGTCGCGGACCGCTCCGTGAACGTCCTCGGCCGGATCGATCCGCGCACGAACAAGGTCGTCAAGAAGATCACGATCGGCTACAGCTCGTACGGCGTCGCCTTCGGCGCCGGGAGCGTCTGGGTGACGAGCGAGGCCGACGGGACGGTGCGGCGCATCAGTCCAAAGAAGAACCGCGTCGTCGCGAAGATCAAGGTCGGGACGACTCCGAACGGCGTCGCCTACGCGTTCGGCTCGATCTGGGTCGCCGATCTCGGACGAGGCGCGGTCGTCCGCATCAATCCGAAGACCAACCGCGTGACAAAGCGGATCAAGGTTGCGAAGGCGGACTGGATCACTCCCTCATCCGACGCACTGTGGGTCTCGAGCGAGCGAGGCGAGATCGTGCGGCTCGATCCGGCACGCGCGGCCGTCGCGGCGACGATCGACGTCGGCGCGAATCCGCTCGGGTCTGCGTGGATCGGAGGCGAGCTCTGGGTTCCGAACATCGATGCCGGAACGATCTCGGTCATCGACCCGCAACGCAACGCCGTGCGAACGACGCTCGAGGTCGGGAGCGGCCCACTGTCCATCGCCGCCGCGGGTGGCGATGTCTGGGTCTCGAACTCGAACGACGGCGAGCTCTGGCGCGTCAGCCCCTCGCAGCCGTAGCCCTCTCCTAGATCAGCGACATAAGCTGGGCTCGACGACGATGACGCGGGACGATGCCGAACGCCTTCTTGCACTCAGTCGCGAGGCGCAGCTCATGGGTCCAGAGGCGGCAAGCTGGGTCGAGCGGCTCACACCGGAGCGCGAGCATCTCCTGGAGGCGGTGCGGTTCTTCGCGGCCGGCGGCGAGGACGAGCCTGCGGCCGAGCTTGCCGCGAACGTCTGGCGGCTCTGGCTGTCGACGGGCGACGTTGCGGGCGGGCGCGAGCTCCTGGCCACCGCCCTGGACTCCGGCGAAGGGAAGGCCTCCCGGGCGCGCGCGTTGGCGCTCTACGCCGACGGCCTACTCGCCTTTCGCGCCGGCGCACAGAGCGATTCGCGCGAGCGAAACGAAGCTGCGCTCGAAGCGGCCTGCGAGGTCGACGATCCCGATGCTTCTGCGCTCGCACTCGTCGGACTCAGCCGAGTCGCCTTTCGTGACGGCGACTACACGCGTGTTCGGACACTCGCAACCGAGGCGCTCGAGCTCTCGCGCAACCTCGATGCCGACGCGCGCGTCATGCCTTTGCACATGCTTGCCGCCGGGACGCGTCTCGCCGGCGACCACGCGCAAGCGATCGAGCTTTACAACGAGAGCTTGGAGCTCAACCGTCGGCTCGGGGACGCGGGAATGGTCGGCATCGAGCTGCACAACATCGGCCATGTCGAGCTGCATCGCGGCAACATCGAGACCGCCGAGCGCTGCTTCGCCGAATGCGCGGAGATCCGCAATCCCGACAATCCGTACGACACGGCGATGACCCACCTCAACAACGCGGCGCTTGCCTTCCAGCGGGACGACATCGAGCACGCGAACGAGGCGCTTGCACGAACCGAGGCAACGCTTGACCAGGCCGGGATCGTGCTCGATCCGGACGACGCGTTCGAGGTCGAGTGGCTGCGCGAGCGGGTGAGCTGATGCGCGTAGCGGTCATCGGCCTCGGCGCGATGGGGAGTCGGATCGCGCGCAGGCTACTCGACGCCGGGCACGAGCTCGTCCTCTGGAACAGGACGCCCGAGAAAGCGGCCGAGCTCGTCGCAGCCAGCGCGAAGCTCGCCGAGAGTCCGGCCGCCGCCGCTCGCCAAGCGGAGGTGGTGATCACGATGGTCGCTAACCCCGACGCCCTGCGCGAGGTCACGGAGGGAGCCGACGGAATCGCCGCCGGCGTCGACGAATCGGCGACCGTGATCGAGATGTCCACCGTCGGGCCGGAAGCCGTCGAGCGACTTGCGGCGGCACTGCCGGACGGCGTCGGGCTGCTGGACGCGCCGGTGCTCGGCAGCCGGTCCGAGGCGGAGTCCGGATCGCTGCACGTCTTCGTCGGCGGGCCGGCCTCGCTCTACGAGCGCTGGCAGCCGCTCCTCTCCCACCTCGGCTCGCCCCTCCACGTCGGGCCGCTCGGCTCCGGAGCGGCAGCGAAGCTCGTGGCCAACTCGACGCTCTTCGGGACGATCGGCGTGCTCGGAGAGGCGCTCGCCCTGGCCGATGCGCTCGGGCTCTCGCGTAACACCGCCTTCGACGTGCTCTCGAGGTCGCCACTTGGCGAGCAAGCGGAACGGCGCCGCGAGGCGATCGAAGCCGGCGACTATCGCCCGCGCTTCCCGATCTCGCTCGCGCACAAGGACGCAGAGCTGGTCGCCGCCGCAGCCGCCGCGTCCCGGATCGACCTACACCTCGCCGAAGCGGCGCGCTCCTGGCTCGCCGATGCAGACACAGCCAGCTGGGGCGAGCGCGACTATGCCGCCGTAGTCGCCTGGATTCTCGAGCACGCCGGCCTAGACGTAGCCGACGAGAAGCAGGATCAGCGCGATCAGCAGGATCACGAACAGCCAGTTGCTGACGGCGAAGCCACCGACCAGGGCAAAGATGATCAGTAGCAGCACCAGGACCCAGAGCAAACCCATGGTCACCTCCCTTCGCTGACTTCGGTTACGCCTCAGTAGCCGGTTTCACGGGCCGTGAAACGCGGAACGCGAGCGCTGTCAAATCAGGCGACGAGGGAGGCGAGATGTCAGCGACACCAGAGAGTTATCCGGGCCGTACCGACTGGCGTGCCCGCTGGGCTGCTCCACCGAGGCGCGTGCACGACAGCGAGACGAAACCGTTCTTCCTCACCAGCGAGTTCCTGGTCTTCGTGATCTTCCTGATGGGGCTCGGGATCACGGCCGGCGAGTCACCGAGCATCGACGCGCGCTTCTTCTGGGAGGCGGCCACCGTCGCAACCTCGTTCTACATGTTGAGCCGCGGCATCGCGAAGTCGGGTTCGAAGAGCCGGGCGCACGATCCACGGGAGGACCTGGACCTCGGTCGCTAACAGGGCCTCGTCTCGTCGGCGAGGGCGATCCCGGTGACGAGCACGCCGCCCGAGCGCGCGTAGCTGCTGAAGGACGCGTCGCTGCGCGGGTCGCCGTAGATCGGCGTGTACCGGCGCGCGCTCACCTGCACGTCGGCGTAGCCGTGCTGCGGCACGCAGATCGAGAGCTGGTCGCTGGTCGGCTGCACGCCCGCCTGCGCACGCCAGTCGCTCGCGTTCGAGACGAGCTGGAACTCGCGGGCGGGCTGACCCTGCGGGCCGCGAACCGAGACCGTCAGAAAGCGCATCGTCGGGCCCGTCTGGCCGGGCGCGGCGAAGACCCTGATCCGCCCGACGACCTTCGGCACGGTCCAGCCGTCCCGGTAGAGATCGAGAGCCAGCCATTCGGCCCGCCACGGCCTCGCAGCGCGTACCAGTTCGAGGCCGCGGTCGTTGTTCAGCACGTCGCCCGCCAGCGCGAACCTCGTCTCCGCGACCGCCTGGGCGACGTAGTCCGTCGGCGAGACGTTCGCGCGCCCGGTCGTCCGGTCGAAGCTCAGAGCGATCGTCGGAAACGTGCCCGGCGTCCCGGTGAACGCCTGCTCGTAGACCGCGGCGCGCTGGATCGAGGCATTCCAGAACTCGACGTTCCACCAGTACGCGACGTTTCCCCAGTACGTGCCATAGAGGAGCGGGTAGGGAATCATCGTGACCTTCGCGCCCGGTCCGAGCTTCCGGTCGATCCAGTCGAAGACGACGCTCTGATCGACCGTCAGCGGACGGCCGCTCGTCCCGTCTGCCGTGAAGAGCCGGTTGAAGGCGAGGCCCGCCTGAACAGGCATGGCCAGGGCGGCAATGACAAGCAGGATCACCGCGGCTCGCCGACGCCCCAGCAAGGCCGAGGCCAGCAGGAAGAGCAGACCCGCGACGATCGTCGCGAACGCGAGCAGGAGCCGGGCCCCGTTGACCGAGCCTCCAGCGTCGAGGAGAGCGCCGTTGAGAAACGCGACAGGCGAGTCGACGTTGAACTTGTCGTAGCGGATCACCGGCAGGTAGGCGAACGCCATCGCCAGCAGGCCGACCGAGGCGAAGAGCGGCCAGCGTGACCAGTTGCGATCTCGCAGCGCCGCCGCCAACGCGACGAGGACGAGCGGGACGACGTAGAACAGATAGCGATCGTGCAAGCGCCCCTGCCCGAAGCGCAGGTCGTACGAGGTGACCTCGAAGAGGAGTGCCAGGATCACGACAGTGGCGACCGATGCGAACGCATGCTGCTCGCGGATCCGCGACCGCACCAGCGCTGTGCCGAGCCACGCGATCCCGACGACGAAGGGGAGGATCCCCATCCCGAGCCCGATCGGCGCCAGATGCTCCACGAGCGAATGCGCCATCCCGCTCGGGAACAGATTCCCCTCGGCCGTAACGGAATAGGTCCCGAGCAGGCTCGAGAGCCGGCCGGCGGCGAGCAAGACCAGCGCGGCGAGCACGAAGCAGCCGTACGCCACGGCCAGGACGCGATGAGCGGACACGACTCCGCGGCCGGTAGCCACGACTCGCCGTCGCAGCGACCCGCGGGGAGCAAAGGCGAACTCGTGGACCACGAGCGCGAACGGCAGCGCGACGAGCAAGACGGCGAATTGCGTCCGCGCGAGGATCGCCAGGCCGAGGGCGAAGAGTAAGAGGACATCGTGACGAGCGCGTGGCGAGGCCGTCGCGTGGTGGAGCGCCAGCGCCGCCCACACGAAGACCGGATAGGCGACGACCTCCGTCATCAGAAAGGACGAGAGGGCGATCCACGGAATGCAGACGGTCAAGGCCGCGACGACGTACGAGAGGCGGACGCTCTGCGTGACCCGGCGTGCGAGCAGGAAGGCCGGAACGGCCGCCGAGCTCATCACAAAACCGTTGAGGATGTGCGCGTCGTGGAGACCGGGCGGGACGAGGTTGCCGCGAAAGAGGGGCGCGAGCAGGAGCGGGTAGAGCTGGTTGACGTTCCCGATCAGCTCACCGTGGATGTGTGGAAGCGGTGAATGGAGGTGGGCGATGCTGATCGCGAGGCGCTCGTAGAGCAACTCGTCCGTCATCACATACCAGTCAGCGACTTGGCTCGTCAGCCCGGCGAGCACGGTCGCGAGCACGAGCCAGAGTCCCGCCGCCCCGATCTCGTAGCGGCGCGCGGCGAGGAAGGACTGCCACAGGGATCCCCTGCGCTCGCGAGCTCCGCTTGTGGTTGCCGGCGCGCCTTCCACGTCCCCTCCCGTCCCGGAAGCTACCGGCGCGGGCAAACGGTAGCGGTCTAGCTCGGGGGGATGTTCTGGTTGATGCGGAAGAAGTTGTCCGGGTCGTACTTCTGCTTGAGCGCCTTCAGCCGGTCGTACTTCTCCGCACCGTAGGCCGTCCGGATCCGCTCCTCACCCTCGTCGCCGAGGAAGTTCACGTACACGGTCGTGTGCCACGCCTCGAGCGCCGACCAGAAGTTCCGCACCCACTCGCGCTCGTCGGCAAAGCCTTCTTCCGTCTCGGTGGCGCAGCCGATGTTGTAGGTGAAGCCGGCGTGACGGCCGTTGAAGGACGTGTCGCCGTCCCCCACTCGCGACAGCGCGCCGCCCATCTGCCAGATCGGGAACGACGTCAGCGGCGACTTGATCTGGAGGGAGCGTTCCATCGTGATGTCGATGATGTCGTCCGTCAACTCGGGGACGTCGCAGCTCTTGAAGTAGTACCAACGCCCGGGTACGAAGCTCGGATCGAACATCGCCTGGTGCGTCAGGTACGGCTTCGGCAGACAGACGTCCGCGACGGGTGAGCTGAAATCCTTCAGCGGCTTGATGAACTTCTGCCCCTCTTCGATGTCTCCGACCCAGCAGCAGATAACCATGACGACCGGCTTCCCGTGCAGCTCCTCGGGGACGAACGGCAGCGGCGGCGCCTTGCGATGAACGACGATGGTCATCAGCTCGTCCGGTGCTTCCGCCACCCAGTCGCGGTAGAAGCGCAGGACTTCGCCCGACTTCTCCATCGGCCAGAAGATCGGCCCGGCCAGGATCTGCGGGCCGAGCGGGACGCAACGGAACTCGAACTCGGTGACGATCCCGAAGTTCGCGCCGGCACCGCACATGCCCCAGAACAGATCCGCGTTCTCATCGGCGCTCGCTTTGACGAACTCGCCGTCAGCGGTGACGAGATCGACTGAGACGAGCTGGTCGACCGACAGGCCGTGCTTGCGCATGATCCAGCCGATCCCGCCGCCGAGCGTCAGACCCGCGACGCCGGTGTGCGTGACGATGCCGGACGGCACCGCCAGCCCGAACGCCTGTGTCTCACGGTCGAGCTCGCCGAGCAGCACGCCTGCCTGCACCCGCGCAGTTCGCTTGTCGGGGTCGACACGCACGCCCTTCATCGGCGCGAGGTCGATCATCAGCGCGTCGTCCGCGACGGAGAGGCCGGGGAAGGAATGCCCGCCGCTTCGAACGGCAACCGGCAGGCCGCTCTCGCGGCCGAACTTCACCGCGGCGATCACGTCCGCGACGCCCGCGCAGCGGACGATCACCGCCGGATGCTTGTCGAACGAGCCGTTCCAGATCTTGCGGTGGACGTCGTAGTCCGGCACGCCGGGGCGCAGGACAGCCCCGCGAAAAGCAGCGTCGTCGAGCTGGATCTCGTCGGCTACGGCCGTCATCCCGCCAAGTCTCTCACAGCGCTACGCCGACGCGGCCAATAGCGCCTCGCCCTCGCGGATCCATCGCGTTGCGCCAACCGAGCGGTAGAAGAGGCCAGCGCGGCACACATCCTCCGGGTCCAGCCGTTCCACGCGAGCCGTGAAGCCGACGAGATCGGCGAAGAGCGCCATGACGACCTTCCGCTCCGTGGGCAGGCGCTCACAGGAGAAGCGTAGGCGGTCGACTGCCGCTCTTTGCGACAACCGCCCGTTTGGGCGACCCGGGTCGGGGTAGCCCTGGGGTGTCCGGCAACAGGAAGAAGGGGGTCCAGGTGGCAGTTCTAGGCAACACCATCGAGAGTCCGCAGGAGCTCTTCGTCCACAAGCTCGGCGCGGCGCTCACGATGGAGGAGACCATTCTCGACGTGCTCGAGAAGCTGCAGCAGGAGGCGCACGATCCAAGCCTCCGACGGAATCTCCAGCAGCACCAGAAGGAGACGCGAGGGCACGTGCAGAATCTCCGCCAGGTCTTCACTGCCCTCGGTGAGAAGCCCGAGGGACAGCCGTGTCCGGCGATCGAGGGCTTGCAGAAGGAGGGCGACCAGCTACTCGGCAAGGTCGACGAGCCGCTCGTCGATTCGGTCATCCTCGCCGGCGTGATCGAAACGGAGCACCACGAGATCGCGGTCTACGACGGGCTGATCATCCAGGCCGAGAGGATGGGCGACGACGACGTCATCGCCTTGCTGAACGAGAACATCGAGGAAGAAGAGGCGACGCTCAAGAAGGCGATCGCGGCCGCCGAGCAGCTCGCCAAGAAGACGGTGCGGCAAACAGCCTGAGTGAGTATCCGCGGACGACCGTGGCCGTCCCGCTGCGGTCGTCCGTTATTTCTTCGACGGCCGGATGTCGCCGCCGGCGTGGACCTTGCCGTGGACGAGCGTGTCGCTCCACGTGCCCTTGCCGTTCTCTGTCGCGTGGTAGGAGAACGCATAGCGCACGTACTTGAAGCGCGAGATCCCACTGAAGTACGCGCGCAGCCAGTCCCAGGTCCCGCTGCACTGTCCCTTTTGATCGGCGCTCGTGCAGGCGAAGTCCTTGTCGCCGAGGAAGCCGCGCGTGGGTGCGCCCCGTGGCGCGAACGCGCCGCGGAAGGTCGTCACCGACGAGCCCGTGAAGGTCCCGCGAATGCCCGCGGGCAGTTCGGCCTTTCCGCCCGGGCTGGGCCCGGCGATCGTCGTGAACTCGCCGTCGTAGGTGCTCGCCGAGCAGAACCGGCCAGGCGCCTTGCGCCATACGTGCACCGCGCGGTTGTACGTGTCGAACGCCCAGTTGTTCCCTTGCAGGCCGGTGTCCACGTCGTTGACGACGTGGTACGACACGCTCAGCACCAGCTTCCCGCTGCCGCAGCCCAGATTGGTGGCTTGAGCCGGAGACGCCGCCGCAAGAGCGAGGACCACCGGAATCAGAAGCCCTCCCACGTTGAAGAAGATGCTTTTCAATGCAGATCCTTGCGGTCTGACGCAAACGGCATGATTGGCGGAATGCCGGACGAGCGGGACGAGCTCGAGCAGGCCTGGGCGGCGCTCACCGATCGTGAGCGCCTGCTGGGCCAGACCGTCGCACGTCGGTCCGCGGAGATCGACGCGCGCGCCCGCCGCTTCGACGAGATCGGCGCGGATCTCGATGCGCGCCGCCTGATGATCGAGGAAGCCGAAGAGGAGCTCGTGGAGCGTGAGCGGCGCGTCATGCTCACCGAGGAACAGCAGCGCGATCGCCAGAAGGAGATCGAGCGTGCGGCGGTCGACGCCGAGCGCCTCCGCGAGCGCGAACGGGAACTGGACGTCCGCGCGAGCGAGCTGCGTGTCCTCGCAACCGAGCTCGAAGAGCGAGGCGAGTGGATTGCGGCGGCGACCAGCGCGCTCGACCTGCACGAGCATCGCGGCGAAGCGCTCGACGAGCGCGAGTCGGAGCTGCAACAGCGCGCGGTCGAGCTTGCCGACGAAGAGCGAGTCCATGCGGCCGCCCAGCGGCAGCTCGAGCTCCGCGCGTCTCAGCTCGAATCCCGCACGGCGAAGCTCCAGGCGCAGGAGGCTGCGCTGGAGAAGGAGAAGGCGGCGATCGAACCGCGCGTCGCGACCGCAGACGAACATGAGCGTGCACTCGACGAGCGACACGAGGCGCTTGCGGAGAGGACCGCACGCCACGCCGAGCAGGAGAAGCAGCTCGGGCGACGAGCGGCGAAGTTCGCACGCCAGGAGACGCAGCTCGCCAACAAGCTTCGCGACGTCCGTGAGCGGGAGGAGCGAGTCGATCGGTTGGAGGAGCGTGCGCAGCAGCTCGACGCACGCAAGCGCGAGCTCGACCGGATCGCCGCGGACCTCGACGAGCGTGGCACGTGGCTGACGGAGGCGGTCTCACGCGTTGAGGCGCGTGAAGCCGAGGCCGCCGAGCAGATCGAGCGCGCCGCGGCAGAGGCTCGCCGCGTCGAGCGCCGCGAGCAGGAGTTCGACGACTGGACCGCCCGTTTGGACGACCGGGACCGCCGCCTCAGCGCGATCGAGGGAGAGCTCACCGAATGGCGCAAGCGGATGCGAGACGAAGAGCGTCGCCAGCAGGCCGGCGAGCCGGCCTAGATTTCGAACGCCATCAGGATCGCGTCGACGTAGTCGTTTCCACGTCGGTAGTGACCGCGGCGGTAGCCCTCCTGCACGAAGCCGAAGTTCTCGTAGAGCTTGATCGCGGCTTCGTTGTGGGGAAAGACGTGCAGCTCGAGCTTGCGTACCTCGGCGTGACGCGCCCAGTCGAGAGCCGCCTCGAGCAGCATGGTGCCGATGCCGCGACGGCGGTGCGACATCGCCACCATCAGGCCGAGATCGGCGACGTGACGGCTCGCCGGATGCTGGTCGCGCGCGATCGAGAGGCGACCGACGATCCGGCCCTCGTCCTCGGCGACGAACACGGCGGCGTTCGGATAGCGGCGGATGGCCCTGAGGTAGCGCCGCTCGTCGGCGACCTCGCGCCAGCCGTTCGTCGTGACGAGCCATCCTTCCGGCTCGGAGCCCACCGCCTCGCCGAGTCTCGTCAGGCCTTCCGCGTCGGCCGGCTCAGCGCGGCGGATGATCATTCGACGACGACTCCAGCGCCGCCACGCCTGGGATCGCCCGCGGCGGCGAGTTGGCCGTCGACGAACGTGACCGCCGAAGCGCCGCCGAAGAAGAGGTTGCGGCTCCGCCAGCGCATCACGTTCCAGCCCATCGCCTCCAGCCGGTCGAGCTCGGCAGGGTCATGCCCGCCTTCGCAGTGCAGGTTCTCCCCGTCGAGGTGGACGCGTGGACGCTCGAGCGCGTCCTCTACCGGGAGATCATGGGCGACGGCGTTGACGACGATCTGCATCACCGCTCCGCGCAGCCGAAGCGAACCGGCGCTGCCGACGACCAGGTGCGGCAGCCCGTCGCGCAGGACGATCGATGGGCTCATCATCGAGGAGAGCCGCGCGCCCGGACGAGGCGCCTTGGCGAGGTCGAACTCGCCGATCATGTTGTTGAGGTGGATGCCGGTGCCGGGAACGACGACGCCTGATCCGGCGCCCGTGGATGCCGTGAGCCCGACGGCGTTGCCCTTGCCGTCGATGACCGAGATGTGCGTCGTGCCGCGCGAGACGACGGCGGCACGCTCCTCGAGCGCTTGCACGAGCCCACCGGTGACGGTCCGCGCCGCGACGCGCGCGTGAGCTTGCTCGCGCATGACGCGCGCGAGCGCGTCGATGGCCTCGGCCGTGCCCGGCCTCCCGGGACCGAGCTCCTCCAGCAGGGGAAGGCCGTAGGCGATCAGGATTCCGCCGGCCGACGGCGGCGGATTCGAGACGTACTCCTCGCCGCAGAAGCTCGCCGTGACCGGACGGCGCCGGATGACTCGGTAGCCCTCGAGATCCTCCCTGGTGATACAGCCGCCGTGCGCGCGGACATGCTCGGAGATCTTCTGCGCGAGCTCCCCTTCGTAGAGAACCTTTCCCCCCTCTTCGGCGAGTAGCTCGAGCGTTTCTGCAAGATCCGCCTGGACGAGCGTGTCTTCTGCGACTAGGCGCTCGCCCTTCCGCTCGTACACGGCACGCGACTCGGGCGTGTGTCGCAGGATGAGGTCGAGGATGGCATGCAGGTACGCCTGGCCGTTGTTGAGCTCGACGCCGTTGCGTGCCAGCTCGATCGCCGGCTGGAACAGGTCGCGCCAGGGGAGACGTCCAAAGGACCGGTGCGCGTCCTCGAGTCCCACAGGAGCGCCGGGGACCGCGCAGGAGGCGGCGCCGATGTGGAAGATCTGGGTCGAGCCGCCGCTGAAGTCGACGGCCACGCGGTCCATGTCCGCCAGCTCACGGCTCGCGAGTCCGAGGCCAGGAACGGCGACGAAGAAGTCGAACACGCGGGTCGAGCGGTCGCGCGCGCGATGGACGAGCATGAAGCCGCCCGATCCGGGACCCGTGAGCGGGCTCTCGGCGACCCAGGAGACGAGCGCCGCCGCGACGGCTGCGTCGACGGCGTTGCCCCCTGCTTCGAGGACGCTGGCGCCCGCCTGCGCGGTCAGACGATGGCCGGCGGCAACTGCCCCTCTCATGCGGGAAGGTTAGCCCGAAGCTGAGGCGCCGTCCTGCGACGCCGAGGTGCCGACGTCGATGGCGTGGAGGCAAACTCCGCGACTTCCTCGAGCGACATCACCGTCCCTTGTTCGAACGCAGCGGCGAACGAGGAATGCGGGAACTGCCTTCGGGAACCGTCACCTTCCTCTCGAATGATGTGGCACACCTTTCGCCGTTCCAAGTCTTAGTCGCTTCTTACCTCGGCCTTAAGCGGCTCTCAGGATGTCGGGTTTGACTCTGAGCAGATGTTCTACGTCTCCTACATGCTCAGCGAGCTGCGGCGCCGCCGTGGCCGCACGATTCTGACTGCACTCGGCCTCGCCGTCGGCGTTGCCGTGGTCGTCACCGTCAGCGCGCTCTCCAAAGGGCTCGACGACGCACAGGCGCAGGTGCTGAAGCCGCTCACCGGAGTGGGCACAGATCTCTCGGTCTCCCGCCCACTCAGTCTTTCGAACTCTGGCGGCGGACCGTTCGGGAACCTCTCACCGCAGGAACGACAGAGGCTCCGCAGTGAGAACGGCGGCCCGCGCGTCGGCCTCGCCAATCTCGGCAAACCCGGTTCGCACTTCTCGCGGGACACCTTCGCGTCGGCCTCCCAGCTCACCTTCGCTGCAACTCGCGTTGAGCGCATCCGCGCACTCGACGGCGTCAAGTCGGCGGCCGGTGGGTTGACCCTTGCGGCCATACACATCGAAGGAACGGTCCCGAAGCAGAACCAACAGCAGACATTCGGCCCTCCGGGAACGACACAGGGTGGAGGACCGCCGCGCAGCATCGGCCTGCAGCCGATCACTGTCAGCGGCGTCGACCAGACGCGCCCCGCACTCGGCGCCGTCACATCCGGTCAGCTGGTGCGCGGGCGGTACTTCTCGCCCTCCAACTCGAAGCGCGAGGCCATCCTCGACGTCAGCTACGCACGGCGGAAGGGAATCAAGCTCGGCGGCTCGGTCACGCTCGGTGGCAAGAAGTTCACCGTGATCGGCTTCGCAAAGACGCCACTGGGCGGTCAGGCGTCTGATGTGTACGTGAAGCTGTTGCAGCTACAGAAGCTCTCCGGCCGAACCGGACGCGTGAACACCGTGTACGTGCGAGCGACGAGCAGCGATCAGGTCGCGAAGGTATCCGCAGCGATCAAATCCAGCTTCGACGGCGCGTCCGTCACGACCGCGAGCGACCTCGCCAACCGCGTCTCGGGGTCGCTGGTCGACGCGAAGAACCTCACGGGCAAGCTTGGCACCGCTCTCGAGATCGTCGGTCTGCTCGCCGCCTTCCTGATCGCCTCGCTGCTGACCCTGTCTTCCGTGACGAAGCGCGTGCGCGAACTCGGAACGCTCAAGGCGCTCGGCTGGCGTCAGTCGCTCGTCGTCAGACAGGTCACCGGCGAGTCCCTGCTTCAGGGACTTCTCGGCGGCATCGCCGGAGTGGCGCTCGGCCTCGGCGGGGCAGCCCTGATCGGAGCGCTCTCGCCGACACTGAAGGCAACCGTCGCCCAGGCGGCGACGCAAAGTACCGGACCCGGGCCGGGAGCGTTCAGCGCCTTCGGCCAGGGTTCGGTCCAGGCCGGCTCGACGGCGGTGTCGCTCGGCGCGCCCGTGGGCGTCGGCCTGATCCTGCTGGCCGTCGCGCTGGCGGTCGCCGGCGGCCTCGTCTCAGGGGCCGTGGGCGGTCTGCGCGCGGCGCGGCTGCGACCGGCAGAGGCCCTTCGACACATCGACTGATGGGAGACACGGCGATGACCGACCTGATGCTGCAGCCGCTGTTCGAGCTCCGTGGCGTGAGCCGGTATTACGGCGGAGGCACACGCGAGGTCCGCGCAGTGGATGCGATCGACCTGAGGATCGATCCCGGAGAGTTTCTGGTCGTCGCGGGCCCGAGCGGTTCGGGGAAGACGACCCTGCTACAGCTCCTCGGAGCACTCGACCGTCCGACAGAGGGAGAGATCCTCTTCGAAAGGCGCGATCTCGCGCGTTTACCCGACGCGGAGCTCACACAGCTGCGACTGGAAACGATCGGGTTCGTCTTCCAGCAGTTCAACCTCATCCCCACCTTGACAGCGCGGCAGAACGTCGAGGTCGCGCTCGCACCGCAGCGTCTGTCCAGGAGCGAGCGTGAAGACAGGGTCTCGGAGCTGCTCGAAGCGGTAGGCCTCGGCCCGCGCGGCGAGCACCTTCCATCCGAACTGTCGGGAGGCGAGCAGCAGCGAGTCTCCATTGCCCGAGCGCTGGCAAATCGCCCGCGGATTCTGCTCGCCGACGAGCCGACCGGCAATCTCGACTCGGCCACCGGAGAGGAGATCGTCGCTCTCTTGCGGTCGATCTCGGATCAGCGAGGCGAGGCAGTGGTGCTCATCACGCACGACGCCTCGATCGCGGCGCGCGCGGGTCGCGTGGTTCGCATGCAGGACGGGCGGCTACTCGAGCCCGTCACTCCGGCTGATCTGACGGAAGCCACCCCCGTTTGAGCCACGAGGCGGGCCCCGCGCCAGCCGCTTGGCGCGGGCCCTGGGAGAGGCCGCAGCTTCTTTGCGTATCCGTTTGAGTAGACGCGCCGGGGGCGTCGGTCTTTCGCGGTGCCGCCTCAGTTCACTCGAACGAGGTACGCCTGGCTCACAATGGGTCCGTGCTGAGGCTCGCGACCGCACTTTCCGTCACCGCGGTTCTGTCCGGGTCGGTGACGTTCCCGCATGGGCGCGCGCTCATCCGTACGCCGCAGAGCACGGTCACGGTGAGGATCGAGATCGCCGAGACGACCGCGCAGCTCCAGCAGGGCCTGATGGGTCGGCGTTCCCTCGCACCGAGAAACGGGATGGCGTTTCTGTTCGCAACGGATACGCGCGGGCGGTTCTGGATGAAGGACACGACGATTCCACTGTCGATCGCGTTCTGGGGAAAGGCCGGCCGCATCCTCCGCATCCTCGACATGGCTCCGTGCCGTACCGATCCGTGCAAGGTCTACGACCCGCACGTCGCCTTCCGCGGCGCCCTGGAGGTGAACCGTGGCGCGTTCGCGCGCTGGGGCGTCCACCGCGGCGCGGTGGTCACCATCCGCCGTACCTAGCAGCCGCGTCCCGATGCGGCTCGTACCGGTGCCAGGCACCGCTACGAAACTGTGACGCCCCGGCGGGAACCGCCGCACCTGCCGGGAATTACCGGTGCCAGGCACCGGTACGTCCCCGTCACGAGAGAGTGCCGCGTTAGTTCTTCAGGAAGGACGGCGGCTCGAGGTCGTCTTCCGGCGCTGTGAGCGCGGTGACGAGGCTCTGGGTACGGGCACGGCGGCCGGTCCCGCCCAGCCCGGTCGCGATGACAGTCACCCAGATCTGGCCTGTCAGCCGATCGTCGATCGTTGCGCCGAAGATGATTTGCGTATCGTCGGTCGCGGTCTGCTTGATCACCTCTGCGGCCTCGTTGACCTCGAGGAGCGTCAGATCGTCGCCGCCTGCGATCGAGAGCAGGATGCCGCGGGCGCCGTGGAGCTCCGTGTCGATCAGCGGCGAACGCAACGCACGCTCTGCCGCCTCGCGCGCCCTGTTCTCCGCACCCGACGAGAACCCGATTCCCATCAGCGCGCTGCCCGAGCCCTCCATGACCGTGCGCACGTCCGCGAAGTCCAGGTTGATCAGCCCCGGGAGCGTGATCAGATCGCAGATGCCCTGCACGCCCTGGCGGAGGACGTCGTCGGCGATCCTGAACGCGTCGAGCATCGACGTCTGACGGTCGAGCACCTCCAGCAGCCGGTCGTTCGGGATCACGATCGTCGTATCGCACTCCTTGCGCAGCAGGTCCACACCGGAGTCGGCCTGGCCGCGGCGTTTCGTGCCCTCGAACTTGAACGGCGTGGTGACGATGCCCACGGTGAGGGCACCGAGGGTCTTCGCAATCTTCGCGACGACCGGTGCGGCGCCCGATCCGGTCCCCCCACCCTCGCCCGCGGTGACAAAGACCATGTCCGCGCCGCGCAGCGCGTGCTTGATCTGGTCGTAGCTCTCCTCGGCCGCGGCTCTGCCGACCGACGGATCCGATCCCGATCCGAGGCCTTGCGTCAGGTCACGCCCGATGTGGATCTTCGTCTCGGCGTCCGAGATCTGCAACTGCTGGACGTCGGTGTTGACCGACACGAACTCGACCTGGTTGATGCCGGCGTCGATCATCCTGTTGACGGCGTTCAGCCCGGCACCGCCGACACCGACGACCTGGATCTTCGCGAGGTAGGAGCCAAGCTGTCCCGCGCGCACGTGATGCAGCCGCGGCGCCGGCTCGGGCATCGGCTCGATGTACCGAGTGACGGGAGGCTCCGGAATCGAAGGCGGCGCCGGGAGCGGATCGGGAACGGGCTCCGGCTCCGGCGCGGGCTCCGGCTGCGGGTCGGGACGCGGCGGCGCCGGCGTCTCGATCTCGTCCTCCCAGCTCGGGACGTGCTCGACCGTCGACTCGTGCGGCTCCTCGGGAGGTGGAGCCCCCTCGTGCTCGGCCTGGCGTTGCGCCGCCTCGGTTGCCTTGAAGAGCTCGGCCAGGGGCCCTTCACGCATGCTCGCGCGCTTGCGCGCCATTGAGCACCTCCTTCGCGAGGTCGCGATACAGCTCGGCGGCATCGCCGCTCGGGTCGTAGCTCAGCACCGACTGTCCTTTCACAGGGGCCTCCGCATAGCGAATCGTCTTGCGGATCCTTGTCTTGTACACCAGGTCGCCGAAGTTCTCCTTGAGGATGTCGACCGCTTCCTTGGAATGCAACAGCCGCTTGTCGAACATCGTCGCGAGGATTCCCTCGATCGCCACATCCGGGTTCAGGTTCTCGCGGATCATCGACAGCGTGTTCTCGAGCTGGACGAGTCCGCGCAGCGAAAGGTATTCGCACTGCACCGGAACGATCACGCCGTTCGACGCGACCAGCGCGTTGATCGTGAGGAGCCCGAGCGACGGCGGCGTGTCGATCAGGATGTAGTCGTACTTCGTCTTGACGCTGATCAGTGCCTTCTCGAGTGCGCGCTCGCGGCCGATCATCGAAGACAGCGCGAGCTCGGCGCCGGCGAGGTCGATCGACGAGACCGCCACATTGACCTCGGCGTCGCGGATGATCTCCTCGATCGGCAGCTTGTGGACCAGCACGTCGAACATCGAGCGCTCGATCTCGTCCGGGTTCCAACCCTGGCTCATGGTCAGATTCCCCTGAGGGTCGAGGTCGACCAGCAGCACCTCGTGGCCCTTCTCCTTGAGGGCGACTCCGAGGTTCAGCGTGGTCGTCGTTTTCGCCACGCCGCCCTTTTGGTTGGCGAACGCGATGACCCGGCCCAAAGGTGATCCCTTCTTAGTGGACGATGCGCGTGTGTTGGGACGCGGAAGTAGGCGTGAGAGCCCCATGCGGCGCTCTTTCTGGCCAGGATAGCGAGTTCCTTCCGATATCCCGCATGATCATGGGCCTCCCGGACGGCCCCGTTCGGGTGTCCTCAGCCGGCGAGCGCGGTGGCGCGTGACGGGCGGATGCGTCCGAGCAGCGCCCACACCCCCGCCGCCGCGACCACTGCCGCGCCGACGAGGATGACCATGCCCTGCGCGGCGACGGCAAATGCGAAGGCCTCAGCCTTCGGGATGCCGCCGATGATCAGGATCGCCGCACCCGCACCAGCCTGTGTCGCCGCGCCGGCCGGTGCGATCGGCAGAGCCGCCGAGGCGGCGGAGGCACAGAGAAACGCGAGTGCGAGCGTGAATGAAGCGCCGACCGACAGCGCGTTGAGCAGAACGAAGACAGCAAGGCCGCGCAGCGCCCAGGAGACGGAGATCAGGAACCAGGCCTGTGAGGCGGAGCGCGCGCAGGCGGTGTGGTCCTTCAACCAGCGTCCGACCTTCCAGCGGCTGACGAACGAGAGCTGCGCGATGCGCGGGAGAAAGAGAACGAGCAGCGCGGCCGCGACACCTGCAGCTGCGACGAGGGCGAAACCAGCCTGCACGCCGCCCGAATGCGAGGCGGCCGCCGCCACCGACGCCATCGGCGTCAAAGCGGCACTGTCGAGAAGGCCCACGATGATCAGGGTCAGGCAGATCGCGCCGAGCCCTGCCGTCTTCTTGCCCGGGCCGCGGCGCACGACCGCGATTCGGATCGCCTCGTCGAAGCGTCCCGGCAGCGCCACTCCACCCACGGAGGCGGCGCCTCCCGCAGCGGCGAGCGTCAACGCCTCAGGGCGCTCCTCCTCGGAGAAGAGTCGCTGCCAGCCCCACGCCTTGAAGGCGTAGGCGAAGAGGAAGAGGATCCCGGCCGCGATCACGAGCAGAGGGTCTGCATTCGCCAGCGGCCAGCCGGAATGCACGAAATGGAGGATCGTCAGCGCGGCAGCGGCCAGCGCGCCCGTGATGAACACGGCGTTGACACCGATACGGACTCTCCGCGAGCCGGCCAGACGGCGTGCTCTCCCCATGCGGGGAGATATCGGGAACTCGGCTAGAAGGCTGGAGACGCGAATGAGGGAGAACCTGACTGCCGCTGGCGAGAGCCGGCCGGGCGTTGGGATACCGGGCTGAGTTCGCCGGGCAGAGGAGGACTCCCCCACCCTAGCCGGGATCAAACGGATTCGCCGTCCCAGAAGTCCAGTTGCTCGATCCGGCCGATCACGTCGACCCCTCGCCAGTAGATCTTCTTCGAGCGCGGATACCAGCAGATGTCGTTCGGATCGCGGGTGCCCCAGGCGATCAGGGTCAGGCCGGGCTCCCCCGCCTCGAACGCGTGCGCGACTCCGGTGCCGGGCGGACGTGCGACGACCGAGCCCTGTCGCACCGGGTGCGACTCGGTTTCGTGGCCGGTCAGCTCCAAAGTCCCTTCTCCGTCGAGCACGACGAAGATCTCCTCCTCGGCGGAATGACAATGCGGCGGGCCTGAGAGGGTGCCCGGATCGAGTTCGAGGTGCTTGAGGCCGGTCCATCTGGATCCGCCTGCGCCGCCGAGGTCGCGCCGGCGCCGCCCGCCGCGGACGTCCGGCTCGACGTCACTCGTCGCAACGATCACCGCTGACCGCTCGGTCTTCGGCTCGGGCCAGACGAGCTCGGGCTCGCGGTCCCACGGATGCCCTTCCTGGACCTCGATGTAGCCCGTGCTCGACCACATGCTGCGACCGCGCGGCAGCTCGCCCGCCGGCAGGTCTTCGCGCTCGCCGAACGCGATCACGTCGAGACCGTCGTCGCCGGCGCGGATCGT
>VAWR01000158.1 GCA_005885245.1 Actinomycetota bacterium | reverse complement strand
GCCGCAGCGCTCTCGCAAAACGTGTCGGCCCCGGGGGGAGAGGGGAGAATCCCTCGTTTCGGGGCCGACATCCGCCGGGTTACGGAGAGACTAGGCCGCGCGCTCCAGGCGCTCTTCGACCCGAGCCCTGGCGACGATGTGGTCGCGATCGCCGAAGCGGAGCTCCGCTTTCAAGGTCCGCTCCTCGTCCCAGAGGTGCTCGAGGCGTTCGCTCAGACTCTTGAGCTCGGCGGCCGCGGCCGGGTCATGCCCCTGGGAAAGGATGTGCCACAGCTCGGCCCGTCGCTCGCTCGTCTGCTCGATCTCTTGGTGTATTTCAGTCACAGTCATGTCCGTAAAAACGCGGTCCGCGGGCCCCTCATTCCCGCGGGCCCAGAAAGAACAACACGAGGACCACGGCCCCCACGACGGCGGCCCCCACGGCGATCACGTTGAGGGCGGTGGTCACCGGTAGCCGAGCTGCTCCAGCCGCTCCTCGTCGAGCCCGAAATAGTGGGCGACCTCGTGGAGGACCGTGATCCGGATCTCCCGCTCGAGCCCCGCTGGATCGTCCCCGAACTCCCGGCGGACGTGCTCCTCGAACTCCCGCATCAGTAAGTCGGTTGGAGCGGCCGTCGCTTGGCGACGAGAAAAACGGTCAGCACCCCGAACGCGAAGCCGCCGATGTGTGCGAAAACCGCGACACCGCCGGTCTGGTCCGGATGGGTGAGCCCGACGCCTCCTTGCCACAGCTGCAGGGCGATCCAGATCCCGAGAAACCAGATCGCGGCGATCTCGCGGAAGAAGATGAGGCCGAAGAAGATCACGGTCAGCACTCGGGCGCGCGGCAGTAGGAGGAAGTAGGCGCCGAGGACGCCGGCGATGGCGCCGCTGGCACCGATATTCGGGATGCTCGCGTCGCGCACGGTGCCGAAGGTCAGCGTCACGAAGGTCTGCAGTGCGGTTGCGGCGATCCCCGCGGCGAGGTACCAGAGCAGGAATCGGACCTTGCCAAGTGCGTCCTCGACGTTGTTGCCGAAGATCCAGAGGAACAGCATGTTGCCGATGATGTGCTCCCAGCTACCGTGCATGAACATCGAGCTGAACGTCCCTTCCCACCACGGCAGGTGATGCCTGAAGACGTTGCTGCCGATCTGGATCGCCTCGCACGGTCCCTGCAGCGAGCACGGGTAGTAGCCGTCCTTGACGACGTGATAGTCGACGCCGCGTCCGCCGAGCTCCCAGAACCAGACGATCGCGTTGACGGCGATGATCCCGACGGTGACGACAGGGAACGTCCGCGTGGGGACGTTGTCTCGGAGTGGAAGCACGCCGCGTTCTTACCGAATCACGAGCGCCATGAGTGCTTTTTGCGCGTGCAGGCGGTTCTCGGCTTCGTCCCAAACAGCCGATTGCCGCCCGTACAGGACGTCCTCGGTGATCTCTTCCCCGTAATGCGCGGGAAGGCAATGGAGGACGATCGCTTCCGAGCCGGCGCGCGCGAGGAGCTCCTCGTCGATCCCGTAGCCGGCGAGGTCGCGCAGACGGCGCTCGCGCTCGTCGTCTTGCCCCATTGACGTCCAGACGTCTGTGTAGAGAACGTCGGCGCCTTCGACCGCGGCGAGCGGATCGTCGACGAGCTCGACCGAGTGTCCCTCGGCGCGCGCGATTACGACCGCCTCGTCGGCCGGGCGGTAGTCCGGCGGCGTCGCAGCGACGAAATCCATGCCGAGCTTTGCGCAGGCGACCATCAGAGAGGCGCAGACGTTGTTCCCGTCGCCGAGATACACGACCTTGATGCCCTCGAGCCGTCCGAAGCGCTCGCGAATGGTCATCACGTCCGCCAGGGCCTGGCAGGGGTGCGAGCTGTCCGTCAGGCCGTTGATGACAGGAATCGACGCGTTCGCGGCAAGCTCCTCGACGTCCGCCTGCGCGAACGTGCGGATCATGATCGCGTCGAGGTACCGCGACAGGACGACGGCGGTGTCCTTGATCGTCTCGCCGCGCCCGAGCTGGAGGTCGCCGGCCGAGAGGTAGAGGCCCGCGCCGCCGAGCTGGTAGATGCCGACTTCGAAGGAGACCCTCGTGCGGGTCGACGGCTTCTGGAAGATCATCCCGAGCGTCCGGCCCGGGAGCAGATGGTGCTCCTCTCGAGCGTGCTGGAGGCGCTTCAGCTCGTCGGCGAGGTCGAGCACCTCGAGCAAGTCCTCCCTGCTCCAGTCCGAGACCCGCGTGAACGAGCGGCCCTTCAGCCTGTCTGCGACTGCCACCATCGCCAAGGGGGCCAAGCCTACTTCGGTTTGTGGAGCGGCTCGTAGACTTCTGCGCACGGAGTGCGACCTCCTTATCCGGGGCGGCACGATTTACGACGGGCGTGGTGGACCGGCCTTTGCCGGCGACGTCGCGATTCGCGGCGACCGGATCGTCGCGGTTGGATCACTCCGCGGTTGGCAGGGGCGCGATGAGCTCGATGCGGGTGACCTGGCCGTCGCGCCCGGCTTCGTGAACATGCTCAGCTGGGCGAATGAGTCCTTGCTCGAGGACGGACGGGCTCAGAGCGACCTCCGGCAGGGCGTCACGCTCGAGGTCCTGGGTGAGGGCGCGTCGATGGGCCCGCTCACCGACACGATGAAGGAGGACTTCGCCGCGCAGTCGCTGTTCGGGCTGCGGGCGGAGTGGACGACCCTCGGGGAGTTCCTCGACTACCTGGTCGAACACGGGGTAGCTCCCAACGTCGCTTCGTTCGTCGGCGCGGAGACGGTGCGCATGCATGAGCTGGGCGCGGAGGATCGGCCGCCGACCGAAAACGAGCTGAACAGGATGCGGGCGCTCGTCCGCCACGCGATGCAGGAGGGCGCGGTCGGCATCTCCTCCGCGCTCGTCTACGCGCCCGGCTGCTTTGCCGAGACGGCGGAGCTCGTCGCGCTCGCATGTGCGGCGGCCGGGTACCACGGCATCTACATCTCGCACCTCCGCAGCGAGGGCAACGGGCTGCTCGAGGCACTCGAGGAGTTTCTGACCATCGCCCGCGAGGCCGGCGTTCGCGCCGAGATCTACCACCTCAAGGCTGCCGGCGAGCCCAACTGGGGGAAGCTCGAGCGGGTCATCGATCGCGTTGAGGAAGCACGACGAGCAGGGCTCGCCGTGACGGCGGATGTCTACACCTACACCGCCGGCGCCACTGGTCTCAACGGCGCGATGCCACCCTGGGTGCAAGAGGGCGGCTTCGAGGCGTGGCGGTCGAGACTCTCGAATCCCGAGGTGCGCGCCCGCGTCGAGCGCGAGATGACGAATGACACCGACGAGTGGGAGAACATGTTTCGGCTTGCGGGGCCGGAGAACATGCGCCTGCTGGCCTTCCGCAGCGACGGGCTGCGTCCCCTGACCGGAATGACGCTGGCCGAGGCGGCAGCACAGCGTGAAACGTCTCCCGCTCAGACCGCGATGGATCTGGTCGTCGAGGACGGAAGCCGCGTCTCCACGGCCTACTTCACGATCTCGGAGGAGAACCTCCTTCGGGAGCTGGGGCTGCCGTGGGTGAGCTTCTGCTCCGACTCCGCCGCTCCGAGCGCGGACGGCGTCTTCCGGAAGTGGAGCACCCATCCGCGGGCCTACGGCAGCTTTGCGCGCCTACTCGGAAAGTACGTCCGCGAGGAGGAGGCGCTGTCGCTCGAGGCGGCGATCCACCGTCTCACGGAGCTGCCGGCTCGGAACCTGCGGCTTGCCGACCGTGGTCTCGTGGAGTCCGGCTACTACGCGGACCTGGTCGTCTTCGACCCGGATCGCATTCAGGATCACGCGACCTACGACGATCCTCACCGCTACGCGACGGGAGTGAGCCACGTCGTCGTCAACGGGGCGCTGGCGCTTCGCGACGGCGAGCCGACCGGCGCTCTGCCCGGCCGTGTGGTGCGCGGACCGGGGTGGGGCATGCTCTAGGAGGAACGCCCGAAGATCTGGGCCGCGGCTCGATGGAAGCCGTCCGGGAGCCCGGCTGCCGCGAACGTCGCGGCGATCTCCTCCATCTCACCGATCCAGCGCCACCCCTTTGCCGCCGCCGATCGCTGGGCACGAGACAGCGCTGCGGGAAGTTCCGGAAGGGAAAGCCGCCATTCTTCGACGAGTGCTGCCTCGACGCCCTCCGCTTCCGCGACCGCTCGGATAGCGAGCAAGAGCGCTGCCGTCCCCTTGGTCCAGGCGGCGTACGTCATCTTGACCGCCGAGGCATCGCCGACGGTTGCCGAGACGACGCGTGCGTCGACCGCCGTCTGCTCGAAGAGTTCCGCGACCGACGAGGCCCGTGCTCCCGAGACGTAGAGGCGGGTCGTTCCGGACGTGCGCGGAGGCGGTCCGATGATTCCGCCGTCGACGAAACCCGAGCTGTCGCGCTCCGCTGCGATCGCGCGCGCTGTCGCAGGCGCGATCGCATTCGCATCGACGAGCAGACCTGCCGAGCCGATCGTCGTCCGCGCCACGTCCAGTGCCGCGTGTGGCGGGCACACGGAGAAGATCACTTCGCTCCGTTCGACCAGCGTCTCGACCGACAGGACATCGCTGAGACCGGCCGCCGCCGCGCGCTTCGACGTCGCCTCGCTCCGCCCGGAAGAGGCCCAGAGCACTTCGTGGCCGCGATCTCGGAGGACTTGCCCCAGGGCCGCGCCCATCTCCCCCGGATGCAACAAGCCCACGGTCGCCATCCCGGCAACTATCACAGGTGTCCACGGATACGAGTGCCGCCCTCGCCGGCGAGCGCCGCGTTCAGGGCATCGAAGTTCGTGATCAGCGTCTCGCCGCCGAAGGTGAGCGCTGACTCGACCTTCGGCCGCATCGACCCCTCGGCGAGCCGGGGGAGCAATGACTCGGCATCGCTCGTGGACAGCTCGCGCAGCTCCTTCTGATCGGGCTGGCCGAAGTTTCGGTAGACCGCGGGCACCTCGGTGAGAATCAGCAAGCGCCGAGCCCCGAGGCCGCGCGCGAGCAGAGCGGATGCCCGGTCCTTGTCGATCACCGCGTCGACGCCTGAAAGCCGCCCGCCGCGCCGCACCACCGGAATGCCTCCACCACCGCAGGCGATCGCGACCGTGCCCGTCTCGGCCAGTCGCCGAATGACCTCGAGCTCGACGATCTCGAGCGGCTCGGGTGATGGAACGACCCGGCGATGGCCGCGATTGGCATCCGAGACCAGCTGCCAGCCGCGCTCACGCTCGAGCTGTTCCGCCTGCTCCGCCGAGTAGAACGGGCCGATCGGCTTGGTCGGTCGATCGAATGCAGGATCGTCCGCGGCGACGCGAACGTGCGTGAGCATGCAGGCCGCCTCCCGGCCGTCCAGCGCAGGGCGCAGTTCCGCCGAGATGAGGGCTCCGATCTCCGCCTGGGTTTGCGCGACTGCCAGCCAGAGCGGCAGTGGCGGGGCTTCCTCCGCTGCACGCTCTTGCCGGAGGAGCTCGTTGCCGACCTGGGGCCCGTTGCCGTGCGTGAGCACGAGGCCGGGCTCGCCGAGCACCGGTTCCAGCGCCGAGACGGCACGGCGAAGATTCGTGAGCTGCTCGGCTGCAGTGCCGCGTTCGCCCGGGCGCATCATCGCGTTGCCGCCCAGGGCGACGACCGTGCTCACACCAGTGCTGTTTCCAGCAGTCCCTTCTCGGCGAGCACGTCTTCGAGCGTCGGCTCGCCCATCTCCTGGAGCTTGTAGGTCACGCGCAGCGCCGGCTTGTCGAGCTCGATCAGACGGCGCAGGTCGACCGGCGTCCCGATCAGCACGAGATCGGCTTCGCAGCGGTGAATGGTCTCGCGGAGATCCTCCATCTGCTCGCGCCCGTAACCCATGGCAGGCAGCAGCGTCCCGACGTTCGGATAGTCCTCGAAGGTCTTCGCGATCGAGCCGACCGCGCACGATCGCGGATCGACCAGCTCGCCCGCGCCGTACTGCTTCGCGGCGAGGACGGCGGCGCCGAAGGTCATCTCGCCGTGGGTCAGCGTGGGCCCGTCTTCCACGGCCAGAACGCGCTTACCTCTGATCTCGTCCGGGTCGCCTTCGACGTGGAACGGCGATGCCGCGAGCACGATCGTCGCGTCCCGAGTGTTCTCGTGAATCGAGTTGAGGACCGCGTCGATGCCTTCCTGCGACGCGCTGTCGATCTTGTTCACGACGCAGACGTCTGCCATTCGCAGGTTCGTCTCGCCCGGGTGGTAGCGGAGCTCGTGGCCGGGGCGATGCGGGTCGACGACGACGATGTGGAGATCGGGCTCGATGAACGGCGTGTCGTTGTTGCCGCCGTCCCAGAGGATCACGTCTGCCTCGCGCTCCGCGGCCCGGAGGATTCGTTCGTAGTCGATCCCCGCGAATACGAGGTTCCCCTCGGCGAGGTGCGGCTCGTACTCTTCGCGCTCCTCGATGGTCGCGTCCGCGGCGTCGAGATCCTCGTAGCGCTCGAACCGCTGCACGGCCTGCTTCGTCAGGTCGCCGTAGGGCATCGGATGGCGCAGCACGGCGACGCGCTTGCCGGCCTTGCGGAAGAGAGCGGCAACATGGCGGGTCGTCTGGCTCTTGCCGGAGCCGGTCCGCACTGCCAGCATCGTGTGATGTGGCGAGATCAGGTGGTACGACGCGCCAGCAGCCAGTGCGCGTGACCCGATGTGCATGACATGTTCGTGCGTCACGTCTGAGTACGCGAACACGACCGAATCGATCTCGTGCTCGCGGACAAGTTCCTCGAGGGCGGCCTCGGGGAGGATCGGGATTCCGTCCGGATAGAGCGACCCCGCCAGCTCGGCGGGGTAGCGGCGGCCGTCGATGTTCGGGATCTGCGTCGCAGTGAACGCAACGACCTCGTACTCCGGACGATCTCGGTAGACGAGGTTGAAGTTGTGAAAGTCGCGTCCCGCCGCCCCAGCGATCAGGACTCTGGTCCTGGACATGCATAAAGCTTATTCATTGGTGGGGACGGTGGGCCTGGACAGAAGGCTAGTCCCGCGCGAAAGCTGCGCTTTCGCGCGGGGGTTGGGTACGCCGCTCATCGCGGGGAACGCGCACGGGCGGAGCCCGTGCGCTTCTTTTGGGGTTTGTTCTTGCCGCTTGGATTGGTCCACGGGCGGGGGCGCCGGAGGCGTCCCCGCCCGTGTGAGGTCGGCCTCCTCGTAGCCCGGCTGGTCTACGTTCCGGCCCTCGGTGTTCGGTGGTGGACGCGCGTCCACCAGCAAGATCAGGGCCGGAGGCTAAGACCAGGCGGAGCCGGGCTTAGCCTCCGGCGGACTGATGCGGGCGCGGCCGCGAAGCGCCCGTGCCCGCACGGTTCGGGAACGACCGCCGAGCAACACCACCGTAGGAGTGCGCGGGCTCCGCCCGCGCACGTTCCGCGCGAAGCGCCGTACCAAAATCGCTAGCGAAAGCGGAGCTTTCGCTAGCGAAGAGTCTCGTGGACGCGTTCGGCGACGGCTTCCATCTCCAGGGTCGAGCCCGTGACCTCCTTCAACATCTCCTCGGCCCGCATCCTCTGGCCTTCGCCCCACAGCTCGCGCAGGAGTGAGCCGGCCTCGCGGTTCGCAAACCACTTTGAGCCGAACCGCTCCTTCAGATACGCCCGCAGTTGGGCCTCGAACGCCCACGAGCGCAGGTAAGAGGACACGTAGAAGCCGGAGTCGATGTCGGCGAGGTAGTTCGCCGGCGTGACCTCGATCTTCAGGGCATCCGAGAGAAGCTCGGCGTAGCGGTCGCGCATGGTCGTCACGTCCTCGGCGGCGTGGAACTCGAGCTCGTAGAGGAGCTTCGCCGCGTAACGACGCACGAAATACAGCAAGCCCGTCGCCCCTT
>VAWR01000213.1:1757-2983 GCA_005885245.1 Actinomycetota bacterium | reverse complement strand
GCCGCGGTGAGCGGATAGAGCGCGTGCGTCCAGGTGAGCGCGGCAAGCGAGCCCCAGAAAAGGACGACAGCCGCAATCACGGCCGCAACGCTAGCGCCGCGGCCGGGGGCGGGTCAGTTTCCCCAGGGGCCGTAGCGGAGTTTGGGCGACGGTCGCGTGAGCGAGAACGCCAGCGAGTTCCCGGAGCCGGCCGCCGTCGCGCGGAGCCAATCCTTCTTCGACGCCGCCAGCTTGAGCTTGGCACGGAAGATCCCCGTCCGGTTCGAGCGGATCCTTGCGACCGTCCGCCAGTTCCCATGAGTCCCATGCCGGCGCTGGATCGCCACGACCTGCGTGTCGCTCGTCGCGTCGCGGCCCCAGACGCTCACGTTACCCCGGCCGAGATACGCGACGAACGGGAAGCGGAACGCCGTGCGCAGCGGCTTCGCCTTCGCACGCGCCAGCGAGCTCGCATGGAAGAAGAGGCCGCTCTGGTACGGACCATTGCCGCCCTTGTCCTCCAGGCCGAACCAGGTCACGAGCGACACTCCCGAGCGCCACATCTGGTAGAGCGCCTCGGCCGTCCAGCGCGACGCGAGCCCGACCGGCGCCGCGTGTCGCCGCGGGGGCAACGTGTCCCAGCTGAACTCCGTGACCCAGAACTGGACCGGGTGCGACGAGACCACGCGATGGGATTTCACCGCCGCGCGGAGCAGCGTCCGCATCTTCGGCAGGTCGCCGAGCGAGACGTCGTCCGGGCGAGTCGCATGCCCGAACGGGCCGTTGAACGTGTACGGGTGATGCGACCACACGTCGAAGTGCACGACGTTGCGGCACGTCCGGTGCGGGTGCGTCCCCTTCGACAGGCAGAGCAGCGAGCGCATGTATGCGAGCGGGGAGACCGCATGCCACGTCTTGGCCTTGTTGCCGAACGGGTCGAGCCCGCCGGCCACCACGAGGTTCGTCCCGCTCACGGCGTGGACGGACGTCGCGACCGCGTTCACCATCCCCCGGTAGGCGGCCGCGTTCACGGGCGACAGGTCCTGGCTGAGGTTCGGCTCGTTCCAGACCTGGAAGACGTGCGCCGGAGGGGCGTCGTGCTTGCCGTCGTAATGGAGCGCGAGCGCCTTGGCGAACTGCCCGAGCGCGGAGGCCTGCGGTGTGAACACGCGCTTTCCATGGCTCTTCGCCAGGGCCCACGCCGGGGCGCGAGCGATGTCGAGAATCGGCGTCAGTCCCGCTTTCTC
>VAWR01000213.1:0-1642 GCA_005885245.1 Actinomycetota bacterium | reverse complement strand
CACGACGATCCGGACGTACGAGGCGCCCGCGGCGCGCGCCTTCAGGTATCCTGCGGCGCGTTGGGCTCCCGTGAACGTGAACGGGTCGTCCATCGAGGTGCGCAGAGGAAGCGTCCCGTGGGTCGCGTACGTGCGCACCGAGCTCGCGGCCCCGGACGATGCCGCCACCGCGGCCAAGACCACGACTGCGACGGCTACGGAGATGTTGCGGACAGTGACCCCCACCGCCAAACACGCTACCGGCGATCGGCGAACGGCAAACGGATCTTTGCGGAGTCCTTACACCACCGCGCCGATGCCCGTGGCTAGTTGCCCCAAGGGCCGTAACGCTTGTTCTTCGGCACCGCAAGCGAGAAGGCGAGCGATTTGCCGGAGCCGGGCGCGGTCGCCCTGAACCAGTCCGTCGTGGTCGCCTTGAGTCGTAGTGTCGCGACGAAGATCCCCCAGCGGTTCGTCCGGATGCGCGCGACGGAACGCCACACACCGTGTGTGCCATGGCGTCGCGTGATCGTCACGAGCGCCTTCGCGCTCGTCGCGTCGCGGCCCCAGATCCGGACCGTGCCCTTTCGGAGGTAGGCCACGAAGGGGAACCGGAATGCCGTTCGCATCGGCTTCGCCCGCGCCTGCTTCAACGACTTCGAGTGGAAGAACAGGCCGGATTGATACGGGCTCGGGCTCCGCTGATCCTGCAGGAGGTACCAAGTCGCGAGGGAGACACCCGAGTGCCACATCTGGTAGAGCGCCTCGGACGTCCAGCGCGCCTCGAGAGAGAGAGGTACCGCATGTCTCCTCGGCGGGTTCGTGTCCCAACCGAACTCCGTCACCCAGAACTGGACGGCGTGCGAGGAGGCGATACGGTGAAGTTTCACCGCGGTTCGGAGCAATGCCCGCATCTTCGGCAGGTCGCCGAGCGAGATGTCATCGGTACGCGTCGCCTTGCCGAAGGGACCGCCGAACGTGTACGGGTGATGCGACCAAGCGTCGAGCTGGATCTTGGTCTTGCAGGTCGCATGCGGGTGCTTCCCGCCGGAGAGACAGAGGAACGATCGCATGAACGCGAGAGGAGCCTGTGAGATGAACGTCTTGGCCAGGTTCTCGAACGGATCGAGACCGCCAGCCACCACCAGGTCCGAGCGATTGACGCCATGCACCGCCGTGGCAACGGCATTCACCATCCCGCGGTACGTGGTCGCGGTGTTCACCGGCGAGAGGTCGAGGCTGAGGTTCGGCTCGTTCCAGACCTGATAGACGCGCACCGGCGGCTCGCCGTGGAACCCGTCGTAACGTCGAGCGAGAGCCGTCGCGAACGCACCGAGCTCGGAGGCTTTGGGCGCACCTGCCGTTTGGCCGGAGCCACGCCACGCGAGCGCCCAGCCCGGCGCCGAGGTGACGTCGAGGATCGGCGTCAGCCCATTCGCCTCGATCTCCGTGACCGTGTTGTCGAGCCAGGCCCATGAGTAATACGGCGAAGCCGGATCAGTCGGCACGAAATCGGACGGCCGGGTGGCCGGTGCGACCTCCGACCAAGGAACGACGAGCCGGAGGTAGGTAGCGCCCGCCGCGCGGGTCATCTGGAACGCGCTGTCCTGCTGGGCTCCCGTGAACGTGAACGGATCGAGGAGCGACGTGCGGAGGGGCAGCG
>VAWR01000157.1 GCA_005885245.1 Actinomycetota bacterium | reverse complement strand
CGCGCCGTGCTCGAGGACGAGCGCAAGGAGATGCGGCAGGCGATTCTCGACCGGCTCAACCCGGGTGACGTCGTCGAGGGACAGATCTCGAACATCGTCGACTTCGGTGCGTTCGTCGACCTCGACGGGATGGACGGTCTCATTCACATCTCCGAGTTGTCCTGGTCGCACGTGAACCATCCGTCGGAGGTGCTCGAGATCGGGCAGACGGTCAAGGTCAAGGTCCTGGACATCGACCGCGAGCGCCAGCGCATCTCGCTCGGCCTCAAGCAGACGCAGTCGGATCCGTGGCAGCAGGTGCTCGAGCAGCACAAGGAAGGCGATGTCGTGGAGGGCAAGGTGACCAAGGTGGTCACGTTCGGCGCGTTTGTCGAGATCCTGCCCGGCGTCGAAGGCCTCGTGCACATCTCCGAGCTCGCACAACACCATGTCGAGAATCCGCGCGAAGTCGTCTCGCAGGGGGATACCGTCCCGGTGCTGATCCTCGAAGTCGATGCGGAGCGCCGTCGGCTGTCGTTGTCGCTCAAGCGTGTGGATGCCGATCGCCGAACCGAAAACGAGCCGCCGATCGAGGGGACTCCTCATCTGGATCTCTCGGAGGACGTCTTCACCGACTCCGCGTCGGCGCCGCTGGCACCGGAGTTGGAGCCGACACCGGTCGACGAGGAGTCAATCGAGCGCGAGGTTGTGAGTTCGGACGAGCAGGTGGATCCGGCCGCGGCCGACGAGGAAGCCGCCGCTCCCGCCGAAACCCCTGCCGACGAGCAGCAGTAGCCGACCCGTCTCGGTCGCCGTCACCGGCGGCATCGGCGCCGGCAAGAGCGTGGCGCTCGAGGCGTTCGCGCGGCACGGCGCCGCGACCAGATCCAGCGACGAGATCGTCCACGCGCTGCTGCGCGACGACCCGGAGGTCCGGCGCGCGCTCGTCGAGCGGTTTGGCGCAGAGGCGATTGGCGCGGACGGCGCCGATCGCGCAGCGATCGCGCGCGTCGTTTTCAACGATTCGGAGCAGCTGCAGTGGCTGGAGCAGCTGCTCCATCCCCGCGTCGTCCAGGAGCACTCGAAGTGGCAGCAGGAGCTGGCCGCGGCTCCGGACCACCCGCTGGTGGCCGTCACAGAGGTGCCTCTTCTCTACGAGACCGGCGCTGATGAACGCTTCGACCATGTCGTGGTCATCACGGCGTCTCCAGAGGTTCGCGCGGCCAGACGCCCTGTCGACGACGCACGCGAGCAACGGTTGATCCCCGATGCCGAAAAGGTTCGCCTGGCCGACTACTCGTACGTCAACGACGGCACGCTCGAGGAGCTCGACGCCTTCGTGGCCGATGTCCTGGCCCGACTGACCGCGTGAAGAGGCTGCTCGGTCTCCTCGTTCTCTCCGGCGCGCTCCTCGGAACCTTCGCCGTCCTCCAGTCCGCGCAGCCGGGCTGGTGGGAGCGGCTTTGGTATCCGCTGCGCTACGAGCCGATCGTGCGCGGCCATGCGCGCAACTACGACCTTGATCCGGCGCTGCTCGCGGCTGTGATCTACCAGGAATCGAAGTTCAAAGCCGGCGCGACGTCGAAGTCCGGCGCGATCGGCTTGATGCAGCTCCTGCCAGACACGGCGAAAGGCATCGCGCTCCACACGGGCGGGACGCGGTTCAGGGTTCAGGATCTCTACAACCCCGAGATCAACGTCCGCTACGGGGCTTGGTATCTACGGCACCTGATCCAGAAGTACCGCGACGAGCGCACGGCCCTCGCGGCATACAACGCGGGTCAGGACAACGTCGATCAGTGGCGACGCGCCGGAGAGGGCATTCAGTTCGCGGAGACGCGTGCGTACGTCGATCGAGTGGAGAAGCTGAAGCGGATCTACCGCCACGCCTACGGGGCGGAGCTCGGGGCGTGGGCCGGGCAGCCCGTCTCGGTGCCCGGATGATTCGCGACGATGAACTGCAGCGCGGCGTCTGACGCGTTTCCTCGCATGTCGGCGACGTGCACCAGGACTTCGTAGAGCCCGTTTGGATAAGCACGCGTGTCGATCCCGCGGGCGAGGTTGTAGAGGAACCGGCCGGGCACGAAGTACTGGCGGTTCGAGAACCGCGGCGCGTTCTGGTAGCTGCCGCGGGCATAGACGTTCCAGAAGGTCTTCGCGGAAGGCAACGTCGTCCGGAAGTCGGCAGCGTCCGCATCGCGCACGTACGTGCTGCCGCCGACTCTGTACAGCGACCAGGTGACGAGCGCAGGTGAGACGGGGAAGCCCCCGAAGACGCCGGGGATCGGGATCGGCGTCATGTCATGCGCGGCGGCCACGATCGAGACGAGCCCGCAGACGGTGTCCGAGTCGAACGACAGGAGCGATCCGGCCGGACGCACGTTGATCGCATCGACCGCGGGCACCGTGTGGTCGCGGTACGGAGCGATGCCTCCGCGGGCGAGCGGGTTCCACACCCGGCCACCGCGGATCTCCGACAGGTGGACGTGGTCGTATGCGTGCATCACATAGCCCAGGATTGTCTTGCCCGCCACGACGTGCTCCCTGTTGCGAACGGTGACGACCAGGTGGAAGTACTGGAAGACCCCGCGCCCCTTCGTCTTGACGGAGATCGCGGAGCCGTCGATGTAGCGCACCTGGCCGGAGATGACCGGGTAGACGGGGGTGTCCGCCGGTGCGGCGATGTCGATGCCGTTGTGGAAGGCGAAGGTGCCGGGCCCCTGCAGACCGTCGGTGAGCATCGTGTTCAGGAAGCGGGTCCGCGGATCCCCGAAGTTCGCCCTGATCGGGTGCTGCTGGTCGAAGGGCTTGATTGGCCAGGGGTAGGCCGATGCATTCGTGCTCGAAAGCAGCAAAACGCCGAGCGAACAGAGGGTGGCGAGGAAACGAAGGCGCACAGGTAGATGGGACGTGCTCGTCGCTCGAGAGGTTAGCCCGTCGATAGGCCGGGAACGCGTGAAGCAGGGCCGAGCCGCTCAGGGCTTCGTCATGTAGCGCCAGAGGTTGTCCAGCAGGGGACTGACGTCGTGAGACGTCGCCTGCCCGGCGAGTGTGAACGCACCCGCGGAGAACACCTTCGCGCCACCCTTCTCGTAGAAGCTCATCTGGGCGCTCAGATTGCCGATCACGTGAGGAATCGTCGCGATCATCTTCGTCCCGGGAGGCGAGGCCTGCCCGATCTCGTCGATCTCGACGCCTCCTCGTCCGAATCGCGAGCCGTTCTCGAGACCCGTGCCCGCGAACAGCCACGGTGCGACCTCGGCATGGACGACGACCCACGGCTTCTGGTTTTGCCCGCCGTTGTTGGCGCGATATTGGGCACCCATGAGCTCCTCTTCAGGCTGGCCCAGCGATCGAAACGTGGCCGTGCGCCGCAGAAGGTCGCCATGACGCACGGTGTGCCAGTAGAAGTTGTTGGCCGACAGGTAGGCCAGGTTGCCGCCTCGACTGCGGTAACCACGCACCACCTGGTACTCGCGGGGCGTGACGTACTCGTGATGGCCCGGGAAGATGATCAAGTCGTAGGCCTGCGCGAGCGTTGCCGCATTCACGCGGGAGGCGAGGTCGCTGTCGGCGAGGTAATCGACGCCGCGGTTACGCCACGTCAGCCAGTGCAAGAAGTTCAGGTCGTACTGACGGAAGTGCGGCGGAATGCCCCGTCCCAGATAGTGCCGGCCGAGCCGCGCCGTGGCGCGCTCGTTCCACGAGACGTACCAGCTGTCTCCCCAGCCGTCCCCGTTCTCGTCCTCGAAGTTGTAGGCCTGCCACGTGAACGTCGGCATGACCACGGCGACGCGATGCTCGCCGATGCGCTTCGGCCGCACGATCAACGGCGCATAGCCGACCCGGCCGTCGTCCGCCGTCAGGCGCAGGAAATAGACGCCCGTCGGCCAGTCGCCGATCGAGACGCTGATCGTGTGCGGCGCATCCGGGTGGTTCCACGGCACCGACGTCGGCTCGCCCATCAGTGGGCCGAAAACGTCGAAGTTCGTCAGGCGGGGATCGTGGCCCGGGCCGGAGCGCAGGACATCGAGCTGTAGCGATCGGGCGTCCGTGGAGACGGTAAGCCGGGCGGTGCTCCCCGGGGCATAACTCTCCTCCGAGAACGAGGCGTCGACCCCGCGGACGCGAATCACCGGCGTCACGAGCCTGCCGGCCTGCGCGTAACGAAGAGCGCCGTAGGTCACTCCTCTGACGCGCAGGAGGGCGAGATAGGTGCGTGGCTCGGTCTTCGGCGAAGGGGCCCACACGAGCGAGTGCGCCCCGGCGGCGAGGCGGACGGTCCGCGTCTCGACCTGCTTGGGCCTGCGGGGGTCGACCGCTGCGATCTCGAGGTGGACGACGGACGCGACGTTGAGCCGGAAATGGATCGTCGCGCGGTCGCGGAGGCCGTCGCCGTTCGGCGTGATCGTCGTGAGCAGGCGATTGTCCCCGGAAAAGGGCCGGCCGCCGTTCGTCAGGGAGATGTCCGTGATCACTGCATCCGTCGCATTCGCTGCGGTCGGTGCGAGCGCCGAGGCGAGTAGCAGGAGCAGGAGGCAGGCACGCGCGAGCGCGCCGCTCGTTGAGGTGTCGCATGAGGTAGCCATGCGGCCACCGTCGAAGGCGGTCGCAACGGCGAACTCAGGGCCGGCTAACGCCGGACTAATGGGCGATTAGCGGCGGATTAGCGGACTCCGGGAGAGTCCGAATCGGGCGTGCGTTCCCCGCTTACGCCCGCTATCCAGACGAAGGAAAGCGTGTTACAAAGGTCACATGCCTGAATTTCGAATCCTTGGACCGTTGGAGGTCTCGGACGAGACTGGACCCCTCCTGCTGGGCGGGCTCAAACAGCGCGCCGTGCTTGCGCTCCTGCTCCTGGACGCAGGCCGGGTCGTTTCGGTCGACCGGTTGATCGATGCCCTCTGGGGCGAGCAGCCGCCGAGGACTGCGCCCACGTCGCTGCAGAACTTCATCTCAGCGCTTCGGAAGCTCCTCGGCCCGGAGATTCTCGAGACCAAGTCTCCGGGCTACCGCCTGAACGTGAGTCCTGGCGAGGTCGATCTCGAGCGGTTCCGAGCGACGGTCGAGGACGCGCGGCGGCTCGAGGCGGTGGAACGCTCATCGCGTCTGCGTGAAGCGCTCGCCCTCTGGCGGGGCCCACCTCTGTCCGATCTTGCCTTCGAAGCCTTCGCCCAGCCGCACGTCGCTCATCTGGAAGAACTCCGTCTGACGACTCTCGAGGAGCGCGTCGAGGCCGACCTCGAGGCGGGACGCCACGGGGAGCTCGTGGGTGAGCTCGATCGCATCGTCGAAGAGCATCCGGTGCGCGAGCGTCTACGTGCTGACTACATGCTCGCGCTCTACCGTTCGGGGCGGCAGGCGGAGGCGCTCGAGGCGTACCAGGAGGGCCGCCGAATTCTCGTCGAGCAGCTCGGGATCGAGCCGAGCCGAGAACTCCAGCAGCTGCACGGCGCGATCCTCAGGCAGGAGGCCGGGCTTCAGGCGCCAGATGCGGCGCCGCCGTCGGAGGATCATTTCGAGGAAGTCCTGGTAGCGCTTTTCTCCGGCCGTCTCGTCGCCGTGCTCGGGGCCGAGGTCGCGGAGTTGACGACGCGACTCGCGCAGCGCTTCGATTACTCCGACAACGGCTCGAGCCTGCCGCGCGTCGCGCAGTACGTCGCCGTGATGAAGGGCTCGGGGCCGCTGTACGACGAGCTGCACAGCCTTCTCGACGCCGAGGCCGTACCGACGCCGATCCACCGCTTCTTCGCCTCCCTTCCCCCGTTGCTGCGGGAGCGTGGAGTTCCCCATCAGCTGCTCGTGACCACGAGCTACGACCTCGCGCTCGAGGCGGCGTTTCTCGAAGCCGGCGAGGAATTCGACGTCGTGTCGTACGTCGCCGCGGGGCCCAACAGGGGCAAGTTCTGTCACATCAGCCCCAGCGGCACCGGTCGGCTCATCGACCTGCCGAACACCTACGCAACGGAGCTGTCGCTCGAGCAGCGGACGGTGATTCTCAAGCTGCACGGGCAGGTCGACCGCGGTGCCGAGCGAGAGTGGGAGAGTTTCGTCGTCACCGAGGACGACTACATCGACTACCTCTCGAGGAGCGACGTCGCGGGCGCGGTGCCGGTGGCGCTCGCGGCCAAGTTGCGCCGTAGTCACTTTTTGTTCCTGGGTTACCGCATGGGTGACTGGAACTTGCGAGTCATCCTGAACAGGCTCTGGAGCGACCAGCCGTTGAGCTACCGCTCGTGGGCCGTCCAGCCGAACGCGCATCCGCTCGAGCGTGAGTTCTGGCGTCGACGCGACGTCGACGTCCACGAGCTTCCGCTCGACCGCTACATCGAGACCCTTGCCGGCTACGCAGGCGTCGCGACC
>VAWR01000077.1 GCA_005885245.1 Actinomycetota bacterium | reverse complement strand
CCTCTCGGAGCAGGGTGATCCCCTCGAAGCGCTCGGCGAGTCCGGCGCCCGCCTCGCGATACCGCTCCTGCCGCTCGCTCTGTCGCACAGGGCCTTCGTCCCACCGGACGCCGAGCCACTCGAGGTCGCGGATGATCTCCTCCTCGCCGCCGGGGAGGTTTCGCTGTGGGTCCGTGTCGTCGATCCGCAGCAGCATCCAGTCGCCGAGGCTCCTGTTGGCGACTGCGCTGAGGGCGTTCCCGACGTGGAGAGAACCGGTCGGGCTCGGAGCGAAACGGACCTTCTTCATCTGCGGCCCAGTCTAGAGTCCGGGCCCGTGGAGCCCGCGCTGCTCGCCTGGTTCGCAGAGCACGGCCGCGACCTGCCGTGGCGGCGGACGAGGGATCCGTACGCGATCCTCGTCTCGGAGGTGATGCTGCAGCAGACGCAGGTCGAGCGGGTCATTCCGAGATACCTCGAGTGGCTCGAGCGCTGGCCGTCGGCGGAAGCGCTCGCGGCGGCGCCGCCGGCGGAGGCGATTCGCGCCTGGCAGGGACTCGGCTACAACCGGCGCGCCCTGAATCTCCACCGGGCTGCGCGGCGGATCGCGGCCGAGGGCTGGCCGGACGATCTGACGGAGCTTCCCGGAGTCGGGCCCTACACGGCCGCCGCGATCGCCAACTTTGCGTTGGGGGGAGACGTGCTGCCCGTCGACACGAACGTCAGCCGTGTGCAGGAACGCACGGGCCACCGGTTTTCGCCCGCAGCCGCGCAGGCGCTGATGGATCTCGGGGCAACCGTGTGCCTCGCGCGGATTCCTCGCTGCGGGATCTGTGCGCTCGCTTCCGGTTGCCCCTCCCGCGGACGACGGTACGAGGCGCTGCGGAAGCAGTCCCGCTACGAAGGCTCGTTCCGGCAACGCCGCGCCCAGACGTTGCGGCTCGTGGCGGAGTCGGAGCTGCCGTTGGGCGATCTCGACCGCGAAGCGGTCCAATCCCTAGCCCGGGACGGACTCGTCCAACTCGCCCCCGGTGGAACGAAAGTCACACTTCCGGGCTCTTGCTGAAAGAGCGGGGGTGAGGGCGTTGTAAGGCATCCGCTGCCCTCGTGACGCTCTGCGTGGTCAGTGAAACGCGGAGCGAGGAGGGACAGCGGATGTTCGAGCAACTTAGCCGAGTGCTCGGCTTGGAAGGGATCGCCGTGATCGACGTGCGCGAGCGAGCAGAGGAGCTTGAGCTCGAGTGTGAGCTGGTCGCGATCGCGACCAGCTGTCGCTTGTGCGGCGGCCGGGTGGAGGTGAAGGAGCGGCCGCGGGTGCGGGTGCGCGACCTGCCGCTGGCGGGACGGCGAGTGACGCTCGTTTGGCGCAAGCGTCGCTTTCGCTGCTGCCGCTGCCGGCGCAGCTTCAGCGAGACGCATGCCGGCTTGCCCTCGCGGCAGCGGGTGAGCGCCCGCTTCCGCGCCCGCCTGTTCGATCGTCTGCGCTCGGGCGCGGCGCAGCTGGAGGTTGCGCGCGAGGAGCGGACGAGCCGCTACCAGGTCGAGCGTGCTTTCCGGCTCGGGGCCGATCGTGAGCTGGGAGCACGGCCGCGGCCGCTCGCGCGCCGGCTGGCGATCGACGAAGCTTCGCACCGGCGCGGGGCGAAGCGGCTGGTCACCGTCGTCTGCGACCCCGACCGCCGCCGCGTCGTCGAGGTGCTCGAGGGGCATGACGCGCGCACGCTCGAGCGCTTCCTGCGTGCCTTGCCTGCAGAGCAGCGGTGGGCGCTGCAGGCGGTCTCGATCGATCCCGCCTTCGCCTACCGGGAGGCGCTGCGGACGGCGCTGCCCGGCGTGCCGATCGTGCTCGACCCCTTCCACCTCGTGCGCGGCGCCAACGGCGCCTTGGACACCGTCCGGCGTGAGCGGCAACGCTTCCAGCGGCGCAAGCGGCCGGTCTCGAGCGAACAGCGCAGCGGCGGCTTCCGCCCCGAGCTGTGGCGCTCGCGGCGACGGCTGCTCAAAGGCGCCGAGCGGCTCGGCGAGCGCGAACGACGCATCCTCTGCGAGCTCTTCCTGGCCGAACCGCTGCTCGCCGAAGCGTGGGGACTGAAGGAACGTTTCCGCGCCATCTACCGCGCGCACGACCGGGCCGAAGCCGAGCGGCGTCTCAGCGCCTTCGAGGCCGCCGTCGACCGGGCCGCGCTCCCCTCCTTCACCGCCTTCGCCCATGGGCTGCGCAGCTGGCGCGAAGAACTACTCGCCTACTTCGACGAACCAACCACAAACGGCTACGCCGAAGGCGTGATCAACAAGATCAAGGTGATCAAACGACGCGCCTACGGACTACCAAGCTTCCACAGCTTCCGCGCACGCATCCTCGTAACATGCGGCTGACCGGACCACACAGCAGCTCCCCGCTAAATCAGCAAGAGCCCAGACTCGTGACACCAAGGCGACGGTGTCTGACACCCGCCGGAGCGGCGGAGCGGCGCGAAAGGGGGCGAACCCGCATCCCGCGCCGTGACGGTCTCGTGACAGAGATGTGATTCTCCGGCGACGGTGTCTGACACCGGCCGTCGGGACACCGTTACGCGCAGGCGGGCCGCTGCGCGGTTGGACAGGCCCTCACACCCGCGTCACAGACTCGTGACACCAAGGCGACGGTGTCTGACACCGGCCGGAGCGGCGCAGCGGAGCGAAAGGGGGCGAACCCGCTTCCCGCGTCGTGACGGTTTCGTGACAGAGACGTGATTCTCCGGCGACGGTGTCTGACACCGGCCGTTGGGACACCGTTGCGCGCCGGCGGGCCGCTGCGCCGGTCGACACGGCTGAAGCTCCGCAGTACTGTCCTGCGGTGAAGGCGTTCCGTACCGTCCTCGGAGAGTTCGGTGCGGTTGCACGCAATCCGAATCTCCGACGGCTCGAGCTCGCCTACGGCGCTGCGATCACCAGCGAGTGGGCCTTCCTCGTCGCCCTCGGCGTGTTTGCCTACCAGCGTGGCGGCGCCACTGCCGTTGGCGTCCTCGGGCTCGTCCGCATGCTTCCCGCCGCTCTCGCGACGCCCTTCACGGCTGCGTTCGCGGATCGCTACGAGCGGGAGCGTGCGCTCGTCGCAGTCACGTTCCTGTCGGCCGTCGCGCTTGCGGCCTCGACCGGGTTGTTCTATCTCGGTCGGAACGAAGCGGCGATCTTCGCCTTCGCCGCGGCACATGCCGTGGTGTCGACGCTGTGTCGTCCCGCAGTTGCCGCGTTGGTGCCTTCGCTCGCAACGACTCCGCAGCAGCTCGTCGCAGCGAACGGCGTTTCGCTCACGCTCGAAGGGCTCGGAACGCTTGCCGGCCCCCTGATCGCCGGCGTGGTGATCGAAACGTCCGGAGTCGGCGTCGTCTTCGCGTTCGGAGCTGTCGCCTACGTCGCGTCCGCGCTCGTGCTGGCAGCGATCCACGTCGAGGGCCGTCTCCGATTCGCGCATCACCGTGCGGCGGGGGACCTCACCGCCGGCTTCCGGCTGTTGGCGCGCGAGCCGCACCCTCGTCTGATCGTTGCGCTCTTCGTCGCGCAGACGATCGTCCGCGGCGCGCTGAACGTGCTGACCGTCGTCATCGCCTTCCGGCTCCTCCATGCGGGAGCTGGGTGGGTCGGCTTCCTCTCGGGCGCGGTCGGAGCGGGAACCCTCGTCGGCGGATTCGCCTCGATGGCGCTCGTGGGTCGGAAGCTGGCGATCCCGTTCGCCATCGGCCTGCTGCTCTGGGGAATCCCCATTGCGCTCGTCGCAGCGGTCCCCCACCGGGTGACGGCGCTGCTCTTGCTGGCGGTGGTCGGCGTCGGGAACGCGGTCGAGGACGTCACCGGCGAGACCATCCTGCAGCGCCTGATCAGCGACGATCTCCTCGGCCGCGTCCTCGGCGTGATGTTCGGCGCTGCGACGGCGGGAATGGGCATCGGTGCGATCGCCGCGCCTGCCCTGATCGGCGGGCTTGGAGTCAGGGGCGCGCTGATCGCCACCGGGGCGTTCCTGCCCGCGCTCGTGCTCCTGTCGTGGGGTGGACTGCGCCGAATCGACGCCGCCGCCGCCCCACCGTCGGCCGAGCTCGCGCTGCTCGACGGCGTCCCGATGTTCACGCCGCTGCCGCTGGCCGCGAAGGAGCAGATCGCGAGGAGCCTCGTCCGCGTCAGCCACCCTGCGGGTCGGGAGATCATCAGCGAAGGCGAGACCGGTGACCGCTTCTACATCGTCGCCAGCGGGCACGCTCAGGTGACCCGTAACGGCGAGCACCTGCGCGCTTGCGGGCCGGGTGACTACTTCGGCGAGATCGCCCTGCTCCGCGACATTCCGCGCACGGCGACCGTCACCGCCTCCGACGAGATGGAGCTGTACGCACTCGAGCGGGCCGCGTTCATCGACGCGGCAACGCGGCATGCAGCCGGGCGCGAGGCGGGGGAAGAGATCGTGCGCGAACAGCTGGCACGGGTAACGCTCTGATTCGCCGTTAGGATCAGCCGGTGGCGAGCCTGGTCGACGAGCTCAAGAAGGTTCCGCTCTTCAGCGGTCTCAGCCAGCGACAGCTGAAAAAACTCGGCCGCGGCTTCAAGGAGCGCCAGTTCAAGGCCGGGACCTCGGTGGTTCGTCAGGGCCAGATGAGCGGGGTCGGCTTCTTCGTGATCACGGAGGGAGAGGCGTACGTCAGCGTCGACGGCAGCGAGGTCGCAAGGCTCGGTCCGGGCGATCACTTCGGCGAGCTTGCGTTGATCAGCGAGCGCGTTCGCTCCGCGACCGTGACCGCCGCTGGACCCCTCAACTGCCTCGTGATGGCGTTCTGGGACTTCCGGGAATTCGCGAAGGAGAATCCCGACGTCACCTGGAAGCTGCTCCAGCACCTCGTCGAGCTCCTCACCCAGGAACGGAACAAGCGCGCGCAAGCCGGCTTGCAGACCAGCTGACCCAGCGGGGACCGCTTACTGGCTGAGTCCGCCCGGCGTGACGACGATGTTTCCGAGTGCCGGCGGCAGTGTGACGGCCCTGCCCTTCAGCGTTGCGGCGAGGTTCCAGGGCGCGCCGATCCTGATCCAGAGGCGTCGCCCGGAAAACCGCGCGGTCCTGCCCTGCTCGAGCGTTCCCTCGTAGACGAGTCGGCCGGTTTCAGACCCGAGCCGGACGGACAGCCAGCAGGGCCCGCGGGTGGCTGCCAAGACGAGTCGCGCAGCGACCGGCGGTGGCGCGGTCGTCCGGACGCGGACATGCGGGGCCGCGCTCGCAACTGTCGACGCAGTGGATCGCGCGGACGTCACCGGGTGATTCCCGCCTCCCGATTCGGCGAGGCGCCAGCCGATGAGGGCGAGCAGAACCGCGAAGGGAATGGCCACGAACCGCGAGTCGAGCGGTGAGCGGCGACGCTTTGCCCGCGCGAGCTTGACCGTGGGCGGCTCCTCTGACGCAGGGAAGCGGCTGTTGTACTCGTCGACGAAGCGCTCGCCTTCGAGCCCGAGGAAGTCTGCATAGGTACGCAGAAACCCCTTCGCGTATGCCTCACCGGGCAAGAGCTCGAAGCGCTCGTCTTCGAGCGCCTGCAGGTAGCGGGACCGGATGCGCGTCTCGCGTTCGATCTGGGACAGCTCGAGCTCTCGACGCGTACGCGCGTCACGAAGGCTGCTGCCGATCTCGAACACCTGTGATCGCCTCTGGACAGTGTGGCTGGAACGCCCACCGGACGCCAGGGGATCAGGCGTTCGGGCTAGACGGGGCCGACCGCGGGCTTTCGCCCCTCGCCGGCGTGCCTGCGCAGGATTTCCAGGAACCGGCTTGGGCTGAAGAAGGCCCGTCGCTCCCGCTGCGGCACCGCCCCGATCTTGACGCTCCGGGCTGATCGCAGCAGCTCGGCTTCGCGCGCCCTGGCATCTTCGTAGGTGGAGTACGGCATGACCTCAGGACGAGCTGGGCTGCCGCGTTCTTCCCTGGGATCTCGGCGGGCTAGGCCTTCGGTGCGCGAAGCTCGTCCGAGAGGAGACGGTATTCAGTCGCCATCAGCTTGTCCTTCGTGCGGCCGGAGGCTTCTTTCATTGCGATCAGGTGGTCGAGAGAGGCAACGACGACCAACTCTCCTTCGAGCTCGGCCGGCGGGCCTGCCGCGGTCTTCAGCTTGGCGTAAGGCGGGGCACCATCCAGATCACCAAGGAGGTCGAGGCTTCCGTGTGGCGTGAGGAACGTGAAGTGCGACCCAGCCTTCAAGGTGCGCGAGTCGAGCTGAAACGGAACGGAACGTCGGCGGGCGCGCCCCGTAACGTGGCGCTTAACCCTCGAAGAGCTGCGGCGAGCCGTTGGAGATTCCTCTCATCGCCCGCGTAGGCGATGTCAACGTCGTAGCTTGGGTAGGAGGATCCGCGGGCGATGCCTGCGAGTCCCCCGATCAGCACGAAGTCGACTTCGTGCTCGCGGAGTTTCTGAAGGATCGGTTTCGGCTGGAACTCAACCGGTTCGTGCGACGCGGGGCCCGGAGCTCCGAGCCCCGCGAGGACGGTTTCTCAGGCGTGAACGCCGCTCAACTGCTGTGCGACCGCGACTTCGTATCGATCGACGTCGCCGATTTTCTGGCCGCCGCTCTTGGCAGCCTGCTCGCGCAGCCGATCGGCTTGCTGCTCGCTCTGGCGAAGCGCCTCTGCGCTCTCCCAGAGGGTGAGGATGATGAAGCGGCCGCTCGACCGGTCGGCGAGGCCGATCACGCCGACGCTTCCCTGCAGGTCGCGAACTTGCGGCAGCGTTTCGGACTCCACTTTGCGGACGCTTTCATCGACGCTGTCCGGTGATCCCTCCAGCGAGCTGACCCGGGCCGCCTTCGCTCGTTCTGCGTCGCCGTTGGAGATCACGACCTCGTAGATGTCCACCGACTTCCTTCGACCGCGCATCTCGGACGGGAAATGCTCCGCCATCTCCTCGAATGCCTGCTGGGAGTTGCGGATCGCCTCCTCGCTGTCGAAGAACGTGATGCTGAGCGCTGTTCCGCGCTCACGGTCGAAGAGCCCGAGGAAGCCCTTCGCGTCGGGTACGGACGACGGCCCCTGGTTACGGACCCGCTGAATCAGCTCGTCCGTCAGGGATGCGTCGCGTCCCTCGAACCTGGCAACGCGTGCGTACATGCGCTACCTCCTTCCGTTCGGGAACGAGGAGCCTACGCCTGTCCGGAGCGGGAATCCAGGGGGTGTTGAGATCCCGGGTTTTCAGGTGCAGTTGAACGGTTTGGCCTCGCGGGGGTGCGGGAACGCCAGGCGGGCGCAGGCGCCAATCAACCGAGGGGAGAGGAAGATGAAGCGACGACTGCTCGTCCTTGCCTTCTGCGGTGCCCTCACTGCGGTGGCGATTGCTCCGACAGCGGGAGCCGACCCGATACAGGCCAAGAACTCGCTCCAGATCGAGGCCGATTGTCCGGGCGCGGCCCCTTACACCGTCGTCGTGAACGGCAACGGTGAGTTCAATGCGGCTCATCTGCTCGGCAGCACGTCGGTCTTCATCCCGACGGCGTTCAACACGACGTTCACGTTCACGCCCGTCGGCGGTCCGACGATGACGAATATCGACACGTCGGCCAAGGCCGCGCCGATCACGAACACCATCACCTGCACGATTCCATTCCAGAGCTTCCCTTCACCAGTTGGGACGTTCACCATCGAAGGGACCGTCACGGGTTTCCTGACACCGCGCTAACTGACGAAACGCGTGCGGTCCGGCGAGCCGGACCGCACGCTCCAGAACCGCCTAAGCACCGAGCCACTCACGCATGTCTGTGATGTCGACCGCGAGTACGGGCCCGTCCGGCGGTTCTTTGCGGTACTGCGGGTACTTGCCCTGAAGCAAGGCAAGCGCGTGCTCGCGCTCCTCGCCCGTGTCGAGCACGCGGGCGCGGCCGCGGAGCCGGACCCACCAGAGTCGGCCCCAGTCCTCCTCGTAGTGGTCGACGAGGATCGTCACGTCCGGCCGGACGCGAGCGTTCTCGATCCGACGCAGCGTCTGCGAGCGCTTCGGCTTGCGGTCGACCGCGGAGTAGAGCGTTTTGCCGTCGAGGACAAACACGATCGGGACGAGGTGTGGCCTGCCGTCGGGGTCGGTCGTCGCCAGCCTCGCTACGCGTGCCGTCGTCAGTCGCTCATCGTCCATCCGCTCGCTCTAGAGTTTGCCGGTGACCTTCGATGTCGCCGCGGATGCCTATGACCGGTTCATGGGCAGGTACTCGACCCTACTGGCGCCGCAATTGGCCGATCTCGCCGGAGTTGAGGCGGGCCAGCGTGTGCTCGACGTCGGCTGCGGGCCGGGCGCGCTCACGAGCGTGCTCGTGGAGCGAGTGGGCGCATCGCGGGTGTCAGCCGTCGATCCGTCAGAGCAGTTCGTCGCCGCCGCGCGCGAACGCCATCCTGGGGTCGACGTGCACCGCGCGAACGCCGAGGAGCTTCCCTTCGCCGACTCGAGGTTCGATTCAGCGCTCGCTCAGCTCGTCGTGCACTTCATGACGGATCCCGTTCGCGGCCTCGCCGAGATGGCTCGAGTCACGCGCCGTGGCGGGGTGGTAGCCGCGTCCGTCTGGGACAACGCCGGCGAGCAGACGCCGTTGGCGCCGTTCTGGCGGACGGTGCGCGAGTTCCATCCGACGGCAGCCGACGAATCGGATCGGGCCGGCGGCCGCGAAGGCCACCTCGCCGAGCTCTTCGCCGAGGCCGGCCTACGCGACGTCGAGGACACTGCTCTCCCGCTTCAGGTGGAGCACGCAGGCTTCGACGAATGGTGGGCGCCCTTCACCCTCGGCGTGGGGCCCGCCGGCTCTTACCTGGCGGCGCTCGACCCGGCGCAACAGGTCGAGCTGCGGGAGCGCTGCAGGCAGCAGGTCGATCGCACGCCGTTCACGTTCGCGACGCGAGCGTGGGCAGCACGCGGCGTGGTCTAGTCTCGTATCGAAGCCCTTCCGGCTAGGCTCGACTCATGGTCGACGGAACCGGTGAGCTCGACTTCGAGCAGGAGGTGGAGGACGCGCTTGCCTCGCTCCCGCCTGACCTTCGCGAGGTCGTCTCCAACGTCGCGATCGTCGTCGAAGAAGAGCCGCCGCCCGGCCAGCCGTTGCTCGGGCTCTATCAGGGCATTCCGCTGACGCGACGGGGAAGCGGGTACGCGGGCGTCCTGCCGGACAAGATCACGATCTACCGCGGTCCGCTCGAGCGACTTTACGGCGCGGATCGCGAGAGTCTGCGCCGCCAGATCCGGCGCGTCGTGCTCCACGAGGTCGCACACCACTTCGGAATCAGCGACGAGCGGCTCGAGGAGATCGGGCGCTACTGATGCACTTCGGCGTGATCCTGCCGAACTACGGGCCGGACTCGAATCCCGACGGGATCCGCCGCGTGGCCGAGCTCGCGGAGGAGCTCGGATTCGATTCGGTCTGGGCAACCGAGCACATCATCGTCGGGCCCGAGGGAGTCGATCCGTACGGACGCGTCTACGATCCGCTCGTCACGCTCGGCTGGATCGCCGGGTGGACGGAACGCATCGGGCTCGGCACGTCGATCGTGCTCGTGCCGCTGCACAACCCGATGCATCTCGCGAAGGAGATCGCGACGCTGCAGGAGCTCTCGGGCGGCCGCTTCACGCTCGGGGTCGGCATGGGGTGGCACCAGGACGAGTTCGACTTCATGGGCGTGCCGTTCGCGGGCCGCGGTCGTCGTGGCGACGAGGAAATCCTCCTGATGCGCGCACTCTGGAACGGCGAGCGCGACTTCGAGGGTGAGCTCTGGTCGTTCCAGGATGCGACCTCGGAGCCGCACCCGTCACCGGTTCCGGAGATCTGGGTCGGTGGCAGCTCCGCGCGTGCGCTGCGACGCGCGCGCGAGCTTGGGGACGCCTGGCATCCCTCGCGCGGCTCGGACGCCGATCACGTTCGGCGCGTCAAGGAACAGCACCCAGAGTTACGCGTGATCCCGCGGACGACCCCGGAGAAGGTCGACGCGATGCTCGAAGCCGGCGCGGAAGGAGCCGTAGTGTCGTTCGAGAGCGACGACGCGATGCGCGAGTTCGCGCAGCGCTTTCGCCAGCCCCGCTAGTCAGAGACTCGAGTGCTGCCCGCGAGCGCGGCGCAAAGCTCGTTTCGCGAATCCAGCTGCAGCTTGCGGAAGATGCTGGTGAGGTGACCCTCGACCGTGCGTGCGGTGACGAAGAGGGTCTGCGCGATCTCGCGATTCGTGAGGCCCTGGCTGGCGTGCTCGGCAATTCGGCGCTCGCTGGCTGTCAGTGAGTCCGGCCCTGTCAGAACGACCCGGCGCGGGCGCGCGCCGGTGGCGCGGAGCTCGGTCTCGGCGTATTCGGCGAGCAGTTTGGCGCCGACGCGGTGGGCGGCATCGAGTGCTTCGCGGAGCAGCTCTCGAGCTTCGGTGCGGTGATTGCGACGGCGAAGCATGGCGCCGAGGTCAGCGAGAGCTCGCGCGCTTTCCAGCCTGGCGTCACCCCGCTCGAACGCGTCGATGGCCTCGCGGAGCAGGAGCTCTCCACGCTCACCGCCGGCCACGACGCCGGCGACGCGGGTCGCAACGCCGAGCGCGCGCGGGGCGCCGAAAGTGCGCGCAAGCTCGAGCTCCTCTTGTGCGAGGCGTTCTGCCGATTCGTGATCGCCGAGCGCGAGCTGGGCGAGCGCAGCCTCCGAACGCCAGGGGAGGTAACTCGGTGACGAGACCATCGCTCGCGTCAGCCCTACCCCTACGCCCAGGAAGTCCTCGAGCCCTTCGGCGACTCGCCCCTGTTCGACCCGGAGCCGTCCGCGCGCGAGGCGCAGAACCGCGGTCGTGACGAATCCGCCCTCTGCTTCAGACTCGAGCGGCGCGAGCTCCCGCTCTGCCGCGTGGAGCTCGCCCTGATCGACGAGCGCCTTGACGAGGAGACCGCCGTTCAGGACGCGGTACGTGGGGGGTGCCGGAAGCTCGGTCGCGGCAAGCGCTGTCCGCGTGTCTACCTCGGCGGCGCAGAGATCGCCGCGTCGCAGTGCGAGCCAGCCGCGGCTCGCCAGGGCCACGGCAAGCCGGCCGCTGTCGCCGGTCACGCGCGCCTGCGCGATCGAGGCATCGAGCAGCGGCCGGACCTCGGCATACCGCTCGGCCCAAAGCAGGGAGAGCGTCGCCCGCGCAAATGTTGCGGATGAGAACCACGGCCGACCGTTCAGGTCTCGGGGTGTGCTGTCTCCCGCCAGAAGCGCCCGGGTTGCAAGCTCGGCCCCGACCTCGGCGGGCTCGTTGGTCAGGACGGAGATGAACGAGCCGACGGCCAGCAGCTCAGGTGGAGCTGCGTGATCGCCGGCGACCCGCTCCCGCAATGCGCCCCGGCGCGCAGCCACCGAGGGTGCGGTGGCGGCGTCGCTCATCCCGGCGACTACAGCCGCGGCCTCGAGCTGGAGGGCGAGCTCGGCGTGGCCGGAATCGAGCGCGGACGATGCACGATCGAGAACCTCGATCGCCTCCGCGTAGCGCTGGGCCTGGCTGAGCGCGCGAGCCAGAACCCTCGCTGCGCCCGCAGCTGCCGCCGGGTTCGGCGCGGCGTCCACGGCCAGCTGCAAGTGCTCGGGCCACGTGGCGAGCCCGGCGCTGGCTTCGGCCATCCCGAGCTCCACCAGCAATCCCGACTGCTCACCGGGCGGCGGCGGCTCATCGATCGCTCGGCGCAGAAAGACGGCTGCGGACTCGGGGGCGCCCTTCCGGGTCGCGGCGCGCGCAGCCTCGACCAACCGCTCGACGACCCAGCCGTCGGCGGCCGGCTCGGTGATCAGCAAGTGTTTGGCGACGCGCTCGTTCGCGCCCGGCTGCTCGGCAAGCAGTTGCGCGGCGCGGCGGTGGCCCCGTCCACGCTCTGCGCTCGTGAGGTCCGAGTAGAGACCGCTGCGGACGATCGGGTGGCTGAACGTCAGGGGCCGGCCGGATTTGAGGATCCCCGCCGTCGCCAGCAGTTCTGCGGCGTCCGCAGCCTCGCCGTCGTCGAGGCCCGCGAGTCGCGCCGCTTGGAGAAGGTCGCTCTGCTCGAGAATCGCCACCGCCCGAGCGAGCAGCCCGGCGTGCTTCGGCAGCAGGCGGAGCCGGAGGCGAATCGAACGGCCGACCGTTTGTGCACCGATTCCCTCGACGTGACGCGCAGCCTCTGCGGTTGGAGCTATCCCTCCTTCGCTCAACGCCTCCACGAGCTCGCGCATCAGGAACGGCATCCCGCGCGTTGCGGCCAGGCACGCCTCGACGAAGAGCGGATCCGGAACGCGAGCGAGCTTCGACTCCACGAGCTGGGCGACTGCTGCGCTCGTCAGTGGAGGAAGACGGATCACATCGGCCGAGGGGTCGGCCGTCACTGTCGCAAGCAGCTCGGCGTCGGTGCCCGCCTCCCGTGGACGGGTCGCCAGGACGAGCGCGATGTTCAGCTCTTCGAGACGCGTGAGCAGAAACGCGAGGTAGCGCAAAGAAGGTGCGTCAGCCCAGTGCGCGTCGTCGACGACAATGCAGAGCGGGCCCGCGCCGGTCAGGTTTGCGCACAACCAGTAGAGGCCGTGGAGGATGGCGAACGAGGGATCGACGCCCGAAGAGGGCGGCGGCTCCCCCCCGCGCTGGCCTGCAGCAGATCACTGCGCTCCAGTTCCGATGCCTCGGCCAACGGCGACTCGAAAAGCTGACGGACCACTCCGAAGGCGAAGTCGCGCTCCAACTCGGTGCCCCGCGATCGCAGCACGCGCATCCCGCTGTCGGCCGCCGCCGTTCGGGCCGCTGCGAGTAACGCCGTCTTACCAATCCCGGCCGGCCCTTCGATCACAAGGAACCTGCCGCGCCCCGTGCGAGCTTCGGCCAACGCCGTTTCGATCCGCTCCAACTCCCGGTGCCGCTCGAGGAGCGGCTCAGTTACCGCGACGTCTTCCTGTGTCCCCAAAACACTGACGACGCCTGGAAACCTGGAGACCGCCGCGCTTGCAGTCGATGCGCGTGTTCGACTAGCAGGACGCGGGGGCGCTTCCTGCAGTCGAGGAGTCAACGTGTTTCGCCCACTCTGGGCGGCTACAACGACCGGGCGTCGCCTGGCAATCCCGGATCGCGGATATCCGATTGCCCCTCAGCTGTGGTTTCCGGTCCCCGGACCGGAAAGTCCGGGGGGTCTCCACGGTGCGAATCAGCGTCCCGGCCTTCGAGGATCGGGCTGTCCGATCAGGAGCTGATAACCGAAGGAGGCACATCAAGATGAGGAGAACCTTTCGCACCCGGTCCCTGCTCTTCGCCGCAGTCGCGGCGGCCGCACTCGCGGTGACGTGGACTGGCTCGGCCGCGACGGCGAAGACCGTCAACGGCACGGTCGGCCCCGGTTTCACGATCCGGCTGACCATGAACGGCAAGCAGGTGACGAAGCTGAAGGCCGGGAAGCCGTACCGCTTCGTCATCAGCGACCAGGCGGACATTCACGACTTCCACCTGAGCGGGCCCGGTCTCAATCGAGTGCTTACGAGCGTGGAATTCACGGGAACGAAGAGCTTCGTGCTGAGGTTGAAGAAGGGGAGCTACCGCTTCGTCTGCGACCCACACTCCAGCATCATGCACGGCCGCTTCCTCGTCTCCTGAGCCGCGACCAGCGAGGGGCGGGACGTCGGTCTCGCCCCTCCGAACATTGTCGCGCGAGCTCGCTGTTCGGACCGAGTTGCAAAAGACAGGGGGGTCGCCACGGTGCGAACCCTCGTCCGCCGTCTCCAGCATCGCCAACGACAACCCAACTCATCGAGCCACTCGCGGCTCATTCGAAAGGAGAAATGCACAGATGGGAAATCTCAATCGATTCAGAAGGGCCCGCACGGTTCGGCCACTGTGGCTCGCGGCCCTGGCCGCAGCTGTGGCAGCTGCCGGCGCGACCGGCATCGCGGCCCAGTCGGGGACGGCGGCACCTGCCGGCAACGCGGGCAAGGCGTCGTATCCACCCGGGGCGTCCAAATTCAAGCGTCCGAAGCTCAAGCAGGGAGTGTTGACGATCAGGGGCACCAAGGTGAGCGACAAGATCGCGCTTCGCCTGCAGGCCGGCCAGCCGGACGTTCTCCAGATCGACGTCGGTGACGACGGCTCGCCTGAGTTCAGCTTCCCGCGCAGCGCGATCACGAAGATCGTCGTCAACGCCAGGGCCGGTAACGATGCAGTTCGCATCGACGAGGGCAACGGCGCCTTCACCGACACGATCCCGACCACGATCGACGGCGGCGACGGAAACGACACGATCGCCGGCGGCAAGGGCGTCGAGACGCTGCTCGGCGGCAACGGC
>VAWR01000108.1 GCA_005885245.1 Actinomycetota bacterium | reverse complement strand
CGACCCCACCCCGCTTCACCGTCAACGCCGCAGCACGCCTCCCGTCGCTGACGACAGTAACACCAGCCACAAACTTTTCAAGAGCCCGCCGACAGGGCCTGCACGGGCCCTGGACGGGGCGCCGTAAGGCTTGCAAAGCGAGGCGGAACGGCTTGCGAGTTAGAGGTGAGAAGTGAGACCGGCGCCCGTGGCGTCACCGTCGACGGCAGCTTCCTCTCCTGCGACGTCGGGCGCATTCTCGTACCACGAGTACGCGTACTTCCCGTCGTCCAGATCCTTGGCGAACTTCGAGAGCTTCAGCGGATGGAAGGTGTCGCACATCACGGCAAGCTCCGTCGTCTCGTGCATCCCGATTGACTTCTCCGCGAGGCCGGGCTGGGGGCCATGGGGCAGACCGGACGGATGCAGCGTGATCGACCCGACCTCAACGCCGCGACGGGAGCCGAAGTTGCCAGAGACGTAATAGATCATCTCCTCAGACTGCAAATTCGAGTGGTGATACGGAATCGGGACCGCGAGTGGATCGAAGTCAAGTTTCCGCGGGCAGAACGAGCAGATCACGAAGTTGCGGCCCTGGAAGGTCTGATGCGACGGCGGCGGCTGATGGATCCGGCCCGTGATCGGCTCGAAATCGTGGATCGAGAACGTCCAGGGAAATAGGAAACCGTCCCACCCCACGACGTCGAAGGGATGGTAGTCGAGCACGTAGGTCTGATAGCCGTGGCGCACCCGCACCTTTACCGGGAACTCGCCTTTCTCCCGGTGTGTGTTCAACTCCGCGGGCGGATGGATGTCGCGGTGGTAATACGGCGCGCCCTCAAGCATCTGGCCGTACTGGTTGCGGTAACGCTTCGGGATCTCGATCAGCCCCGGCGTCTCGAACACGAGGTAGCGCTGCTCTCCTTCCGGCCTGAAGCGGTAGGTCGTTCCGCGCGGGATGACGACGTAGTCGCCTTCCTTGTACGGCACGTTGCCGAAGATCGTCTCGAGCGTCCCCGCGCCCTCGTGCACGAAGACGATCTCGTCGCCCTCGCCGTTCCGGAAGAAGTAGTCCATCTGCTCTTTCGGGCGGCAGAGCGAGATCTCGACGTCGTTGTTCCACATCAGCACGCGTCGCCCTGTGATCTCGTCACCGCCTGAGTCGATCCCGTAGGTCTTGAAGTGCCGGTGCGCGTGCGCGTCCGGGACCCACTCGTCCCGCGCGATCTCCTCGAACTCGCCGATCTTCATCACGCGGCACGGCGACTGGAGGTGGTACAGGATCGACTCCATCCCGACGAAGCCCTCCATGCCCATCACCTCTTCGGTCAGGAGGCTGCCGTTGTCGCGGAACTGGATGTGCCTCTTCCTCGGAACGTCCCCGAGGCGCTGGTAGAAGGGCATGGGCGAACTCTAGCCCGGGGCTAGAGCCAGCGACGCCAGCCGCCGGCCGATCGCCGGCGCGAACTTGAAGCCGTGGCCTGAACAGGCCGAGCCGATGACGAGCCGGCCGCGGCGCTCGAGGATGAAGTGCTCGTCGGCGGTGGTCGTGTACATGCACGTCTCCGCGAGGACCGGCTCCGGCTCCGCGTCCGGATAAGTACGGACGACCCACTCGGTGATGCGATCGACCAGGGTGGGATCGGGCTCGCCTGCGTCGTCCGGGTTTGCCGCGGCCCCGGCATGGTGGGCGCCTGCCTTCAGGCCGTGCAGCGGATCATGAAGCGAGTACATCGCGTGGTCGCGCGTCTCGGGATCGAGCTGGACCACGGATGGCAGCGGCTCTCCAGCGCGGCGGAAGTAGGCGACGGTCTCGCGTGTCGTGCGCACCGGCAGGTCGGGCACAAGTCTCGTGACCCACGAACCCGCAGTCACCACGACGACGTCAGCGTCGACCTCGTCGAGGGATCCCACCGGCGTGTCCTCCTCGAGGTGCGCCCCGCTTGCGAGCGCGCTGTCGACCAACGCTCGGTGCGCAAGGTCGGCCCGCACGATCCCGGCTTCTGGCTGGAAGAGCGCTGTCCAGCCGTCCGGCACTCCGACGGGCCAGCGTGCGTTGGCTTCGTCTGCGGCGAGCAGTGCGTACTCGGCACCCACAGCGTCGAGCGCGTCGCGGGAGCTTTGCGCGGCGTCCTCGACGAGCTCGAGCAGGCCGTTCAACTCCAGCAGCTCGACGCCGGACTCCTGTTCGAGCTCGCGCCAGCCTCTGAAGGCCTCCTTCGCCAGCTGCACGAACTCGACCTCCGGGTACGCGAGCCGCACGATGCGTGAACGTCCGTGGCTGGAGCCGCGGTCGTGTCCCACTCGGAATTGTTCGTACAGGGTGACGTCATGGCCCGCCAGCGCACGGGCGGTCGCCGAGCCCATGACCCCTGCGCCGACGACCGCGACGATCACGCCACGCGGTTTCGCAAGACGCCGATTCCCTCGACCTCGAGCTCGACCACGTCACCGGGTTGAAGCCAGCGGCCGTCGCCGTGCTCGAGGATGCACCCGGTCCCCACCGTTCCAGAGCCGAGGAGGTCACCGGGTCGCAGACGGGTGTTGCGGGCTGCGTGGGCGACGATCGCCTCCCAGGAGTGGTACATGTCGGCGAGCTTCCCGCGCGAGCGCTCTTCACCGTTGACGCGAGCGATCATCGCGCCGGTCGAGCCGTCGAACTCGTCCGGGGTCACGAGTACGGGGCCGAGGCTCGTAGCGAAGTCCTTCCCTTTCGCCGGGCCGAGCCCCACCTTCATCTCGGCACGTTGGAGGTCGCGCGCGGACCAGTCGTTCATGATGGTGAAACCGCCGATCTGGCCACGTGCGCCGATGACGGCGGCGACTTCGAGCTCGTAGTCGAGCTCGGCCGTGTCGGGCGGGCGCGGGATCTCGTCGTCCGGCCCGTAGATCGCAGCCGGGTTCGAGAAGTAGAAGACGGGGAGCTCGTACCACTCCGGCGGAACCTCCAGTCCGCGCAGAGCCCTGGCCGTCTTCACGTGCTGCTCGAAGGCGTAGAAGTCGCGCACGGCGGGCGGGTGCAGAACGGGTGGGCGCAGGTCGACGTCTGTGAGCCGATACTCGGCGTGCCGGCGAGCCCTCCCGCCGCCGGTGAAGAAGGCCGGGAGAGTCTGGGCCGCGAGCTGTACGACGGTGTCGCCCTCGATAATCCCGGGCCAGCCACGCTCGAGCTGCAGATCGCGCGGGGTGAACATGCAGAGTCTCACGACACTCCCGTCACACCGTCGTACCCGTGCCTGGCACCGGGATCACACCCGGCACCCCGCATCGCTCCTGGGCGGGCTGGATTTCGTGCGCCCCGCGTGACGCTTCCGTACCGGTGCCTGGCACCGTTACGGCTCCGTGTGGACGATCACGTCGGCGATGTCCGGGCGTGCGCGGCGCACGCGCTCCTCGATCTCGCTCGCGCGCGCGTGCGCCTCCGCAAGTGGGCTCGAGGGATCGAGCCCAAGGGTGAGATAAGCGAGTAAGCCCTCGTCGGTACGAAGGAAGCGGAGGTCGCGAGGCTCCTCGCCGGTCACCTCGCGCACGATCCGCAGGACGACGTCGCGCTCGGCCTTGTCGTCCGCCATGCGCCTGCCTTCTCCCACCTCGGCAAGCGGCTCGATGTGCGTCTGGACAGCGTCGACCTCGGGAACGGCGGCGACGATTGCGCTCTCCACCTCGTTGGCCACCCCGTGTGCCTCCTCGAGTTTCAGCCCGCCCGGGAGCTTGAGGTGAAGCGAGACCTCGGTCCGGCCGCCGACGTCGAGCACGCTCACGTTGTGGACTTCGCGCACGCCCGGCACGCCGAGGGCGGCTGCATGGGCACGCTCGCGGATTGCAGCCTCGTCGCCCTGCGGCTCGACGTGGACGACAACGTCGCTGTCTGGTAGCGCATCGTTGAGCGCCTCCTCGACCTGGTCGGCCGCCGCGTGACCCTGTCCCACGGCAGCGCCGGGCGGCACGGTGATGACGACGTCCATGAACTGCCGGGGTCCGGCCTGCCGCATGCGCAGGCGCTGCAGCTCAACGGGCGGATCGATCCCGGCGATGGCGGCCCGTGCCGCATCCTCGGCATCTGCGGGTGCGCGGTCCATCAAGACGTCGACGTTCCGCTTCATCAAGCGCGCGGCGGCGAGCAGGACGAGAACCGCGACGAAGAGTGCCGCAGCAGAGTCCGCGCGCGCATAACCCGCGCGCACGAGCACGAGTCCGAGCAACACCGCGAGCGACCCGCCCAGGTCGCTCGCGAAGTGCAGCGCGTTCGACGCGAGGGCGGCGCTGCGATAACGGCGCGAAGCGCGCCGCAGCGCCACCGTCCGGCTGACGTCCACGAGGATGACGATCCCGATCACGGCGAAGGCGTACCAGGTCGCCTCGACCGAAGTGGCGCGCCCGCCGACCAGGTGCGAGATCGCGCGCCACGCGATGAAGAAGCTCGCGACCACGAGGATCGCCGCCTCGGCCAGCGCCGAGAGGTGCTCCGCCTTGCCGTGTCCGTACTGGTGTGAGACGTCGGCCGGCCGCACGGCAACCCCGACGGCGAAGAAGGTCAGCAGCGCGGCGACCAGGTCAGTGCCCGAGTGCAGAGCTTCGGAGATGAGCCCGAGGCTGTGCGACGCCAGGCCCGCGCCGAGCTTGAGCGCAATCAGCGCAACGGCCGCGCCGACGGAGACGAGAGCTGCGCGCCGTTGGGGATTCACAGGGCTAGTGAAACAGAAGAGCCCGCCGAAGCGGGCTCTTCGAGGATTCGATCTCGCCGAGTGCTAGCTGTTGGCGATGTCGCCGACGAAGTGCTCGTCGACGCCATTTGTCCCTCGGTCCTGCCAGTGGTGGAACTTGAGGGACTTGTCGGGCGAGCTGTATTCGAGGTTGAACTTGCAGCCGGCGTTGCCAAGCGAGCACGTGAACTTGGCGGCTCCGCCGAAGAACGTCGAGATGAAGACCGTCGTGTCGCCGACGCAGGCTGCATTGCAGGTCGCGGTGGAATTGAACGTGCCGCCAGAAACCGTGCCTCTCAAGTAGCCGCGGAACTTCCCCTTGATGCCGGCGTTCACGTGATGTCCATGCTTGCCGGTGGTGTCGCAGGCACCCGGACTCTGTCCGGCGGAGGTCAGGAATGTGCCGTTGTCCTTACGGCCGACGCGGAACGTTCCGTTCTTGTTCGCCTTGATGGACCACGTGCGCCGACTCGTATCGGTCGCCCAGACATTCCCGCACGAGCCGTGATCGGGCACGGTGATCGTGGCGCTGAACCGGTTGTGTCCGGCCTTCTTGCCGTTGCCCTTGCCAGGGTCCGCCAGCCCTGTCGCGGCCAGCGCGAGGACCCCGGCGAGCAGGGCGACTGGAATCATGATGCGCCGCATATCGAGTTTCTCCTCGGTTAGCTGGAATTCGTCGTACGTGCAATAGACGCCGCGGGCCGCTCAGCCTTGCGATCTGCAGCGAGCCACCCGGGTTGTCAGAGCGTCACTCAGAGATTGCCGCGGAGGGCCTGCTCGCGCTCGATCGCCTCGAACAGGGCCTTGAAGTTCCCCTCGCCGAAGCCACGGGCGCCGTGCCGTTCGATCACCTCGAAGAAGAGGGTCGGCCGGTCCTGCGCCGTCTTCGTGAAGATCTGCAGGAGATAGCCGTCCTCGTCGCGGTCGACCAGGATCCTGAGACGCCGCAGATCGTCCCAGTCCTCGCCGATCTCGCCCACACGCTCCGTGGCGTCCGCGTAGTAGGCCTCCGGAGTGTTGAGGAACACGATCCCGCGGTCTTGGAGCGTCTCGACCGTGCGCACGATGTCCTCGGACTGCAGCGCCACGTGCTGGACGCCCGGCCCGCCGAAGAACTCCAGGTACTCGTCGATCTGGCTCTTGCGCTTCCCCTCGGCCGGCTCGTTGATCGGGAACTTGATCTTTCCTTCCCCATCTGCCATCACCTTCGACATCAGCGCCGAGTACTCGGTGTGAATCTGCTCGTCGCCGAAGTGGATGATGTTCGTGAAGCCCATCGTGCGCTCGTAGAACTCGACCCAGTAGTTCATCCGTCCGAGCTCGACGTTGCCGACCACGTGGTCGATCGCCTTCAGGCCGACACCCGTCGCAGGCTGGCCGTTCGTCCTCGGGATCTCCTGGAAGCCGGGGAGGAAGGGACCCGCGTACTCCCTGCGCCCGACGAAGGTGTGGACGTTTTCGCCGTACGTGGCGATCGTCGCCAACTGGACGCGACCGAAGTGGTCCTCGACCCAGTGCGGCTCGACAAGCCCGCGCGCGCCGCGCTGCACGGCCTGGCGATAGGCCTCCGCCGCATCCGGGACCGTGAGCGCCGTGTCCTTGACGCCGTCGCCGTGCACGCAGGCGAAGCGAGTGATCTCCGAGTCGGCGCGCAGCCCGCTAGTCAGGACGAGCCGGATGTCGCCTTGCTCGACAACATAGGACGCACGGTCGCGGATTCCGGTTTCGGGACCTGTATAAGCCGTCTGCGTAAACCCGAACGCCTGCTCGTAGAAGAAGGCCGCCTGCTTGGCGTTGCCGACGTACAACTCGAGGTGATCCCACCCGTCGATCGGCATGAAGTCGGCGTTCTGCCCCACGTCCAAAGCTTACTCGGAGGGTCTGGCGAGGGTTCTTGTCAGGGTTGACCAGAACCGTCCGTTCGGATGGCCGTCCGGGCAAAGCCCGCACGCCCTCTATGCGGCGCCGCCCAGCCAGCACCTTACTCAGCGGGCGGCTGGGGAGCGGTGCGCTCGCGCGAGGCCAGCACGATGCCGCCCGCGATCGCAAGACCGCCCGCGACCTGCACCATCGTGATCTGCTCGTGGAGCACGGTGAGGGCGACGATTGCAGCCAGGAACGGCTGCAGGTTCGCGAAGAGCGACGCCCGTGACGGGCCGACCCGGTCGATCGCGGTGAACCAGAGCAGGTTGGTGGTCACGAGCGGGCCGAGCACCGCAAAGGCGAAGCCGAGCCAGACGAGGCCGCCCAGCTCGAAGTTCTGTCGGGCGAGTTGCCCGGACCCGGCCGCCAGCAGCGCCATCGTCACCGCGAGCAGGAAGACCGCGCTGAGGCGGTAGGGCGAGTAGCGGCGCATCAGCGGGCCGATCGCCACGGAGTACGCTGCCCAGGTCGCGACCCCGAGGAGGGCGAGCCCGTCACCCTTCAGGTCGGCGGAGAGGTTCCCGCCCGACCCGACCGCGACCAGGGCCACGCCCGCGAAGGAAAGGCACGCAGCAAGCCAGAACCTCAGGCTGTGCCGCTCGACCCCGCTGCCGCGCGCGATCAGCGCCGTGAAGATCGGAAGCGTTCCGAACACGAGCGCCACGGTCGAGGCGGTCGTGAAGCGCAGGGCGTACACGAACGCAAGCTGGTTGGCGAACAGGACGCCGGTCGAGACCCCCATGAACGGCAGATCGCCACGTCCGACTCGGAGCGAGCCCTCCCAGGCGAGCGTGATTCCCGCGAAGATCAGCGCCGCGCAGGCGTATCGGACCGCCGAGTACGCAAGTGGCTGGAAGCCGTGGTCGAGGATGTACTTCGAGACGGTGAAGTTGAGCGCCCAGAGACTGACCGTCGCGAGCAGCATCAGATCGGCGGTCGGACGGCGCACGGGCAGCGCAGCGTAAAGGCTCATATCACTCGTTCGAGTGAGAGGAGAGGCCTCGGAACGCCGACTCCTATCTGGTGCCTCTGCGCGCCACCCTCTGGCTGCTGCTTGCCGTCGTTGCCGGCTCGGCGATCGGCTTCAAGCTTGCCCTGCCGGGATCCGCCTCGACCTCGGTCCCGGCCTCGGCTGCCCCGGCGACTCCCGCGAATCCTCCACTGCGGTTCGCGCCGCCGACCGGGCGAAGGGTGCGCGCCGTCGGTCTCGACACGGGAGGTGTCACGAGTCCGGGCCTGACGCCCCTCGCGCATGTGGACGCGCAGTCGATCACACGTGCAGCTGCGTCATCTGCCGCGGGGTCGGCCGACATCGCCTTCAGCTCCCCGTACGTGAGCGACCTCAGGTTCCTGGAGCTGCCGGGCGCCGCTTCGACCACGCCGCCACCCCCGACCGGGACGACCCCGTCGCCCCCTCCACCCACGGTGCCGGCACCGACGATCGAGGACGTTCACACGGTGGCGCTTACACCCTTCTCCGCGACGATCGCCTGGCGGACGAGCGTGTCAGCCAGCTCGCGCGTCGCCTACGGGATCGACGCGCCGATTATCTGGACCGCGGCGAGCGCCGACTCGAGCGAGCACCAGGCGACGGTGTCCGGGCTGACGTTTTCCAGCTCGTACAAGCTGGCGGTGACGGCGGAGAACGCGGGCGGGCAGGCGCCGATCGCCGAGTTCCTGCTCACCACTCCGGCCCTCACCGGTCAGGTGCAGATGACAACGGCCGACGGGGCGATCCTGCTCGACGGCCAGCCGTCATTTCCCAAGATGGTCTGGGGCCAGTGCCCGGACGCCGTGGCCGGCAACCTCGCGGTCGGCATCGACGTCTTCATGGGCAACAACTGCGGCAGCGGCGCAGACCTGGCCAGCTGGGTCAGTGGACGCGCTTTCGTGCTCGGCAATGCCCAGGCGCCTGCAGCCGCACGCGCAGGGTCTGTCGGAGTGCATCTGCCCGACGAATGGGACACGTTCCTCCCCAACGACCTGACGCTCGCCGACGCGCTGCGCATGGTGCCCCCCACGCCCGACTCGGGGCCGCGCTTCCTCACCTTGACCAACCATTTCTACAGTGGCGCCGCTCCCCTGCCGCAGGGCAGGGGCATGTATCCGGCACTCGCGGCCAGCGCTGACGTCCTCGGCTTCGACCTCTACCCGCTCCAGAACTGGTGCCGGTACGACAGCTTCGGCGACGTCTTCGACTCGCAGGTCGACCTGGTCGCGCTCGCACGCGGCAAGCCGACGTTCCAGTGGATCGAAGCGCGGAGGATGGATTGCCATGGCGCGCAGCTGGATCCGACCCCGGAGACGGTGCGGGCGGAAACATGGCTCGCGATCGCAGGCGGCGCGCACGCGATCGGCTACTTCCCCAACAACTGGACCCCGGAGGTTGGTGCGGAGATCGCCCGATCGAGCCACGAGATCCAGTCGCTCGTGCCGGCTCTGGTCGAGCCCGCCACCGCGGCGAGCGTCTCGCTCGGGAGCACGGTGAAGGTGGGCGCACGGGAGCACAACGGCGCTGTGTACGTCATCGCCGTCAACGCGAGCCGGGCCTCGGCGAGCGCGACGATCACCGTCCCCGCAGTCGGCAACCGGTCGCTTCGGAGTCTCGACGGCGGCCACGCGGTGACGGCTAACGGAGGCTCGTTCACCGACTCCTTCGGCCCGCTCGAGGTCCGCGTCTACGTCGCCTCCCCACAGCCCTAGACCTCGTTAGGCTTTCGCCGATGCGGGAGCCAACGAGGGAGGAGATCGATGCGCTCGCCGGCCCGGCGACGCCGCACTTCGCACCGCAGCTCCGCGCGCGGATCGAAGAGCTCGTGCTCGACCTGCCCGACGTCCACCCGGTGAAGCAGTACGCGCAGGAGAAGATCGCTCTGCTCGAGCGGCTCGGCCAGGCTTCGTCCAAAGCCGAGGAAGGCCCGCGCGAGCCGAGATCGAGGCCCGGCTGGGACGAGATTCCAAGCGCCGCGCCGGCGGACAACCCACTTCCCGGGCGGAAATGACTCTCGAGGGCCGCTCCGTCCTCGTGACGGGCGGGACGCGCGGGATCGGGAAAGCGATCGCGCTGCGGCTCGCGGGCGATGGGGCTGCACGTGTCGCGCTCGGCTACCTGCGAAACGACTCGGCCGCAGAGGCAGCGGCAGAGGAGATTCGCGGCGCAGGCGCCGAGCCGATCCTCGTCCGCGGCAACGTCGCCTCGGAGAAGGTGATCGCCGAGTTCGCAGCGCATGGCCCCTACGGCGCGGTCGTGCACAACGCCGCGACCGGCGTGATCAGGCCCGCACTCGAGACGGAGGACAAGCACTGGGACTGGACGCTCGGCACGAACGCCCGCGCTCTCCTGTCACTCACGCGCGCGTGCGCCCCGACAATGGACGCAGGATCCTCGATCGTCGCAGTCTCGTCGCTCGGATCGCAGCGCGTGCTGGAGAACTACGTGCTGGTCGGAACCTCGAAGGCCGCGCTCGAGTCCGTCGTCCGTTATCTCGCCGTCGAGCTCGGACCGCGCGGAATCCGCGTCAATGCGGTCTCGGCAGGCGTCGTCGAGACCGAGGCGCTCGAGCACTTCCCGAATCGCGAGGAGATGCTGCACGCGGGCCGCACGCAGACGCCCGCCGGGCGCCTGGTCGAGCCGGAAGACGTCGCCGGGGCGGTCGCCTATCTGTGCTCAACCGACGCGGAGATGGTGCGCGGCCACACGCTCGTCCTCGACGGCGGCTACTCGCTGCTCGCCTGATGGAACCGACCGACCACAACCGGCGCGCCTGGGACGACATCCATCGGCAGCGACTGGACGCGCTCGCCGGTGAACCCGGGCTACCGGGGGCCGTCCGTCATGCCCTCGCCGACTTGACCGGCAAGCGAGTGCTGCATCTGCGATGCGAGACGGGTGAAGCCACGGCCGAGCTCGCAGCACTAGGGGCAATCGTCACCGGTGTCGACGCATCCGGCCAGGCGCTCGAGGCAGCGCGCGAGCGGTGGCCGTCGATTCTCTGGGTCCAGGCTGATTCGCAGGCGTTGCCCGCGGAGCTTCGCCGCGGACGCTTCGACCTCGTCTACGCGGGGCCGGGTTCCATCGTGCAGGTGAGGGATCTCGACGCGTGGCTGCGAGCCATCGCCACGGCTGTTCGGCCCGGTGGCGACCTGTTGCTGTTCGACGAGCACCCAGTCGCGCTCTGCGTGGACGGTCTGATGCACTGGCGGGAGAACTACTTCGACGAAGGCTCACGTCGACTCGGGCAGATCGTCACCGCAGCCGCCCGGGCGGACCTGTCCCCACGCGCGCTCGAGGAGTATCCGTCCAGGGGAGACGGGCTGCGACGTCACGACGCAAGGATGCCGGGAACGTTCCTCCTGTACGCGCAGCGCTCCTGAACCCGTTTGGCAACCGTCGCGGGCGGGGATCGGTCCCGCATGGGCCTTCCCGTCAGCCTGATCCTGACCGCCGTCGGCGCGATCCTGGCATTCGCCGTACACCAGGACCCGAATCCATCTGTCGACATCGACGTCGTCGGCTGGGTGCTCATGCTCGTCGGTCTCCTCGGACTGCTCCTGTCTCTGCTGCTGTGGGAGCGCTTGGGCCCGGGGCAATTCGGCTGGCACCGTGGCTACACGGCCGCGCCACCTCCGGGGCCGGACTATCCGCCTCGACGACGGACGATCGTCGAGGAAGAGGCTCCCCCGCCCGGAGCGCCGCCGCCCGGTCCTCCGCCTCCCTAGCGCCGGCGCGTCAGGCGCCGTTACGGCGTCCGACGAGTCGACCGAGCGTGTCAGCAGCGATGTACCCGGCGATCTTGGGGTTCTCTTGCAGTCGCCGGAGCGAATAGCCATACCAGTGGCGGCCGAAGGGGACGTAGATCCGTAGGCGGTGACCTTCACGCACGAGCTGGTCTCCGAGACCGCGACGCACGCCGAGCAGCATCTGGAACTCATAGTCCTCCCGCCCGAGCTCGTGAGCGAGGACGAGCCGGCGGCCGTTCCGAAGCAACACCTCGTCGTGCGTAGCGATTCCGACGTAGCACCCCGCGTCGAGCAGCGCCTCAAGTGCACGCGTGTACGCTCGGCGCACCTCCTCGAACTCCTGAAAGGCGACCTCGGCCGGCTCGACATAGATGCCCTTGCACAGCCGGACGCTCGGCCTGAGGTCGGCAAGCGCCGCAACGTCGTCGGCCGTCCGCCGCAGCATCGCTTGCAACACGACGCCGATGTTCTCGTGGCCCTCCTCACGCAGCTCGCGGTACAGACGCAGCGTGTCGTCCGTCGTCGACGAGTCCTCCATGTCGATGCGCACGAAGTTCCCGCGGGAGGCTGCATCGTCCACAACGACACGCAGGTTCGCCCGGCACACGTCGTAATCGAGCTTCAACCCCAGCGCGGTCAACTTGACGCTGACGTTCGAGTCGAGTCGGCAGCGTTCGATGTCGGCGAAGACGTCCTGATAGGCACGCACGATCGCTGCAGCTTCGTCCTCGTTCGTGATCTCCTCGCCGAGGACGTCGATCGTCGCCATCTTCCCTTCGGCGTTCAGACCGCGAACCGTCTCGCGCGCGTCTTTCAACTCCGGGCCGGCGATGTAGCGCTCGGAGAGCTTCTGCACTACCGGTCGCGGGACGGCCGGCAGCAGGCGAACGATCGCGCGGTCGAGGATCGCCACGGGGTCGCGATTCTACGTGGGCCTAGCGCTCGCGCATGAAGCCCTGGCGGGCGGCGCTCACGAGCGCGACCGCTTCAGGGAAGAGCACGCGCATGGCGTCTCGGAGAGCAATCGCCTGCTCGTCGGGCGTGCCCGACGGCTGCAGCTGGGAGAGCGCAGCGCCGGTCAGCTCGACCGCCGTATTGAGGGTCAGCGTCGCGAATTGCTCCCGCTGAGCCTCCTGCACGGTCTCCGCCTGCTGCTCCGCAAACTCGCGGAGGCCGCGCAGGAGATCCTCCGGGTCACCACCGAGCGGAAAACCGAATCCACCTTCCATACATCAAGCATAGGGAAGGTTGGGCAGCCGAGGCCGCAGCTATGCCGACCGGGCTGTCGCATAAGGTCGGCGCGTGGAGGAGCGGGCAGGCGTAGTCCTTCCCCTTGAGCAGGCCGAGCGATCTTGGCCCCGCGTCGACCCGCCGAACGTGCTGTGGTTTGCCGGCGGATACGCGATGGCGCTGGGCTCCTACGGGCTCCTCGAGACGATCCCCAAGAGCCACGGCAATCTCTGGATCTTCATCGCGGCGATCGCCTTTCTTTTCGCCTACGCCTCGGGAGCGTGGTTCCTGCTGAGGGCGAGCTGGTGGGTACCGGGTGGGATCGCCGCTGCCCTGGCGGTCGCAATGATGCCCGCGGTCAGCATCGCGTTATTCCGGCTGATCGGGGCCTGGCCCGAGCACCTCGGCGATCCGTTCGACCACTTCAGCGGCTATACGCTCGCGGTCGCGGCCATCACCGCCTTGGCTGCGCTCGTCGCGTTCGCCCTCACGCGTTTCTCTTTCCTCTTCGCCCTGCTCGTCGGGTCGGTCCTCGTCGGCTCGCAGATGCTCGCCGCGGTGAGCGACTCGCCGAGCGGCGACGAACGCGCTACGGCCGCGCTGATCGCCGGTGCTCTGACCGTCATCGCCGGTGTGTTCCTGGATGCTTTTGGGAGACGCCGCGACGCCTTCTGGTTCCACGCGCTCGGCTGGTTCAGCGTCGCGGCGGGGCTCGTGTTCTTCGCCTTCCTGTCCAGCGGCGACCACAACCGGGGATGGATTCCGATGCTGATCGTCGGCGTGCTGATGCTGATCGTGTCCGGCCCGATCGGACGCGCAACATGGGCGTTCTACGGGGTGCTTGGCTATTACGCGCCACTTGTGCACTACCTGGCCGCCGGCTTGAACAACAACCGCTGGACGTTTACGGCGGCACTGCTCGCCGTCGGCCTCAGCATCTTCCTCTTCGGAATGGTGCTGCACCGTTTCGGCAGAGCCCTGGGACAACGCTTCGTCCGCCGTCCCCCGCCGGAGCTCCTTTAGCGGAACATTCCCGTCTCGAGCCACGCGCCGCCGTCGACGGTGAGAACGTCACCGGTGACGTACCCCGCAAAGTCGGAGACGAGGTAGGCACAGGCGTGCGCAATCTCCTCCTCGCCTCCGAAGCGGCCGAGCGGGATGCGACGCAGCAACTGCTCCTTCATCTCCTCGGTCGGCCAGAGTCGCGCTCGGGTCTCCTCGGTGTCGATCGGGCCCGGCGCGATCGCGTTCACACGAATCCCATGACGTGCCCACTCCACCGCGAGCGTCCTCGTGAGGTTCACGACGCCGGCCTTTGCCGCGGCGGAGTGCACGGTGCCGGGGCCGCCCGTCCACGCGTACGTCGCAACCATGTTCACGATCTGGGCGTTGTCCCCACCGCGGTTCGCGACGCGCCGCCCGAGCTCGCGCGAGCAATGAAAGGTGCCGTCGAGGACGATGCCCACAACGGCGCGCCACCCATTCGGCGACAGATCCTCGGCCCGAACGAGGAAGTTACCGGCAGCGTTGTTCACCAGGGTCGTCAGCGGACCTAGTGCTTCCTCCGCAGCGTCGAAGGCGGCGGCCACGGCGCCGGGATCGCGAACGTCGGCCTGCACCGCGTATCCCTCGTTCGGAAGGCTCGCAACGGTGGCGTCGAGCGGTTCACGCCTCCGGCCGACCACGGCCACCTTCGCACCGAGTCGTCCGAGCTCGAGCGCCATCGCGCGCCCGAGCCCGCTACCGCCGCCGGTAACGAGCGCGACGCGGCCGGACAGGGTTCCGTCGGGCAGCACTAAGGCGTCGTCAAGATCGCTTCGCTCATCGGCTCAAGTCGAGCTTGTAGTTCGACTCGACGTTCTTCGTGAGCTCCTCGACGGCTGGAACGGCACTCTGCACCGCTGCGGCGAGGTCGCCGTTCTCCGTTGTCGGTCCGATCGAGTCGAGGTAGGCGAGCGAGGCGAGGCGCGGCTCGGTGGGGGGCTCGGCGCCGTCCACGCTCTCCTCCACCACCTCGCAGAGGGCCGCGATCGACGCTGCGTCACGGACTCGCTTGCGGTTCGTCACCGGCGAACCGTCACCGTCCAGCACCAGCCAGCTGTCGACGCCCGCGGAGCTCCCGAACGCACACAGGTACAGGCGCTCGCCGGGAGCGGGCTCGACCGCGAGGACGGCCGTGACTTCCTCGCCGGGTAGGGCGTGCGCCCCGGCAGCTCGCGCGATCCGGTCGAGGTCGTCCGCCAGCGCCACGACGCCAAGAATAGACTCGGCTCCGTGGGAGAGGCAGCCTCCGCGCGGACGCTGTTCGCCCCCCTCGGGCCGACCTACGACCGCTACGCCGCCGTCCTGTCACTCGGCCAGGACCCGCGCTGGCGCCGGTTCCTCGTCGCGCGCATCGAGGCGGGTCCGCGGGACACGGTGCTCGACGTCGCCACGGGTACCGGCGCAGTCGCTCGCGAGCTTCTCGCGCGAACAGGCTGCACCGTTGTCGGCCTCGACCAGAGCGCGGAGATGCTCGCCGAGGCACGACGCCGACTTCCAGCGAGCGTCACCCTCGTCGAGGGAACGGCCGACGCGCTGCCCTTTGCCGACTCCTCCTTCGCCGCGCTGACCTTCACGTATTTGCTCCGCTACGTACCGGATCCCGGCGCGACGCTGCATGAGCTTGCGCGCGTGGTCAGCCCCGGCGGCACGATCGCCGGGCTCGAGTTCGCGGTGCCCCGAGGAATCTGGCGCCCGCTCTGGGAGCTGTATGTCCGCGTCGGCCTGCCGGTCGCAGGCCGGGCGATCTCGAAGGGCTGGGCGGAGGTCGGTGACTTCCTCGGCCCGAGCATCCGCGACTTCTATGCCCGTTGGCCGGAGGAGCGACTGCTCGAATCGTGGCGCAACGCGGGGATCGGAGACGTGAGGTCGCGGCGCCTCAGCCTCGGCGGCGGCATCGTCACCTGGGGCCGGCGCAGGTGACCGGCACGGCACGCCCTGCCTTCTACGCACTCGCTCCGGGTGGTTGGCGCGACTACGTCACCTTGCTTCATCCGCCGTACACGCTCTGGCACCTCTCCTACGTTGCAATCGGCGCAGCCCTGGCCCCACACTGGCGTCCAGGGGTCCTCGGGCTTGGGCTGCTCGCCTTCTTCCTCGGGATGGGCATCGCTGCCCACGCGCTCGACGAGCTGCACGGACGGCCGCTCGTGACCCGAATTCCCGACACCACACTCGTGGCGCTCGCGGCGGCCTCGCTCGCCGGCGCAGCGGGAATCGGTGTCGCGGTCGCCCTGCGGACAAGCCTCTGGTTGCTCGCGTTCGTCGCGATCGGAGCCTTCATCGCGGTCGCCTACAACCTCGAGCTCTTCGGCGGCCGCTTTCACGGGGATCCCTGGTTCGCCCTTGCGTGGGGTGCCTTCCCGGTGCTGGCGACGTACTTCGCGGCGGCCGAGACGATTCGCGTCGAGGCGCTACTGGCTGCAGCGTCAGCCGCATTTCTGAGCCATGCCCAGCGGCGGCTCTCGACGCCGGTTCGACTCGTGCGGCGGCGTGTCCTGGAGGTGACCGGACGGATCGAGCTCGTGGACGGGACGGCGCTTCCGATCACGAGCGAGACGCTTGCGGGCGATACGGAGCGCGCGTTGCAGGCTCTCTCCGCGTCCGTGATCTGCCTGGCCATCGCCCTCGTCGTGCTCCGCGTAACCTGACGCCGTGCAGCTCGTCACCATCGTCCAGATCGTCTTCGCCGCAGCGGCGGCGCTGGCCGTGCTGTCCCTCGGGGGCGCCGTGCTCGACCGGATCGGTCATCGTGCGCTCGTAGGGTTCGCCGAACTGCTCGGTCTGACTGCAGCCGCTGCCTGGGTGAGCTTCGGATTCCGACCGCAAGCGAGCCTTGCGGTTGCCGCGGGCGGGATGACCGTTGCGTTCGCGGCCGCGCTCGTCGCCGTGAAGTTGCGCACGCTGCTCCGCGCAGCCCGTCGCGTGGACGACCAGCTGTCGCGTGCGCAGGCCCGGCTCCATGCACTTGTCGCCAAGGAGGCAGACGACCGGAGCGCCGAGCTCGAGCGGACGCTCGCGCGCGCGCGCGCCGACTCCGTGTCCCTGCTGACGCAGCAGGAGAGCCGCATCGCCGAGGAGCGGCGCGCTGCCGCGGCGGAGCGCTCGCGTACGACAGCCGACGAGCTCGGTGAGGCGCTGACCGTCGCGCAGCAACAGGTGGAAGCGCGTCTGACGGCCTGGGCGGACGATCTCGAGCGCGCCCAGCGCGGCGTTGTCGACCAGCTGGTCCAGCTCGAGCAGCGGCAAAAGCAGTTGATTTCCGAGGTCGAGGCAAGAATCGCGGCCGATGCTGAACGCCTGGAAGCCGAGAGCGAGCAGCAACGCGCTGGGCTCGTGCGCCTGCGTGACGATCTCACGCGCGCGACGCAGGACGCCGTCGCAGCCGGCAGTGCCGAGCTCGAGGCCTACGCCTCAGAGCGTCGACGCTCCCTGCACGAGCTGAACGAACGCATTCGCCGGCGCGAGCGCCAGTTGGCCGAGCTGATCGACCGAGAGGAGACGGAAGCCGTCCGGCGCATCCAGGCAGGCTTTGCGGACGTCGAGCGGCGGCAGCTCGAACAGCTCCAGCGAATGCTTTCCAGAGCGACGTCGAGCTATTCCGACGCAGCGACCCAGCAGTTCGCAGACACGGTGAAGTCGTCGCGCGAAGCCGCGGCGACACGACTTTCGCGGGAGCTCGACCGAGCCGTCCAGGCGTTCTCGCGTGAGGCGGAGACGGTCCTGGCGGAGCGGTTGGCGCAGGTCGGGAATGCGGGCGCACAGCGACTCGAGAAGCGCCAGGAGCAGGTCAGCGCGGGACTGGCGCGCCAGCGCGACGAGGCGATCGAGGCCTTCGAAGCGCGTCTGGTTCAGGCAGAACACGACCTCCGGCGGCGTCTGGACGGCCTGGCAGCCGACACCGAGGCCGAGCGCGCCGTCCTCGAGGCGCGCCTGCGAGAGCTGGGCAAGCGAATCGACGAGACGTTCGCCCGAACCTGATCTGCGGTTTCGCGTACCGGTTCGCGGCAAACAAATAGCGGGAGGGTTCGTCTATGAAACGGCGAACCGGCACACCGTGGGAGAGACGACCGAGATCATCGAGCCGAACGGCGGGGAGCACTCGAAGGTGGAGAGCTGGCGCCTGCACGTCCTGATGGAGGCCGGCTATCCCCTGTCGCTCGCGGAGCGGCTCGCAGGCAGCGAGGCCGACCTGCACCGCGCGGTGGAGCTCGTCGGGCAGGGATGCGCGCCCGAAACCGCCGTCGAGATTCTTCTCTAGTAACGCGACGAAGTCCGGCTCGCGCTGCGCGCGAGTCATGACGACTTCATCACGGACTTTCTCCGAAGGCGGTCGTGAAGCGCGACGCGCAGAGCCCGCCGCGGCGGCGGCGGCGTGGCATTCTGGATGACGTGAAGGTCGAAGCCACCCAGTACGGCGACAAGAAGGTGTACTCCGTGGGGTCTTTCAACCGAGGAGTCGCGGACTGGCTTCGGCGGCTGCCTACGGTTTGGGTCGAAGGAGAAGTCACCGAGCTCCGGCGTAATCCTCGTTGGCAATCCGTCTTCTTCACGCTCAAGGACCCGAACGACGGAGCATGTCTCGGAGTCACGATCGGGCGCGTTCGCTTCGACGCACTGCGCCTGGACTTGACCGACGGCGAGCGCGTCCACGTCTTTGGACGACCTGAGCTCTTCGAGGCGCGCGGCGACTTCCGCCTGCGCGCGCTCTCGCTGGAGCGGTTCGGGCTCGGCGACCACCTCGCCGCACTCGAGCGCCTCAAGAAGAAGCTCGCAGTCGAAGGACTGTTCGAGCGGAAACGGCCGCTGCCCTTCCTGCCGCGCCGCATCGGGCTGGTTACCGGCAACGACGCGGCCGCAAAACAGGATCTGATCGCGACGATAACGGCCCGTTTCCCTGCAGCACGAGTGTTGGTGCGCGAGGCCTACGTGCAGGGACCACTCGCCGCGGCCTCGATGATCGAAGCACTGCAGGACGTGTCCAGTGCAGCTGAGGTCGACGTCATCGTGCTCTCGCGAGGCGGTGGCAGCTTCGAGGATCTGCTCCCGTTCAGCGACGAACGATTGGTGCGGGCGATCGCGGCATGCGAGGTCCCGGTCGTCTCGGCAGTGGGACACGAACAGGACACGCCGCTCTGCGATCTCGCCGCAGACGCCCGCGCATCGACGCCGACCGCGGCCGCACGACTCGTCGTCCCGGATGCAGCCGAGCTGCTCGAGCGGCTCGAGCGCAGCCGGGCCGGCCTTGCGCGAGGAGCGCGGAACGTGCTCGAGCGCCGAAGCGGGCGACTCGTCCAGGCGCACGAGCGTCTACGGCGAGCGCCGGCCCTCGCGGTGGAGCGCAAGCGCGCTCGGGTCGAACATGCAGCCGGTCGCTTGCGGGCGCTCTCTCCGCGCGCGACGCTCGAGCGGGGCTATGCGATCGTGCGCGCTCGTGACGAGATCGTGCGCTCGGCGACCGCCGTCGCATCGGGTGACGAGATCGACGTGCAGGTGGCCGACGGACAATTCGGCGCTCGGGTCGAGTGAGCGCGCAGCCGACCTTCGAGGACGCGCAACGCGAGCTCGAGCAGATCGTCGAGCGACTGGAGCGCGGCGAAGCGGGCCTCGACGAGGCGATCGGCCTCTGGGAGCGCGGCGAGGAGCTCTACAAGCTCTGCGTCGGGAAGCTCGACGCGGCCCAGGGGAAGATCGAAGAGCTAGCCCGCCGGGTGGAATCGGCCAAGCCCTAGACCCAGCTCCATCAGATCCGCGCGCGCCCGGGCCGGCTCGCCGGAGAGCGCAATCGTCTCGACACCTTCGACCGGCTCGACGACGCGGCCGCCGAACACGACACATCGCACTCCGGCGACCCGGCAACGTCGCGCCACTTCCCCTGGCGCTTTGCCGCGCACCGTCGTCGCGTCCACGGTCCCTTCGCCCGTGACGACCACGTCATAGGGGCTGGGGTCGAAACCGACGAGGTCGAGCACGCGTGCTGCGCCGGGCACGAGCTCGGCGCCAAGAGAGGCGAATGCCGCACCAAGGCCGCCCGCCGCGCCGGCGCCGGGGAGCTGAGCGTATGGAGCGAGGTCGCTCCTCGCCGCGAGCCGGGCTTCGAGCTCGGCGGCCTCTCCCGGCGTGGCGCCTTTCTGCGCCGCAAAGACCCGCGCGGCGTCGAGGAGCGGGACGTCGACGTCGCACACGACGCGGGTCGGCACCGGAAGTCCGTCGAGTACATCCAACAAGCCGGCGCCGCCGTCGACATTCGCCGTCCCGCCGAGCCCCACGAGCAACTCGCGCGGGCTGCCCACCGCAAGGATCAGCTCGCCAAGCCCACGACTGGATGCCGCAAGCGGATCGAGCCGCTCTCGGTCGAGTGGAATCGCCTCGGCCGCCTCGACGACCGCGTGCCCGAACGACAACTCGAGCCAGCGCGCGCGCCGTCGGTGCCCGAACGCGTCGGAGACGTCCGCCTCCTGCCACTCGCCCCCCAAGGCGTGGTGCAGCACGTCGAGGGTTCCCTCCCCGCCGTCTGCGACGGGAAGCTGGTCGACGGCGGCCCAGGCCTGCAGACCCTCGGCGAGCGCCGCGGCCGCTTCGCGCGCCGAAAGGACGCCCTTGAGGCTAGCCGGACATGCGAGCGCGCGGACGCTCGGCATCCGTCTCCACCCCGGTCGCCACCTGCGGGGTGTCATGGGCTGGTGTCTCCGCCTGGGACGCATCGGGCATGACCTTGAGCATCGCGACCGAAAGACCTTCGCGCGCGAGGAAGATCAGACCGACGCCGATCCCCACCGACGCCTCGATCGCCTGCAGGCCGAAGCCGAACGCGATCCCGCGCGCCTTTGCAACCCCGTAGTACGTGAAGAGCGGGAGCGCGACGGCGGCCTGGACGAGGCCGACGTTGCCGGGCCAGAGCGGGAAGATGGTGGCGACGTTCATCAAGACGAGGACGAGACCCGCCGCGGGCAACGCCTCGTGAATCCCGAAAGCGCGCATCGACGTGTAGACGGCGAAGAGCTGGCACGTCCAGCCAAGCAGCTGAAAACAGAGTGCGAGCGCCGCCGCTGCGGGCCGCCTCATCACGCCGAGCCCGTAACGCGCGAGACGGACGACCTTGCGAACAGCGCCGAGCCCTTCGTCGAGCCCGGCGAAGTGATCGCTGCGCGCGCCCATGATCGCAACGGTGAAGAGGACGACGCCGACCACGACGACCACGATCAGGCTCGTCACCGCCCAGTCGGGGATGTGCGCGGTGAGGAGCACGTACATGATCAGACCCATCACTGCGATGAGGTCGAAGACGCGGTGCGCGAAGACGGTGCCGAGCAGACGCGCCCACGCTCCCTGCTGGGGCATGCGCCGGTTGAGCACGGCGACCCGGGCCAGTTCGCCGATGCGCCCGGGAAGGATCGCGTTCGCGAACAGGCCGACGGAAAAGGCCGAGAAGACGAGCAGAAAGCTCGGATGAGGCCGCTCGAATGCCTGGACGATCACCGTGCGCCACGCGAGCGCACGCACCAGAACCGAGAGCAGGTTCAGGCCGATCGCGGCGACGACCCACCCCCACTTGACCGCAGCGAACGCCGCCGCAACCCCGCTCCACGCAGGTCCGCGCCACCAGAGCAGCGCGACGACGCCGCACGCTGCGAGGAGGGCGATCACCGCCCGGGCCCAGCGGCTGCGGACGAACGTCACGCTGCGCGAGCTGCCTGCTCGTAGATCTCGACCAGGCGTCTCCCGATGTCGTCCCAGGAGTAGCGCTCGACCGCGACGCGACGCGCGCCCTCACCAAGTGCGGCGCGACGCTGCTCGTCGTCGAGCAATCCCGCCACCGCCGCAGTGAGCGCCTGCTCGTCGCCGGCCGGGAAGGAGACGCCTGCCTCCCTCGTCATCACTTCACGGTACCCGTCGATGTCGGACGCGACGACCGGCGTTGCACAGGCGAAGGCTCTCGTCAGCACCATCCCAAAGCTTTCCCCTCCGAGTGACGGCGCAACAAGCACCTTTGCGCGCACGAGCTCGCCGGTGAGCTCCTCCTGGGAGAGGAAACCGAGAACGTCGATCGCGTCGTCGGAAATTCGCTCGCGCGTCAGGAGCAACCGCACAGCGAGGGGATCAGCACCGACGATCCGAAGCCGAGCCCCGGTCCTCCGGGAGATCTCCGGCCACGCCCGCAGGAGCACCTGCAGCCCCTTGCGCGGCTCCTGCCGGCCGGCGAAGACGATCTGGTGCTGCCGGCCGTGCGCATCAGCCTCGGGTGGGATCAGGACACCGTTCGGGAGCACTTCGTACTCACCGGGGAGCCAGGACGCGGCCGTGTCGCGCGAGTGCGAGGAAACCGCGATGCGGTGATCGAGACGGTCGGCGAGAAAACCCCACACGGGTTTGCCCACCTTCATCCAACCCAACGCGCCGTGCGCATGAAACGTGGCGACGCACGGAATGCGTGCAAGCGACAGCGCGGCGATGCAGATCGCAGGCGTCATCGGCTCGTGGAGGTGAAGGAGGTCGAACCGCTCTCGCTCGAGCGCCCGCCGCACCCTGAAGACCGTGCGCGGAGAGAGCACGATGTTCGGGAGCGAACCGTTCGCCGGCACGATCACCGATCGTCCGACCGGGATCACGTCCGGCGGCGGATGTCCGTGACGCCCGAGCCGAGGATGGAGCACCCGCGTGAAGCTGCCCGGCGGGTCGTTCCCCATGATCGTACGAGTGTCGACCCCCTGACGCCTGAGAGCCTCGGCTTGCAGCTCGGCGTGCTCGACAACCGCTCCCCAAAAGGACCAGGAGTAAGGAACGACGATGCCCACCTTCATTGCGGCACCGTAACCCGGGCTATCGGCTCAGGGGAGCCACGCCTCCTGAAACTCCGCGTCCTCGTCCGGCTGAAGCCCGGCATAGGCCTCGGCTCCGGTGTGCGCCTCCTGCTCGACTCCGGCAGCGTGTTTCAGAGCGACCTCTGAAACGGGATAGACGACGCCGTCTCCGGTTCGCGTTCCCACAGCGAGGATTGCGCAGGGCACGTCGCCCGCGCCGACGAAGACGTGCTCGGTCCAACGGGGACAGTGAACGAAATCCCAGGCCTTCACGGGCCGCTCCTTGCCTTCGACCAACAGCAGCGCCTCGCCGTAGAGAACGAGAAAGTCCTCCTGCTCGTCCTCACCGTGGTACCAGCAGGCCGGCTGGCCCGGCTGCAGCACGCCGATGTTGATTCCGAGTTGCGGGAAGCGCTCCTCGCCTTCGAACCGGGTGTACGCGCCGAAGACGCCCTGAAGCCAGCGCGCTTCGCGCGCATTGAGGACGAACCAGCCCTCGCCCTTGGGCGCAAGGCCGGCGCCGACGCGCTCGAGCGGAGCTTCGGGAACCACGCGCGTATTCTGCCGATCATGGAAGGCCTCGCCGAGTTGCACACCCATCTCGGCGGGTCAGTCGCCTCCGACATCCTCTGGAGCCTCGCCCACGAGCAGGGAATCGCTCTGCCGGTGAAGGACTTCTGGGAGTTCGAGCGGCTCGTCACCGTCTCCGACCCGCGCGGCGTGGCGAACCTCGACGCGCTCGACCAGATCTACCACTGGACGGAACTGATCCAGTCGAGCCCGATCGCGGTCGAGCGCTCGGTGCATGCGGCCATCGGGGGTGCCTACCGCTCGCAGGGGATCACGACGCTCGAGCTCCGCTTCAACCCGATGAAGCGAAACCGAGGCGGCGAGCGTGACCTCGATCACATCATCCTCGCCGCCATCCGCGGGCTCGACCGCGCCAGTCTGGAGTATCCGCAGGTGCGCGCGGGACTGATCCTGATGATGGACCGCACGTTCAGCGCCGAGCTGAACTCGATCATCGTCGAGAAGGCGATCGGCTGGGCGCCGCGCGGCATCGTCGGCGTCGACATCGCGGGCCCGCGCCCGGACGGCGGCCGCTACGACTACAAGCAGGTGGCGCCGATGGTGGAGGAGGCGCGCGCCGCCGGGCTCGGCGTGACGATTCATGTCGGCGAGGAGGGCGGCGACGTGGGGCGCGAGGAGATTGGGGAGGTGGTCGAAGCATTGCGTCCCGACCGGATCGGCCATGGAATCCTGGCAGCGGGCGATCCGGTTCTCATGGCGGCGCTGCGTGAGTCCGAGATCGTGCTGGAGATCTGCCCTACTTCCAACCTGCTGACGAAGGCGCTCGCGAGCGAGGAGGCGGTCAGGGAGACGTTTCGTGCGTTCGTCGACGCCGGGGTGCAGTTCACGATTGCAACGGACGGGCCGGAGATGATGCGTACCCACCTGCGTGACGAGCTCGAGCTGCTGCGACGGATCGACGCGCTCGACGAGGACGAGCTCGCCGAGGCGAATCGGCGTGGGCACGAGGCGAGCTTTCTCCACGAGGGACGCCTCGCACCCAGGGTGTAGCCGCCGCAAATACGCCTTTCGGCCAATGGTCACCCCGCGCTTGGCCGTTTAGTTTCGACCGCTATGCACGACGCACTGCGGGACTCCCTCCCCACGATCACCGAGCGGCAGCGCCAGGTCATCGAGCTCATCGCCGCCGGGTGCTCGAACGACGAAGTCGGCGAGCGCCTGGGCATCTCCCCTCGAACGGCGAAGGCCCATTCGGACGTCCTGCGGCAGAAGCTCGGTGTCACCCGACGCCGGCAGATCCCAGTGGCGTACCGAGCCATAACCGGCGATGACCCGCTCGCGCGAAGCCTCGAATCGGCTGCGGCCGATTGCGGGGGCTGACGGCACCGTGCCTGCGACCCTCCGGGGCCGCAGGCACGGTCAGCCCAAAGAGACACCTCGATTTCGAGGTCGGCCGGCGTTAATGTGACGTAGGGAACTGCGGCGCCCTCAAAGGGGAGAGGATGAGCGGGCGCACGACACAGGGTCGAAGTGAACGCCGCGACCGATTGATTGAGCGGCCTCGTTTGATTCGCCTGCTTGATGAGGCACAGACTCGGCGGATCATTCTCGTAGCTCCCGCGGGTTACGGCAAGACAACGCTCGCGCGCCAGTGGTTGGCGGAGGATTCGCGGCGAGGAATTTGGTTCCGAGCCACGCCAGCTGCTACCGACGTTGCAGCTTTGGCCGTGGGAGTCGCAAAAGCAGCCGAGGAGATCCTTGAGGGCGCACTCGGGCGAGTGCAGGAGCGTCTACGCAACTCGCACTCGCCTAATGCGGAGGCTGATCAGCTCGGAACGATCCTCGGGGAGGATCTCATGGATTGGCCCGATGACTGTTGGATGGTGATCGACGACTATCAGCACTTGAGTGCCGAGCCAGCGGCAGAGCAATTCATTGAGGCGTTCCTCACGCGAGCAAATACTCCGCTCTTAGTTACGAGTCGAACAAGGCCAACATGGGCGTCGGCCAAGAGATTGCTCTACGGCGAAATTGCTGAACTTGGACGAAACGTGTTGGCCATGACACATGAGGAGGCGGCACGAGCGCTACCGAGGAAACACGGCGCGTTGGGCGGACTGGTAGCCCTTGCAGAAGGCTGGCCAGCAGTAATCGGACTGGCCTCGTTAGTGAGGTCCCCGTTATTGCTGCCGGGGGACGAGATGCCGGAGACCTTGCACTCCTATTTTGCAGAAGAGCTTTATCAAGACCTCTCCGCAGAGGCCCAGTGGAATCTCGTTCAACTATCGCTCGCTCCTTCGATCGATTCGGAGCTCGCTGGGGCACTGTTTGGAGCTCGCGGCCGGGATGTCCTCGAACACGGCTATGAGCGGGGTTTCTTGACCCGAGATGGTGATGCCTACGACCTGCATCCTCTGCTCCGTCAGTTCCTGCGCTCGAAACTGATGGACGCTGATCCTAGTGCCGTGACTGAAACCGTCAGGATGATTGGAACGTCAGCTCTCGATCGTTCCGCCTGGGACGAGGCGTTTGCACTGGCCATGGAGTTTCACCTAACTGGCCTATTAACCGAGCTGCTGTTGCGCGCACTCGACGATTTGCTAGCGGAGGGTCGGCTGGCAACCCTAGAACAATGGATCACAGTTGGGCAACGTTCAATTCCCGGTGAGCACATCGTCTCCCTAGCCCAGATGGAACTCGCGTTCCGCAAGGGTCGTTGGCCGGAATCTGAGCGTAAGGCTCGCACTCTTGCCCGAACCTTGCCTTCACACCACCCGTTTGCTCCAAGAGCCCTCTTCAGAGCGGCTCAAGTCGCTCAACTAGCTGATCGGCAAGATGAAGCTCTCAAGCTATTGGATGAGGCACGTCTGCGGTCGACGAGCTCAAGTGATCTACGTCGGGCTGCATGGAGCCGATTCATCACCTTGGCAGATCTTGAGGAGCCTGAGCTCGCAAAAGCCGCACTAGACGAGTTCGAGGCGTTGCCCCCCGAGTCCGTCGAGGACGTGATCAGACTCAGTCAAGCGGCAGTTCATTTTGCACTGCGGTGGGGCGGCATCCGCCAAGAGCTTGAGAGGCATCGTGCGACTTTGGAGCTGCTTAATGAGGCAGCCGATCCGATCGTGAGGTCAGGGTTCATTCAGTCCTATGGGACGGCGCTGAACTTAGCAGCTAGATACGAAGAGGCCTATGAGCTAGCCCACCGCCAGATGACGGAGGCAAAACGATTCGGACTGGACTGGGTCCGGCCGCACGGACTCGAGATGCGCGCACTTGCCCAAATCGGACTGAGGGATTTCGAAGGAGCGCAGACAGCTCTTCGTACCGCCTATCGCCTAGCCGAGAGCGCGCAAGACGTGCACGCCCAGATCAATGCGACAGCCCTGGTCGCGCGGATTGAGCTTGCTCAGGGAATGGCCTCTAAAGCTTTGGAGTTGCTAGGCGAGGCGTCGGCGCGGGCTGGAAGCCCCGGGATGGAGGGCGAGCTGAGATCGATTCGCGCATTGACATTCGCCTGTCTCGGACGCTCGGACGAAGCGGAGCACGAAATCGAAGCGTCGATCTCGATCACGAGCCATCTCGAGGCACGAGGGCTCCGAACTTACGCCGCCGTCATCGTGGCGCACAAGCGAGGCGACGAGGTAAACCTCACTCCTAATCTGCGAGAGGCTTTGAAGGAGTCGGAAACTACAGGCAATGCAGATTCGTTTGTAACGGCATATCGGGCTCTCCCTGACCTATTGCACACCATCTCCGATGCCGCGTTGCCTCTCGGGGAGTTTCTGTCAGTCCCGCTTCGACTCCATGACGGTGCACTCGCTGAGCGTGCTCGGCTTGGCACTCGGGAGGCGCGAATCATGCCTACAGAAGACCTCACGGAGAGAGAGGAGGAGGTTCTCTCTCTATTGCGGGAAGGGCTATCTAATCGCCAGATTGGACACACCCTCTGGATCGCAGAGTCGACCGTTAAGGCTCACGTGCGTCACATCTTCGAGAAACTCGGTGTGCGTTCAAGAACCGCTGCCGCTCTTTTTCGTCGGGATGGCGAGGATTAAGCCGTCGCAGCTTCAAGCACTGGTTGTCGCGTGCGCTGCTTCTCAAGACTAAAGTCGTCCCGCTGACCATCTCGATACGCCTCAGTCGAACCGGCCAGAATTGCTTCAAATGCCGCGACGACTGCCGTGTCGAACTGGCTCTCCACGGCTTGCGCAAGACGCATTCGTGCGACACGGCTTGGCATCGCATCTCGGTAGGGACGATCGGAAGTCATCGCGTTGTAAGCATCCGCAACGGAAATTATCTTGGCGAGTAGAGGGATCTGCTTATCTAGAAGGCCATCGGGATATCCCAGACCATCAACACGCTCGTGATGATGTCGGACGATCCTCGCAATCTCAGCGTAGTCCTCGACCTTGGAGAGGATTCGCTGACCAATCGCAGCATGGCCCTCCATTTGTCGGCGTTCCTCGAGTGTCAACGCACCCGGCTTTTCAAGCAACCCCGCCGGCAAGCCAACTTTTCCGATGTCGTGAACTAACCCGCAGAGGTGGACAAGTTGCTGTTCGTCACTGCTCAGTCCCATGCGCACCGCGATAGATATCTCGGGAATAGATGGCTACTGCCGCCGAATGACCTGCCGTGTACCGATCTCTCGCATCCAGGGTCGCGACCAGCGCCGCCGCGAACGAAAGATTCGCACGTTCCATGCGCTGATTCGCTTCGGCCAGTTCCGTTAGAGCTACGCGCTGTTCCCGATAGATGACAAATAGACGCTGCGCAGCAAGAGCGGGGATGAAGAAGAGCGCGGCGCTCCAGGGAGTGAAAGCGATGTAGCTATACGCAAGAACGCCCACGAGGGAGGTGTAAAGCGGGATCCCAGCCAAGGCAACCGGGCCAGTCGTGATGGCCAACTCGCCTACCGAACCCGTCCCTCGAAGCACGAGTGTCAGGGCGCTCAGTACGAAGTCAAAGGCGAAGTCCACGACCGCCGCGACGGATGTCGCAGCAAGGATTCGTCCGAGAGTGTGCGCGCCCCCCTCCATCGCTTGGTAAGCAGCAAGTCCAGCCAGACCGCCAATGACTGTTCGGTTGGCCGTCCAAATCACCCACCGCGTAAACGGTCTGCCAAAGTCCGTCAGGACTGTGGCAGCGCCAATGAGAGCGGCCGCCAGAGGGCCGAAGACCACAGCTACAAAGAGGAGGGGAAGAAACGCGACCGAGAGCTCAATGTTCTCTGTCAGCCGCACGCTCTGGCGCTCGGCAATCACTGCTAGGAGGGCGAACCCCAGTAATGGCCAGGCGGAGCGCTCCTCTGGGAGAAAGCCGACCGTCATCGCGAGGCTCGCTGTTAGACCAACCGCAAAAGTGGCCAAAATTGCCGCGTAGAGCGCGATCGGAGAGCATTTGACGCTGCGCGCGACCTTGAAAAACCTACTCATATGTGCCTAAATTCGCATCGCCGTCAGTCCCCCAAAAGAGGGAGTCGATCCCTATGCGTTTCGCACCTCGCGTGCTTGCCGTACTCAGTGCCGCCGTGTCCGCGGCGACTGTGGCGGCCCAACTCAAGACCTGGTAAAGCCCGCGTAGCTTCTGTTTTCCACATCGAGTGGACATCCCACTGTTGAGGGATTTCCACAGACCGGTGGAAAACGGGCTACAGGGACAGCGCTAGGCGATCAGGCCGCGTCGGAAGCCGACGGCGACCGCATGTGCGCGCGAGCGTGCCTGAAGCTTTGCCAGGAGATGGCGGACGTGCGACTTCACAGTCTCCTCGCTGAGGAAGAGACGGACCCCGATCTCGCGATTCACCAGGCCGTCCGAGATCAGCTGCAGCACTTCGATCTCGCGCATCGTGGGCTCCTGCTCGAGCTCCCGTAGCGGCCCGCTGAAAGGAATGACCTCGGCGCTTCCGTTCTGCCGCTTGGCCGCGACAGCTTCGAAGCGGCGCTGATGGTCCATGTAGCGGCTGAGGATCTCCTTGCGCTCTGCGGCGTCCATGTGTGGGCTATCGGCCGCATGGCTAAGCCGCTTTAGCGGCGGTTGTTACCCCGATCGAGGGATTGGCTGGGCCTGCTCCTTGCCCGGGTCTCGAGGCGTGGCTCGTTCGTCGGCCGAGTCCGGCGTGTGGCGCTTCGACACCGAGACCCGATCCAGAGTCGCCTTGTCCACGTTGAGCGGATGGTGGCAGGCGGCCAGGTGGCCATTTCCATAGTCCACGAGCGGCGGCTCGACCTCGCGACAGATGTCAGTCATATAGCGGCAGCGCGGATGGAAGCGGCAGCCGGACGGAGGGTTGATCGGGCTCGGAACGTCGCCCTCGAGGACGATCCTCTCCCGCTCGTGCGCCAGGTCCGGGTCCGGGATCGGCACTGCCGAGAGGAGCGCTTCGGTGTAGGGCATGATCGGCCGCTCGTAGAGAGCGTCCGCAGGTGAGAGCTCGACGAGCTTCCCGAGGTACATGACCGCGATGCGGTTGCTCACATGGCGGACGACTCCGAGATCGTGGGCGATGAAGATGTACGTCAGGGAGAGCTCCTTCTGGAGGTCGTCCAGAAGGTTCAGCATCTGGGACTGGATGGAGACGTCGAGCGCCGACACGGGCTCGTCGGCGACGACCAGCTTCGGATTCAAGGCCAGCGCGCGGGCCACGCCGATCCGCTGCCGCTGGCCGCCGGAGAACTCGTGGGGAAAGCGGTTGTAGTGCTCAGGCGAGAGGCCGACCTTCTCGAGCAACTCCTGAACGCGCTTGCGCCGGTCGGACGTGTCCACGCCGTGGATCTTCAGCGGTGTTCCGATGATCGAGCCGACCCGCTTCCGAGGATTGAGGGACGCGTATGGATCCTGGAAGATCATCTGCATCTCGCGGCGCAGCGGCCGCAATGAGCGTGTGCCGATCCTGGAGATGTCCTTCCCCTGAAAGAGGACCTCGCCCTCCGTCGGCTCGAGTAGTCGCACGATGGTCCGTCCAAGCGTCGACTTCCCGCAGCCTGACTCACCGACGAGGCCGAGCGTCTCACCTTCGCGCACACCGAACGTGACGTCGTCGACTGCGTGAACATGCCCGACTTCGCGCTGGAGCAAGCCTTTACGGATCGGGAAGTACTTCTTGAGGCTGCGGACCTCGACGAGCGGGTCACCGCCGTTGCGCTCACTCATAGGCCCACCTGTGGCCTGTGAGCGGTGGAAGGGGCGTCGGGGGAAACCGTGAGGTTTCCCCCTTCTTGCTCCTCGGCCCACGCGGCGATCTCAGCGGCGCGGGGGTCGAGGCGATCCCTAAAGGAGGG
>VAWR01000107.1 GCA_005885245.1 Actinomycetota bacterium | reverse complement strand
AGCCTGCCCACGACCGGATCAGTCATCCCTGCCTCGGTGAACTTCCCGATGTCGGCGGGGATCCCGTACAGCTCGTTGAACGCCCAGCGCCAGCTGTTCGTACCGGCGCCTCCGGTAGTGATCAAAAGGCCGTCGACGTCGAAGAGGATCGCTTGTGGTCTATCCATCCGTGTCACATCGCGAGCTGGCGACTCGCGTCAACTGTGCTTGCACTAGCGGCCGTACTGTCGCACAGACGGACGTGCTGTCACGACGCTTGTGCCGGACCCGGCCACCTGGATCGCTGCTGCGCGAGCGGGAGCCGCCGAAGCGAGTTTGCAGGAGAGGCCGCCTCGCCGCCTGCCATCACCCCGTTGCGCCGACGGTCGTCTCAGCAGCTGTTGGCTCGCGTCCTCGCAGTTGACGTCACCTAGGATCAGGTCGGTTGACTGACAAGGACCAGGTTGCGGGATAGACTCGGCCGCTCGCGACTGCTGCAACTCGTGGTTTCGCGTAGCGCGAGCACCGTCTTGAACTACCACAGGATCACACTCGGCCTCTGCACGCTTCTCGGCGCGTTCGCGTGCTCGGCGAACCCCGCCGACGCCGACCGCAACGCCTACCGGGCGGCGGTCTCCTACTGGGCGATGAAGCACACGTTCCTCGACCGGGCCCAGGGGGTCTATCGCGAGGAGTCCGGCCGAGGCGGAACGGCCCGTGCGTGGCCGTACTCGCAGGCACTCGCGGCAACGCTCGCCATGACGAGAGTTCCGGTGCGCGGGCGACTCTACGTGCCGGACGCCGCGCGTCGCGTCTCGGGTCTTGGGGGTTATCTGCGGAAGGACGGCGCCTTCGCGGCGGTGACGGGCGCGAAAGGCGACGTCTACTACGACGACAACGAGTGGATCGCACTCGAGTTGTTGCGCTGGTACGACCTCCGATCTACGCCGCAGGCGCTCGCGAGGGCCAAGCGCCTCTTCAAGCTCATCGTCTCGGCCTGGGACACTGATGCGACGCACGCGTGTCCGGGAGGTGTGTTCTGGACGACCGCCCCTGGGAACAGGGACCGCAACACCGTCACCACCGCTACCGGCGCGCTCCTCGGGCTCGAGCTGTACTCGCGCACACATGATCCAACCCAGCTCGCCTGGGCGCAGCGCATGCTCGGTTGGGTGAGAGCCTGCATGCTCGCGCCCGACGGGTTGCTCTGGGATCACGTTGGGCTCGACGGCACGCGCGACGATACGCATTGGAGCTACAACCAGGGCACCGCAATCGGCGCGAACGTCCTCCTGTACCGGTTGACCGGCGACCAGGGCGCCCTGGAGCGGGCCGAGGCGCTTGCGGACTCCTCGCTTGCCTATTTCGACCGGACCCCCGGCGGGCGCGAGCCGGCGTTCTTCCTCGCTATCTGGTTCCGCAACCTCCTCGCGCTGGAATCCGTCGACGGCGACGCGCGCTACCGCCAAGCTCTTCAGGAATACGCGGACGCCGCCTGGGACCGGCTGCGCGATCAGTCGACCGGGCTCTTCCACTTCGACAGGTCGCGGTCCGCGAAGCTGCTCGAGCAGGCGGCGATGGTGCAGATCTACGCTGCGCTTGCCGCGCCTAAGGGAAGATGAGCGGGATCGTCGCCGTCGCGCCCAGGAGGAGGACCGCCGAGAACACGAGCAGACCGCGCTCCACCCAGCGGCGTCGCGCAGCGACCGCCAGTCCCCAGTAGATCGGCAGAGCGAGCAGGCCGAAGCGGGCGTCGGATTCCATCGAGCCACTCGCGAGCGGAAGTAGGACGATTGCGAGGCCGAAGACGATCCAAGGCCAGCGTCTCCCCGGCCAGGCGATCTTCGCTCGGGCAGCGACGGCCAGGAGGATGAGGAAGGCGACGCAGAAGAGCGCGTCGCGGAGCCCCCAATGGTCCTCTCCTAAGCCCGTGAAGAGGCGGCGGATCGAAAGGAAGATGCCGGTTGCGTTGAACGAGCGGCCCCACGCTTGCTGGGTCTCGTTCCACGCGAACGGGTCATGCACCGCCCAGCCGAGATAGAGCATGAACGAGAGGAGCGCCGCGGGAGCGGCGAGAACGGCAGCGACGGCCCGCCCCCTTGCCTCCGGGGAAAGCGTGCGCCAGCGATCGACCGCGATCGCGGCGAGCGGTAGGACGAGCAGGGCCCCCTCCGGGCGGGCGAGCGCGGCTGCGGCGGCAACGAGGCTGCAGCCGAGCCAGCGGCCGCGAACGGCCAGCAGCGTCGCCAGCGCCATGCACCCGAGCACGAGACTCTCGGGATAGATCATCGAGAACACGTAGCTGGTCGGGAAGACCGCGGCAAAGATCACCGCCCTGCGCGCGTCTGCGGCCGGTAGGAGAGCGAGCCCGAGCTCGTAGAGGACGACAAGGGCCGCGAGCAGAAGAAGGTTCGAGAGCAGAAGCCCGGCCGCATCGAGTGGCAGCCCGGTCAGGTGAACGATGCGGAGCAGGACCGGGTAGAGCGGGAAGAAGGCCGTATCGCTTTGGTGTCCGGGGACGTAGAGGTAGCCGTGAACGGCCACCCGCCGGTACCAGATGCCGTCCCACACCCCGAGGGCGCCAAACGGCTTGGCCAGCACCGCGTGCGAGTAGTAACCGTGAGGGCGACCGATGGCGTGGATGACGAGCGCGGTTCCGAGGACAAGAGCGCGCGCGCCGGCCCACCAGATGAAGATCGGTCGTCGCTCGGCCAGCCATGACGACCACCCCAACCTCTGTGTCGCGGGCTCGACCGCCTGTGACACGCGCTCAGCCACGGCGGAGCCGGTTCCGCAGCGCCGTCGGGACGAGCTCCTCGATCAACTCGGCCCGGTTCCCGGCTCGGGTCGGCTCGAGGTCGCTGCGCGGAGCAAACGCCCCGGGTCCCAGCGCAAGCTCGAGCGGCCGGAGGCTGGGGCGTTCCACGTAGAGCTCGACGCCGAGATCGGGGCGGCCAAAATGGATGTCAAACGCTGGGACCCCGTCAGACCGGACGTCCGTGACGCGGATCTGCCGCCATTGGAGGAGAAGGCTGCCGAGCCGCTGGGCCAGGAACTCGGGACAACCGGCGAGCAGGAACCGGTTCCGCGCGACCTTGTACGCCGGCTCGCCCGCGCCCCTGAACTGGACGCCGTGACCGAGGTCGTAATAGCGCTGGCGCTTGCCGACGAGGACGAACGAGCCGAGCACGAAGGAATCGGTCTTCCTGTCGAGCACACGATTCTCGAAACAGAGACTGCGCCGTGGCCGCGTGCTCAGCTGTTCCGTGCTGTCCATGACGTGGTACCGCGCAAGCGCCTTCAGCGCGTCGACTGCAACGAGCTGTGCGTTCGACGGCACGTTGAGGAACGCGGCCTGGACACCGAAGGCGAGCCCCACCAGCACGACGAGAACAACGGCGGCTTGCACGAGCGTGCGCACGAAGGGGGAAGGCCCCACTGTGCGGAAATCTAGTCGCCTCACTGAGGTCACAGCCGCCTGAACCGTTGCCTGCGATAGTGTCGCGGTGTCGGTGAGCCCGTGGCTGCACCGGCAGGCACACCTCGACCGGCCGCGCGCCGGACTCGCCGTCAGCTGCGCACTCGCTGCACTCGTCGTGTGCGTGCTCGTGGGCCCAGCGGTGTTGGTCCATCCTGCGAGCGCAGCTGTCGGCCTCAACCCGGCCTCCGATTTCCAGGTCATGACCTGGTCGCTCGAGTGGTGGCCCTGGGCCGTGGGTCACCGCGTCGACCTGCTGCACACGCACCTCCTCTGGCCACCGGAGGGTTTCTCCACGCTCTGGATGACGACCATTCCCGTACCGGCGCTGTTGGCTGCCCCGCTCACGCTGACGGCCGGGCCGCTCGTCGCCTACAACGCCTTGATCCTCCTCTCGGTCGTGCTGGCGACCGGCGCCGCCTACCTGCTCTGTCGTGAGCTGACGGATCGACTTGCGCCGTCCCTCGCCGGGGGCCTCTTGTTCGGCCTGTCTCCGTACATGCTCGGGCACATGCTCTCGCAGCATCTGGACCTCACGTTCGTGTTTCCAGTGCCGCTGCTCGCGCTGCTCGTGGTCCGCTACGTCCGGGGTCGCACGAGCGGGCGCCGCTTCGTCGCCGGCTTCGCTTCGTTGCTGGTCGTCCAGCTCGGCTCGTCGTTCGAGCTCTTCGTCGATCTGACGCTGCTGCTCGCGGTCGGACTGACGATCGCGCTCCTCGGCAGGAGGTGGCGGCCGCCGATTCTGCGCGTGAGCGCTCTCGTCGGCCTGGCGTACGCGTTCTGCCTGCCGATCCTCGTGCCGATCGGTGTGCTCGCGCTCTCCGGTCAGCACGCACCGCTCCGGTACTCACCGGCCAACTTCTCGATTGATCTGTTGAACGTCGCGATTCCGACCCCCACGCTGCTCGCAGGCCGGCTCGCCGCCGCCCGTGCCGTCTCCCAGCACTTCGTCAGCAACGTCGGAGAGCAGAACGGCTACTTGGGCATCCCGCTGCTCGTCGTCGCTGTGCTCGCAGTGCGAGCCGAGTGGCGACGCGGAGCCTGGATCGCCGGCGGATTGCTGGCTGCTGCGCTGCTGCTTTCCTTCGGCCCCACACTGACGGTCGAAGGTCGGCCACTCGTCAGCCTCCCGTTTGCCGTTTCCCGGCTTCCCGTCTTTCGCGACGCTCTGCCCGCGCGAATGTCCCTGTTCACGGCGCTGGCCGCTGCCTGCCTCTGTTCGCTCTGGCTCGCGCGGCTGCAGAGGCACAGGCTTCAGTTGGCCGTCGGCGTCCTCGTCGGACTGTCGCTCATTCCGAACTTCTGGCCGGCTGATCGCCTTCCAGGCGCCTGGAGCATCTCTGACGCTTTCGGCTGGTCGACGAGACACGCACCGGAAGGGTTCGTCGACGACCGCGCCTGGACCCGTGTCATCCCCCCGGGCTCGACGGCCTTGGTTCTGCCCACAGGAGATCGCACCGCTGCGAGCTACTGGCAGGCCACGACGGGAATGCGCTTTCGGCTGGCCGTGCCGGCAACCCCCTTCGTGCCGGGGAGACTCGCCGGGGCCCCGACCATCAGCGGCCTCGTCCAGGACGTCATGCCGAGACTGGCCGGGCATGCTCTCGCCGCCGCCCGACTGCGCGCCTTTCTGCTCGCGGACCGCGTAGCGGCGGTCGTGGTCATGCCGTCAGGCGCCTCCCGCTGGCGCCGGATCGTCGCACGGGCGACGGGCGCACGCTCTGTAGGGCTCGGGCAAGCACGGGTCTACCGCGTGAGGCCGAGGCTCCATCCTCTGCGAGCACTCGGTGACGTCGCCGTTGCACACCAGCCTGACCCGGATCCCGCTCTCGCAGCCGATCGCGGGACGAACAGCCTCGTCTCGGCGTGGCTGAGCTTCGACGGCCGCCGCGCGCACGTCCTCGCACTGCTCCGAAACCCGCACAGAAGGAAGTCCCGAGCCGTGGTCCTGTCAGCGCCGAACGGCGACTCGGACGCCACTGCCGCCGCAGTCGACGACCGCGGTCGCGTCGCCGTCGCCTTCACGGAGTGGCGCGATGGGAAGCAGGCGCTCCGGATCGCAACGCAGGGGCACGGTCACTGGCGAGTTGTCACGCTCGACCGGCAGACGGGGCCGATCTGGTCACCACATGTCGTCATCACGCCAGGGGGTACGACGGTCGTGGCGTGGATCGACGAGACCGACCCCAGCCGAACCGTCAGGGTCGCGGTCCTGACGCCCAGTGGTGTCTTGCGAGGTCCCGTCACCCTCGAGAATGGAGACGGTTTCGGGAACGTCGTGCTCTCGGCCGGCCGAGGCGACGGGGCCGTCGCCGCGTGGCACGTCACGGTCGCGAACGAGTGGCGTGTCCGCGTTGCCAGGTACCAACGCGGTGCGTGGAGCTCGGTCGCGACGCTTTCGCGCAGCCTCTACACGCTCGACCACATCGCAGTCGCTGGGCGAGACGGAACGCTCGTGCGCTGGCTCGAGAGAGACCCCCGGGGCGAGCACCTCGTGCGCTTCGAAGCACGTCCTGGGCGCGCCGGCTGGATCGTGGCCAGGGCCGCCAGGCCCGGGTACGGCCGAGCCCTACACTTACGGGCGAGGCACGCGTGATCTCAGGCAACGTCTTCCTGCAAAGGCGAGAGTGGGTGTTGCTCGCCGGTTTGATGAGCGTCGTAGCGCCTGATTCCCCTTTCGGTCCTTGCGGCGAGCCCTCACGCGGTCGTCGAGGCTCGCCTCTGGTCGCTATTGACGAGTGCGCTGCTCGTTCAGTCTCCCTTGTTCTGGTCGCTCGCTTCGTTCGCGCTCCTCGGTGCGCTCACCCTCAAGGTCTGCGGGACACGCGTTCTCTTGATCTCAGGGCTCGCGGGCCACGTCGCCTCCACCCTCGTTGTTTATGCGCTCCTTGCCCTGACTCGGACATTCGATCCGCATGCGTTCGAAGCTGTGCTGAGTGCCCCTGACTACGGCGTCTCGGCGATATCGGCCGCATGGCTCGGCGCGATCGCCTCGGTTTCGTGGCGAGCACCTGAGAGGACGCTGCGCCACAGGATCGCGACGGTGCTCGCGGTCGTGGCCACTGCCCTATTCGGTTTGATGTTGCGTGGGCACGTGAGCTTCCTCGATCTCGAGCATGTCGTGGCATTCTGCATCGGCGTCGTGGTCGCGGTGCGACTCTCCGGCACGGTGAGGGTGACACGCTTCGAGCTCAGGGCGGTTCGTTCCTAGATCCGACTCGTGGCGCCGACGCGCTGAACGTCGCGAGTAGCTCGCGGCGGCCGTGAAGCTGACGCCGTCAGCGTACGCGGAAGAATTGCTCGTCACTCCTCGCGGGCTCGCCCGGCGCCAGGACCTGGATGGACATCCCGTGCATCGGGAAGTAGGTCTCGGCCTCGAACTCGTCGGAGCCGGTCAGCGGCAAGCTGTCGCGTCCCGGCCGGTGAAACCATCGCGCCTCGCGCGCGCTCATGACGAACCACCCGGTGCTAGCAGGCACGAGACCTGCGTCCGTCTCCTCGAGTTCGGCCTCCGGAATCATGACGGGATGATCCGGCGAGGCGATCGTCAGCCCGACCAGGGCGTGAGCTCGAGCGCCCGCTCGTACGCGACTCGGTCGTGCACCGGCTCCCCGTGCGACACGATCACGTGCTCGAACGGCAGGTCGAGAAGCGCACGAAGCGCGGGGACGGTTCGCTCGTCGTGCCAGGGGGTCGCCCAGACCAGGAGCTCGCCTTCCGGCGCGGTCAACGCATCTGCGAAGACGAGTGCACGCTGGTCCGGAACCCAGACCGGCGTCTCGCCCCGACCTCGACCGTCGTACAAGGCGACGAGCCCGCCCGGCAGCTCGCTGCCGGGCTCGATCGGCACCAACTCGGTCTCCGGAATGTTGTTGCGCCAGAAGAGGCTGGGCCCGAATGCGCGCGCGCCGTAGCGTTGGACGAAGAGGTCGACGTCGCGCACGTGGTCCGGTTTGAGCACGACGGCGAGCGTGGGCGAAGCCGCATCGAGTCGCTCCCAGGTCGCGGTCGCATCCTTGGGCGGCGCGATCGGATCGAGGAGCGCGACTTCTCCTGCCGAGGCTACGCAGGTGGAGTTCACGAATGGTCCCCAGCCGAGTCCAGGTCGCCAGTCGGGATACTCGACCCGCCACAGCCACAGGCCGTCGGAAACCTCCCGGATCTCAGCGCTCACGGCGACCGATTGTTCCAGTCTCGGCACAAAGCCGTGACCCACGCGTGACGCGCGCTCCACTACGTTGCCTGCCATGGCGACAAGCGCACGAGCTCGGACGAAGACCAGCGCCACGCCCTGGGGCGCCGCGAAGACGCTGGAACAGCTCACCCTGCCGCAGCGCGCCGGCGAGAAGCGATTCGCCTCGGTCATCCAGCTGCTCGAGACCGACAAGGGGGAGCGGCTCGTCCGCTTCGCCTATACCACCGGCGGCGTTGCGAGGCGAGGGCCTGTCACCTTGCGGCTGCGCGACCTCGAGCGGCTGCGCGCGGCACTCGCCGAACACCCCGAGCTTGCGCGGGCGTTCGGCTTCGGAGGTGAGGCCTAGTGCAGCTGTCCTAGGCGGCGGCCAGTGCGCGCTCGCGGGCCGACTCGACGAGCGAGGAGAGGATGAGGGCGCCGTCCGCGGAGCCGAGTAGCGGATCGACCGCATGTTCCGGATGCGGCATCAGCCCCATCACGTTGCCGCGATCGTTGACGACCCCCGCAACGTCAGCTCGAGACCCGTTCACCGGCTCGGCATATCGGAGCACGACCTGACGTCGGGAGACGAGCTCCTCGTAGAGCGCGTCGTCGGCATACCAGCAGCCTTCGCCGTGCTTCACCGGGATCGTGAGCAGCTCGCCTTCGGTGCAGCGAGTCGTGAACGGGGTATCGGCGCGCTCGACGATGAGCGGAACGTCGCGGCAGACGAACGAGAGCGACTCGTTTCGGCGAAGCACGCCGGGGAGCAGGCCCGCTTCGCAGAGGATCTGAAAGCCGTTGCAGATCCCGAGGACGAGCCCACCGTCCGACGCGAACTCGGAGACCGCCGCCATCGCCGGCGCAAAGCGTGCGATCGCGCCGCAGCGCAGGTAGTCACCGTACGAGAACCCACCCGGGAGCACGACGGCGTCGAGGTCCGGCAGCTCGGTCTCGGTATGCCAGACGAAGACGGCCTCCGCGTCGAGCGCGGCGAAAGCCCAGAGCGCGTCACGATCGTCGCAGGCTCCCGGAAAGCGGAGGACGCCGATGCGAGGCTGCGGGCTCGTCAACCTTCGTCTTCCGCGAGTTCGATCTCATAGCTTTCGATCAGCGGATTCGCGAGCAGCTGTTCGCACATGCGCTCAACTTCGGCGCGCGCAGTCAGCGCATCGGTCGAGTCCACCTCGAGATCGACCACCCGGCCTACACGGGCGTCACCGACGGAAAAGCCGAGCTGGCGAAGAGATGACTCGACGGCCTGTCCCTGCGGATCGAGGATCCCTTGCTTGGGGCGAACGAGCACTGTGGCCCTCATCGCAGAACCACCTCGGGATTGGCGAGATAGTCCTCGAAGGCGATGCCGGTGAGCCGCTCGAACGCTTCGACGTAGCGCGCCCGTGTGCCCTCCACGACCTCGCCGGTGAGCTCGGGGCCAGGCGCGGTCTTGTCCCAGCCGAGCGTCTCGCAGTAGTCGCGTGCGAACTGCTTGTCGTACGACGGTTGCGAACCGCCGGGCCGGTAGCCCTCGGCAGGCCAGAACCTTGAGGAGTCCGGCGTGAGCACTTCGTCCGCGAGCACGAGCGTGCCGGTTCTGTCGAGCCCGAACTCGAACTTCGTGTCCGCGATCAGAATTCCCCGCGATCGGGCGTGGTCGGCGGCGAACCGGTAGAGGGCGATCGATGCTCGCTCGACTTCCGTCAGCCGGTCGGCGCCGATCAGCGCGGCCGCCTGGCTGCGGTCGATGTTCTCGTCGTGCCCCGTTGTCGCCTTGGTCGACGGCGTGAAGAGGGGTTCGGGCAGCTCGGCGGACTCCTGCAGACCACCCGGCAGAGCTTGGCCGGATACTTGCCCGCTCGACTGGTAGTCCTTCCAGCCTGAGCCGGCCAGGTAGCCGCGCACGACGCACTCGAGCGGGAGCATCTCGAGCTTGCGGCATTCGGTCGACCGACCGTCCGGCCGCAGTTCGATCAGGTGGTTCGCGCAGATCCCGGCGGTGCGCGCGAACCAGAAGCCGGACAGGCCGGTGAGCACCCGGCCCTTGTCCGGAATCTCGGTCGGGAGCACCACGTCGAAGGTCGAGATGCGATCGCTCGCGACGAGGAGGAGACGCTCGTCGTCGAGCGCGTACAGCTCTCGCACCTTTCCGCTGCCGACGTGGAGCGTGGCCTCAGGCATGGACGGGTTCCTCCTCTTCGACGAGGGCATGTAGACGGTCGAACACGGTGTCGACGTGACGTACGGTTGCATCGAGGTCGAAAACGGCGCCGAGATCGACGCGGCCGGCGATGTCCGGATCGCCGCGAACGAGCTCCGCGAAGTCGGCCTCCTCCTCCCACGCTCTCATTGCATGTTTCTGGACGAGCCGGTACGCGTCGTCGCGTGGCAGGCCGGAGTCGACGAGGGCGAGCAGCAGGCGGTGGCTGAACACGAGACCGTGGCTCGCGTCGAGGTTGCGGCGCATTCGTTCGGGATCGACGACGAGTCCCTCGACGAGCCAGGAGAAGCGATCGAGCATGTAGTCGAGCGCGAGGAACGAATCCGGGATCACGATTCGCTCGGCAGACGACTGCGAGATGTCCCGTTCGTGCCAGAGCGGTACGTTCTCGAGGCCGACCAGAGCGTTGGCCCGTACGACGCGCGCGAGGCCGCAGATTCGCTCGGCCACCTTGGGATTGCGCTTGTGTGGCATTGCTGACGAACCTTTCATTTCCCGGCCGAACGGCTCCTCGACTTCGCGCACCTCCGTGCGCGCGAGATGGCGCACCTCTGTCGCAAAGCGGTCGAGCGACGTGGCGATGAGCGCGAGCGCGGAGAGGAGCTCCGCATGACGGTCGCGCGCGATCACCTGGGTCGAGACCGGGTCGGGCTCGAGGCCGAGGCGTTCGCAGGCGATGCGCTCCACCTCGGGGTCGACCTGCGCGTAGGTCCCGACGGTCCCGGACAGCTGCCCGACGCGATTCGACTCGAGCGCCCGCGCGAGTCGTCCGCGGGCACGGTCGAGCTCGAAGGCCCAACCCGCGAGCTTCCAGCCGAAGGTGATCGGCTCTGCGTGGACGCCGTGTGAGCGCCCGATACAGATGGTGTGCCGGTGCTCTTCTGCACGAGCGACCACGGCGGCAAAGCTGCGCTCGATTCCTTCGCCGATCAGCCGACCCGAGTCCTGGATCTGGAGCGCGAGAGCCGTGTCGACGACGTCGGAGGAGGTCAGTCCGTAGTGGAACCAGCGTCCCTCTGCTCCAAGCTGCTCGGCCACGGCGTCCACGAATGCAGCCGTATCGTGGTCGGTGACGCGCTCGATCTCGGCGACCCGCTCGACCGACGGCGGGACGGCCTTTGCGCGGATCTCGGCGATGTCGGCGGCCGGGACCGCCCCGACCTCCGCCCATCCTTCGAGTGCGGCGAGCTCGACCTCGAGCCATCGCGCGAGCTTGCTCTCCTCCGACCAGATCCCGGCCATGGCCGGGCGGGAGTAGCGAGAGATCACTGGCGCGATTCTAGAGAGGCGGTCGGTCCGAGAATCCGCGCGGCGAGCACAGCGGCGTTCTTCGCGTTGTCCACGCCGACGCACGCTACGGGCACGCCGGGCGGCATCTGTGCAATCGAGAGGAGCGCGTCGAGCCCGTCGAGAACGCTGAGCGACGAGCGGAGCGGAACGCCGATCACAGGAAGGTCGGTGTGAGCCGCGAGTACGCCCGGCAGGGCGGCGGCGAGACCCGCCCCGGCGATCAGCACGCGCAGTCCGCGCTCGCGCGCTGTTCGGCCGTACTCCGCCACTGCGTCGGGCTGCCGGTGGGCGGAGCGGACCTCGAGCTCGTGCGCGATCCCGCGTGCGTCCAGTTCGTCGAGCGCTGCTTGCATGCGCTCGCGGTCCGATTCCGAGCCGACCACGATCCCGACCAGCGGCTCAGACATGGGCAGCCATCGCAGCGATGTCTCTGCGATAGCGCATCCCAGGGAACGAGATCCCCTCGCAGGCGGCGTACGCGCGCTCACGTGCGTCCGCGACGGTGTCCCCCGTCGCCGTCACGTTGAGGATTCTGCCGCCGTTCGTCACGAGTCGGTCGCCCTTCAATGCGGTCCCGGCGTGAAAGACCAGCGTGCCTGCTGCTTCGGCGCTCTCGATCCCCTCGATCGGGGAGCCGACGTCGACGCCGCCCGGGTAGTCCTCGGCGGCGAGCACGACGGTTACCGCCGCGTTCTTCGTAGCAGTGAGGTCGGCACTCAAAAGGCCTCCTGCTGTCGCGGCCGTCATCGCCCCGAGCAGGTCGCCCTCGAGCAGCGGGAGCAACGACTGCGCCTCGGGATCGCCGAAGCGGCAGTTGAACTCCAGCACTTGTGGCCCATCGTCCGTAAGCATGAGTCCGGCGTAGAGCACGCCGACGAATGGCGTGCCCCGTACGGCGAGCTCGTCGAGGACTGGACGATGGATCGCGTCGAGGAGCCCCTCGATCTCGGCCAGCCCGAAACCTCTGACAGGTGAGTACGATCCCATGCCGCCGGTGTTGGGACCTGCGTCGCCCTCCTCGGCCCGCTTGAAATCCTGTGCGGCTGGCAAGGCAAAGGCGCGAGCCCCGTCGCAGAGGGCGAAGATCGAGATCTCTTCTCCTTCGAGCAACTCTTCGACCAGAATCGAATCGCTGAGGGTGGCGGCTGCTCGGAGTGCGATGTCGATCTCCTCCTGGTCACGACAAACAAACACGCCCTTTCCGGCGGCGAGACCGTCGGCCTTGATCACGCATGGCGGGCGCGCGACCGACAGCGGCTCAGCTGTGGGCACGCCGGCCGCACGCATCACTTCTTTGGCGAATGACTTCGAGCCCTCGATCCGGGCGGCGCCGCGACTCGGCCCGAAGACTGGCACACCGGCCTGGCGTAGCTCGTCGGCAACTCCGGCGACGAGCGGCGCGTCGGGCCCGACGACGACGAGGTCTGTGGCCAGCGATCCCGCAAGCGCGAGCAGGGCCTCGCCATCCTCTGCGTGAACGGGATGGCACGTACCGAGCGCGGCGATGCCCGGGTTACCGGGCGCGGCGTGAAGCTCTTCGAGTTTCGGCGCCTGACTCAGCTTCCAGGCAAGCGCATGCTCGCGTCCACCTGAGCCGACGAGGAGCACTTTCACACGCGGACTCTAGCGAGCGTCGTCGCTGGGTTTGAAACTGTCCCGGGACGCGCACGGTAGGAGGCGATGCTCGAGCCGGGAATCGACAAGCACGAGTGGGAGAGCCAGTGGCAGCAGTTCGAGGACGACGTCGAGTCGTCGCCCGCCGAGGCGCTGTTCGAGCTCGATCGCCTGACGGCGGAGATGCTCCAGTTGCGCGGATACGCGATCGACGACCGTGTGGCGCGCTCGGGCGACGATCGCGACATCCTCGCCGAGTTCCGGGCGGCGCGCGAGGTCACGCGCCGGGTCGAGAGCGATGAGGACGTTTCCCCCGGGAACATCGCCGCGGCCGTGGAGGGCTATCCCTCGCTGTACGACTACCTCATCGTCGAACGCGGCTCTCCGTAGTCGCGCACGTTTCGACACACAACTGGCACCGTCGCGAGCGCGGTGCGCGGGTATCGTCGACCGCGAGGGTGGTGGGTGATTTCACCCCACCCGGGTGGGGGAGTGGGCGCAGGGGCTAGGGTGCGGAGCAATGGCGCGGGATGAACGCGCACTCGGTGCGCCTGTGTACGCGGCGGCTGCGACCTCGGTCTTGCGACTGCCGGCCGGCCGCAGTGAGTCGGACCGGCTCGCGGTCGAAGAGCCGCTCGAGATTCGCATCGGCGGACAGCCGGTCGCCGTGACGATGCGAACGCCGGGACACGACGAGGAGCTTGCGCTCGGATTCTGTCTTTCCGAGGGCCTCCCGGCTTCCGCCGCGCAGCTACCGGACGACCTCGCCGCGAACACGGTCGAGGTGATGCTCGAGGGGCCCTTCGATCTCGAGACGGTACGCCGTAACTTCTATACCTCGTCCTCCTGCGGCGTCTGCGGGAAAGGCGCGCTCGAGGCCGTCGCCGTTTCGGCTCCGAGCGCCGGTGGCGACCTGCGTGTGCCGCCGGAGCTCATCGCCGGACTTCCGGGCGAGCTTCGCCGAGAGCAGGCGACGTTCGAGGCGACCGGCGGCCTTCACGCCACGGGCCTCTTCGACGCCCAGGGCCAGCTCCTGTGCGTGCGGGAGGATGTCGGCCGTCACAACGCCATGGACAAGGTGATCGGCTGGGCGCATACCGCCGGCCTGCTGCCGCTCGCCGCCAACATCCTGTGCGTCAGCGGCCGGTTGTCGTTCGAGCTCGTCCAGAAGGCGGCGGTCGCCGGTTGCCCGCTCCTCGTCGCCGTCGGCGCGCCCTCCAGCCTCGCCGTCGACCTGGCGCGGGATCGAGGGATCACGCTCTGCGGGTTCGTCCGCGGCGGCGCAGCGAACGTGTATACCGAGCCTTGGCGCCTGGAGGGCTGACCGGCATCCTCCTCGTCGGCGGCGCCAGCCGCCGTTTTGGGTCGCCCAAGGCGTTCGCGGAGCTGGATGGCGAAACGCTTGCCGAACGAGCCTGGCGGACACTCGGCGAGGCCTGCGACGAGCGCTTCGCCGTGGGGAAGGCCGCAGACGGCCTTCCCCTTCCATTCGAGCTGCTCGACGACGGCACCGAGGTCCGTGCACCGATCGCAGGACTCGTCGCCGGGCTGCGCGCAGCCGGCAACGACGTCACCGTGGCACTACCGGTCGACGTCCCCGGGCTATGTGCCGAACATCTCTTCGAGCTTGCCGCGCGCTGTGCCGATGCCGCGGTCCCGCCGACGGGACCGCTGCCCGGTGCGTATGGCCGCTCCGCGCTGCCGGTGCTCGAACGCTGTCTCGCTGCGGGCACGCTCGCGCTGCGCGATGCGCTGGAGGAGCTGGACTCGCGCATCGTCGACCTCGACCCGCACGTTCTCGTCAATGTGAACACCCCGGCAGACCTGCAGCGGCTCGAGGTCCGGTTCGTTGACTTCGACGCGCGTCACCTGGTCGGATTCCGCTCGCTCGTCTCGGACACGCTGCGTGAGTTCGGCTTCGAACCGGACGCGGCTCTCGACCCCGATCTCGAGCGCCCCGACCTGTACTACGCGGCGCTCTGGGTCGCAGAGCTCGACGGCGAGGTGGTTGGGTCGGTGGCGTTGCGAGACCTGGGCGACGGTGTACTCGAGCTCAAACGGATGTACCTGCGAGACGCGCAACGCGGGCGCGGCCTCGGCAGGCGCTTGCTCACGATCGCAGTCGACCGGGCCCGAGCGCGTGGCGCCCGCGTCATCCGGCTTGACACGAGCGAGCGAATGCAGGCAGCGCAGGCTCTATACGAGGCATACGGCTTTCGCCGCGTCCCCGGCCAGGCCCCGCGGCAGGGCCAGTCGCGTTTGCTCTACGAGCTGGAGCTCTAACGCAGCGAGACGACGCTCTCGCGCTCCGCGCCCGTGCCGACCAGCGTGATCTCGGCCCCGAGCGCTCGTTCGATGAATGCGATATAGACGCGGGCGGCCTCCGGGAGCTCGTATTCGAGCGGCTCCTGCCAGCCCGCGAGCGTCTCGTACACCGGCCGGCAGTGATGGAAGTCGCTCTGATGCGCGGGAAACTCGTGCGTCTCGCTGCCGTCACGCAGGCGGTAGGCGACGCAGACGGGTAACTCGTCGAAATGAGACAGCACGTCCAGCTTCGTCAGCGCGAGTGACGTGATCCCGTTCAACCTCACCGCGTAGCGAAGCGCCACGAGGTCGAGCCAGCCGCAGCGCCGCTCGCGGCCCGTCACCGTGCCGAACTCGCCGCCCAGCTCGCGCACTCGCTCCTGGTCAGGGCCTTGGATCTCTGTGGGGAACGGGCCCTCCCCGACCCGCGTGACGTACGCCTTGGCGACGCCGATCACCCGGTCGATGCGATTCGGTCCGATCCCGACCCCGATTGCGGCGTTGGCAGCGACCGTGCTGGAAGACGTCACGAAGGGATAGGTCCCATGGTCGAGATCGAGCAGCGTCCCCTGCGCGCCTTCGAGCAGCACCCGGCGACCCGCACGGAGCGCGCGGTCGACGAGAAGCGCCGTGTCGTCGACGTAGGACCGGACTCGTTGCGCGAGCGTTTCGAGCTGGCCGGCCACCTCTTCGAGGTCGAGCGGCGGCACGCCGTACACACGCTCGAGCCAGACGTTCTTCTCGGCCAGGGCGACCTCGATCTTCTGTCTCAGGATCTTCGCGTCGAGCAGGTCCTGCACGCGAATGCCGAGCCGCGCTGCCTTGTCGGCGTAGCACGGCCCGATGCCGCGCTTCGTCGTGCCGATCTGGAGTGAGCCGAGCCGGCGTTCGCTTGCCTGGTCGATCGCGACGTGCCACGGCATGACGAGATGGGCTTCGCCGGAGAGATGGACGTCCCCGGTCGAGACGCCTCGCCCCTCGAGCTCGTCCACCTCGGCCAGGAACACCTCCGGGTCGATGACACAACCGGCGCCGATCACGCACGTCTTCCCACGAAGCACTCCGCTCGGGATCTGCCGGATCTTGAAGGTGTCTCCGTCGACGACGATCGTGTGGCCCGCGTTCGGCCCGCCCTGGTAGCGGCAGACGAGGTCCGAATCCTGGGCGAGCAGGTCGACGATCTTGCCCTTGCCTTCGTCACCCCACTGCGCCCCGACGATCACGGTCGCGGGCATGTGCCCGAGTCTGCCAAACCCTGCGGCTAGGCTCCGGCGCCATGTCGATCCCCATCGCGGTGCTGCTTCTCGTCGGCGCGTTCGCACTCACTGTCAGCTCGAGCGTCGTCCTCGCACGCGAGCTCGACCGCATCGGGGAACGACTCGGATTCTCGGAGGCGCTGCTCGGAATCGTCACCGCCCTGGGAGCCGACGCGCCGGAGATCGCCTCGGCCGTGGCAGCGGTCGTGGCGGGACACGAGGACACCGGCGTCGGTGTGGTCGTGGGCTCGAACGTCTTCAACCTCGCGGCGTTGCTGGGAGTGTCGGCCCTGATCGCGGGCCCGGTGCGCATCCACAGGCACGGATTGCTCCTCAACGGCGGCGTTGCGATCGTCGTGGCGATTGTCGGGCTGCTCGTCGCGACGGACGTCGTCCCCGGCGTGGTCGGACTTGTGCTTGCACTCGTCGTCCTGGCGCCGTACGTCACCTTGTCCGCCCTGCACGAGCGTGCCCGTTCACGCCTGCCCGCCCCGCTCCAAGAGGCGGTGGCCGAGGAGCACCGCGACGCGCGACGTGACGAGTTCAGCCGGCCGGCGACGAGCCTCGACGCGCTTGCCGTCGTGCCCGCCCTTGCCGCCGTGGTCGGCGGCGCCTACGGGATGGTCGCTGCAGCTCAGTCCCTCGGGGAGCGATGGGGCGTCTCCGACCTCGTCCTCGGCGCGATCGTCCTGGCGGCACTCACGAGCATTCCCAACCTGATCGCGGCGGTTCGGCTCGCCCGCCACGGCCGAGGCGCCGCGTGCGTCAGCGAAGCGCTCAACTCGAACAACGCCAACATCCTCGTGGGTCTTTGCGTTCCGGCGACGATCCTCGGCTTCGGCGCGGCCTCGGGAATCGAGGACTTCGCGGGCCTGTGGATGGTCGGAATGACCCTGGTTGCGGTTGCGCTCGGTTTCGGGGGTGGCCTGACCCGGCGCGAAGGCGCCGCGATTGTCGCGCTCTACGTCGTCTTCACGGTCGTCGTCGCCGCGTCGGGCTAGCGCCCGTCGCGTTCGACGCGCACCTGATGGCCCCGCGGGCATTCGATCGTCCCGCGCAGGTGGTCGAGTGAGAGCGTGCCCTGGATCGAGGGGAAGTTGTCGGGGAAGTCGTCGGCCGTCTCGGCGCAGCGCTCGCAGACGATGGTGAACCCCGTGGCGCGCGCAGAGATCCAGACGACCTGTTCGGTGAGGACCCAGCTCGCCATCAGGCCGCCAGGTCCGCGAACTTCGCGTAGCGCTTCAGGAAGGAGAGCTTCTCCAGCCCGGTCGGTCCGTTGCGGTGCTTGGAGAGGATGATCTCTGCGAGCCCCTGCTGGTCGCTCTCCTCGTTGTAGTACTCGTCGCGGTACACGAACATGACGAGATCGGCGTCCTGCTCGATCGAGCCGGACTCACGGAGGTCGGAAAGGATGGGACGCTTGTCATGTCGCTGCTCGACCGCGCGCGAAAGCTGTGACATCGCCAGGATCGGCACGTCGAGATCGCGCGCGAGCACCTTGAGGTTGCGCGAGATCTGGGATACCTCCTGGACGCGGTTCTCGGCCGTCGTCCCGGAGGTCATCAACTGCAGGTAATCGACGATGATCAGCCCGAGGTTCGCCTCGCGGGTCTTGAGTCGGCGCGCCTTCGAGCGGATCTCCATCATCGTGATCGAGCCGGTGTCATCGACGTAGATCGGGGCCTTCATCAGCTTGTCGCCGGCCGCGACGAGCCGGGGCCAGTCGTCTTGCGCGAGCTTCCCGGTACGGAGTCGTTGCGACTCGACCTTCGCCTCGCTGCAGAGCAGCCGCTGCGTCACCTCCGACTTCGACATCTCGAGCGTGAACAGGGCGACCGGGACCTCGTGGCGGAGCGCAAGGTTCGCTGCGATGCAGAGACCGAGTGCAGACTTCCCCATGCTGGGTCGTGCGGCGACGATGACGAGGTTCCCGGCCTGGAAGCCCGAGGTCAGTCGGTCGAGGTCGCGAAACCCGGACGGAACGCCCGTGACGTCGGCGCCCGCCTCGTACAGCGCGGTGATGCGCTCGAAGCTCTCCTTGAGCAGTTCCTCGATATGGCTGAACTCAGTCGTGACGCGGCTCTGAGACAGGTCGAACACGACCTGCTCGGCGCGATCGACGAGCATCTGCGTTTCGCCCGGGCGTTCCCAGCCGAGCTGTGCGATCTGCTGGCCTGCGGCGATGAGCCCGCGCAGCGTCGCCATCTCGCGGACGATGCGCGCGTAGTGTCCGGCGTTCGCTGTCGCGGGCACGAGCGCGGCCAGCTCGTGTAGCCGCACGCGGCCGCCGACGTGTTCGAGCTCGCTCCGTTCCTCGAGCTCGTCGACGAGCGTGATCGCGTCGACCGGCTCTCCCTTGGCGTAGAGCGCGAGCGCCGCGCGATAGATCTTCGCGTGGCTCTCTCGGTAGAAGTCCGAGGCATCCAGCACCTCGCTGACCGCCCCGATCGCGCCCGGGGAGAGCAGCATGGCCCCGAGGACCGATTCCTCGGCCTCGAGGTTCTGGGGCGGCGCGATCGGGACGGCTTCAGCGAGCTGGGCGACAGGTGTCACTCGCACGGAGTGAACCACTGGCGCACCGGAGTTTCTACCTCTGGACGAGTCGGTTTTCGACATGGTAAAAAAGCGCTTTTGCAGGGATAGTAGAACACATGTTCTCAGGTGTATCGGATGGAGCTGTTGATAGAACGGTCGCTCCGTGCGGGAACTTCCGCAGGCAATTCACAGCGCGTGGAAAAGGTGTGAATCCTTTTGCACACGCTTTCCACAGGGAGGGCTGGACGCCGCTCTACCAGGGGATCACGATTGTGGACATGATGGGGATGTTCGGGGTCCTCGCGGCGGCTGCGGCGCTCTCCGTGGCGCCGCCGACGCTTGATCGGCAGCGGCTTCCACAACTACCGGCGCGAGGCTTTGCACTGGACACTCGGGCCGGCGTCCAGCTCCAAACCATGCGCGGACGGCCGCTCGGCCTCCTCGCGGGCCTCGACCTTGCTGCGGACAGGGCCACGAGCCATAGCCTTCTCATGCGAGACCGCCAAGGGCGTCTCTATGCACTGGATCTCGACTCGCGTCGCGTGCGTCGGGTCTTCGAGCAGCCACAACGTTTTCGTGGGTGTCGACTGACCGACGCCCGGGTCCGACTCGCGTTGCTCGTCTGTGGACACACGGTCAAGACCGTCACGTATCGAGCCGCGCGAACCAAGCCGAGGCTCCGCGTCGTCGCGAAGGCGCCAGGACGGGTGGGTCATTGGGTGTGGGCGGTGTTCGCACCTCGGGGCAATGCATTCCTCGCCCAGTGGTCGGCGGAGTGTGAGGTGCCGGTCGCGTTCCTTGTCGCGCACGCCGCCCTTCGCCCGTACGGCGCGCGGACGATCCGCGACGCGCCGGCCTCCGTTGCGCTCGGCTGGCTGCCGCACGGCGAAGCGGTCATCTGGTTCCCGGCCGGCGGAGGTTGCGGGAGCTCGTTCCGGATCCCGGGGATCTACGCGGTTCCGCGGACGGGCAAGGCACGCCTGCTGCTTCGGACGCGGCGAGGTTCGTCGTATTGGATGTGGGGCGGCTAGCTCTCGTCCGTGCCCGCGTCGACCGCGCGGTCGAACTCGTCCTCGGCCAGCTCGCCTTCGACATCGGCGCGTGACGGCTGCAGCTCGCCCGACTCGACGAGCACGGCGTCCTGGGCCGCCGCGGCGGCGTCGAGCTCGTCGAGGTCGAGCTCGTGCTTCTCCTCGGGCTCAACCTGCTCGGCCTGCTCCTGCGCCTCCATCGCCTCGAGCGCCTCCTCCGGCGGAAGCTCGCCTCCTTCGGGGACGACGAGCGTCCGGACTTCGACCGTCACGTCCTGGAAGAGCTCGATGGGCACCTGGTAGCGGCCGATCCGCTTGATCGAGTCGCCGCCGATCTTGCGCCGGTCGACCCGCACCTTGTGTTTCTCCCAGAGCTCGTCGGCGATGTCGGTCGGCGTGACCGACCCGAACAGCGAGCCGGTCGGGCCGGCCTTGACGTCGAAGCGGAGCTCCAGCTGTCCAAGACGCTCCGCGACCGACTGGGCGTCCTCGAAGGTCTTCGCCTCGTGCTTCGCACGCCGCCCTTCGATCTTCTGAACCTCCGCCACACGCGCGGGCGTCGCCTCGTCGGCGAGGCCGCGCGGAAACAGGAAGTTCCGTGCGTAGCCCCGCGCGACGTTCACGACCTCGCCGCGTAGGCCGACCTTGTCGAGGTCCTTGCGGAGGATGACCTCCATCAAAAACTCGACAACATTGCTGACAGGGGCACTACTAACGACCTTCCGAGACGTAGGGAAGCAGTGCCATCTCGCGCGCGCGTTTGACCGCGACCGCGACCTGACGCTGATGGCGGCGGCACGCGCCCGTAATCCTGCGGGAGCGGATCTTGCCGCGCTCGGAGATGTACCGGCGCAGCTGATTGACGTTCTTGTAGTCGATCTCGTCGACCTTGTCCTTGCAGAAGAAGCAGGACTTCCGTCGGATCGGGCCCGAGGACTGGCCCGGACGCTTGCGGCCCGGTTGCCGATCCCTGTCTCGTTCTCCTCCGCGCGGCGGCATCAGAAGGGAATGTCGTCGTCCGCGGACCCGGTGAAGTCCTCGTTGCCGGCCGTCGCGGCGGCGGGCACGAACTGCCGCTCGCCGTCGCCGCCCGCGCCGCCGCCTTCACGGCTGCCGAGGAACTGGACCGTGTCGGCGATGATCTCGACCGCCTGGCGCTTGCTGCCGTCCTGCGCCTCCCATTCACGCCAATCGAGGCGGCCGTCGACGCCCACGGGGCGGCCCTTGGAGAGGTACTGCGAGCAACTCTCGCCCTGGTTGCCCCAGACCGTGACGTCGAAGTAGTTGGGCTTGTCGCCCCAGTTTCCCTGCGCGTCCTTCTGGCGCGTGTTGACGGCGATCCGCAGCTTGCAGACGGCCGTGCCGCTGGGGGTGTGCCGCAGCTCGGGATCCTTCGTCAGATTGCCGACGAGCACGACGCGATTGATGTTGGCCATGGTCTTCTACTCCTCTTCCGAACGTATGTTCGTTTCAGCATAGGTGGGCTCGGGGACGGACTGGGCAGCCGGCTCGGGCTCGGGCGGCGGCGGGCCGGGCGCGCTGCCCTCGATGCGCCGCACCGCCAGATGCCGCATCACGCCGTCCGTGATCCGGAGGACCCGCGAGAGCTCGTCGAGGGTTTCGGCGTCGGCGTCGAAGTTCAACAGGTGATACGAGCCCTCGCCCTTGTGGCCGATCTCGTACGCCAGCCGGCGCCGTCCCCAGACGTCGTGGCGGACCCACTTGCCCTTCGCACCCTCGACGAGCTCGCGTGCGCGCTTGACGATCTCTTCCTGCCGCCCTTCGGGCAGCTCGGGATCGAGCATGAGCAGAATTTCGTATGCGACCACTGTTTCCCGAGACCTCCCTTCCTCTGGTCTGAGTCGGCCTCGCCGGCTGGCGCCACTCGGGAATGGAGGCGCGATGACGAGGCAGGAAGCGGCGGCCAGTGTAGCATCGCCGCGTGCGCCGGCTTCTTGCTTGGCTGTTCGGCGGATTCGCGTTGTTCGGCTTCTTGCGCCGCAGGCGCGAGCCACAGGTCGGGCCGGATCCGCGCGCGGAGGTGCTGCGGCGCCGCCTCGAAGAGTCGCGCTCGATCGTCGCGGAACGCGACGAGTTCGAAGCCGCGGAGCTCACCGTCGATCGTGCCGAGCCTGCGCCGGAGGATCCCGAGTCGCGGCGGCGCAGCGTGCACGAGACCGGTCGGGCGACGATCGAGCAGATGCGCGAGCAGCGCCCCTAGCCTCGAACGGCGGACCACGTTTCGGCGATCAGGACGGTCGCCGCGGCGACCAGCACCGTCGTGGCGCCGGGCGGAAGGTTCGCGTAGTACGCGACGGTGATCCCGGTCAGCACCGACCCAAGACCGATTCCCATCCCGAGCACGATCGTCGACCGCATGCTCCAGGCGATTCGTGACGCGGCGATCACCGGCAGGACCATCAGGGCCGCGATCAGCAGGATCCCGACGATGCGCATCGAGAGGGCGATCGTCACGGCCGCGAGCGCGACCGTGAGGGAATTGAGCAATGCGACGGGGAGCCCGGCAACTCGAGCGCCCTCCTCGTCGACCACGACGGCGACCAGCGGGCGGTAGAGCAGCGCAACCAGGACGAGTGCGCAGGCTCCGAGCGCCGCGATCACGGCGAGGTCGCCTCGCGTCACGGTCAGGATCGAGCCGAAGAGGAACTGGAAGAGGTTGACGTTGAGCGCGCCGGCCGCCGACACGAGCACGACTCCGCCGGCGATGCCGGTGTAGAACACGAGCGCGAGGGCCTGGTCGCCGGCGGTTCTGCGCCGGGCCCGGATCCACTCGATCGAGAGTCCGCCGGCCACGGAGACGGCGAGCGCCGTGAGGACGAGCGGCAGGTTGAGGAGATAGCCGAGCGCCACCCCCGCGAACGCCACGTGGCCGATGCCGTCTCCGACCAGGCTCAGCCGGCGCTGGACGAGGAAGAATCCGACCGCGGGCGCAAGCAGTCCGACGACGATGCCCGCGCCGAACGCCAGTCGCATGAACTCGAGGTCAAGCATGCGTGTGCGACGGGTCGTGCCAGACACCGGGCAGGGCAGATGGGGGCCCGTCGAACACGATGCCGCCCCGAACCAGGACGAGTCGCTCGACGAACCGCTCGACCGCGCCGAACTCGTGCGAGACGTACAGGACGGTCATGCCGAGCTCGTCCCGTAGTCGCTGCAGCAAGGCGGCGATTGCGTCCTGGGCCTCGACGTCGACGCCGGTCGTAGGCTCGTCGAGCACGAGCAGCTCGGGCTCCGCCGCGAGCGCCTTGGCGATGAACGCCCGCTGCTGCTGGCCGCCGGACAGAGTCGCCAACCGACGGTCGGCCTGCGGGGTGAGATCGACCCGGTCGATCGACTGGCGCACCGCTTCACGGTCGGCGCCGGCAAGGGGGCCGAACAGTCGCGTGCGCGAGGCGCGCCCGGCGGTGACGAGCTCGCGTACCGTCAGCGGGGCGTCGATGCCGGCCTGCGCGCGCTGCGGCAGGTACCCGATCTTGCGAGTGAAAACCTCGACGCGTCCTGATGTCGGTTCCTCGAGCCGTACGACGAGCCTGACCAGCGTCGTCTTGCCGCCACCGTTCGGGCCCGCGATCGCCACGAACTCCCCCCGGTCGACCTCGAAGTCGACGTCGCGCAGGACCGGGGGCCCGTGACCGTAGGAAAACGACGTGTCGTCGAGTCGAAGCGCTAGCGGCATCCGAGAGCCTGCCGCAGTGCGGCGAGATTGCGCCGCATCAGCGTCAGGTAGTTGTCGCCTCGTTTCTGTTCGGTGGGCGTCAACCCTTCGATTGGGTCGAGCACGGCGGTCTTCGCGCCGACCTCGCGGGCCACCGTGTCCGCAAGGCGCGAAGAAACGAGCGTCTCGAAGAACACTGTCGTCGCGTGCGTGCGACGGACGACGTCGACGACGTGCGCGAGTTGCCGCGGCGAGGGTTCGGATTCGGGCGTGAGGCCCGTGATTGCGACCTGGGTCAGTCCGTAGCGCTTTCCGAGGTAGCCGAAGGCCGCATGGCTCGTCACGATCTCGCGGCGCGCACAGTTGCGCAGACCCGCGCGATACTCGCGGTCGACCTGCCCCAGGTCCGCGACCAGGCCGGCGACGGGACGGTGGAGAGTGGCACCGATCCTGCGGATGATCCGCGCAAAGAGCGGAGGGTCGAGCCAGACATGAGGATCGGCGCTGAGACCCTGTTCGTCGCTGCGACGAAGAGGCAGCCCGGCCAGGACGTCGATGCGCCTTCCTCGTGCCTGCGCGACTGCCTTGCTGACCGCAGGCTGAAAACCGTGGCTCAGGTAGAGGACGACCTCGGCGCTTTCGACGCGGGCGACCTCTTGCGGCGTCAACTCGAGGTCGTGGGGCTCCGCACCAGGCGGCGTGAGGTTGACGACGTCGAAGCCGGGGCCGCCGATCCGCTCGGCGGCGTACGCGAGAGGATAGAAAGCGGCCACGACCGTCCGCTTCCCACCCGAGCCACCGGTGGTGCTACCGCAGCCCCCAAGCACCGTGGCCGCCACGATAATGAGAACAATTCTCGAAACCATTGGGCGGAGGATACACTGCGTGCATGGCTTCGAGGGGAAAGGCATGGAGTAAGGACGCGCTGGACTCACTGGCCGTCGCGGGTTATCGCCGGGGCGGCGCGCGCAGCGCGGTGGTCGAGCTGCTCGGAAAGCAGAACTGCTGCCTGAGCGCGCAGGAGATCTTCGACGACCTCAGGCGGGCGCGTCGGCCGGTCGGCATCGCATCGGTGTATCGGGCCCTGGAAGTGCTCGTCGAACTCAGGCTGGTGAAGCGCGTCGATGCCGGTGACGGGATCTCACGCTTCGAGCCCGCGCCGGTCGACGGCGACCATCACCATCATCTCGTGTGCCGCGACTGCGGGAAGGTGGAGGCGTTCACCGATCCGCGGCTCGAGCGCGCGATCGACCGACTCGCCGGCGGGCTGGGCTACTCGGTCGAGGAGCACGAGGTCGTGCTCACCGGCGCCTGCGCGGACTGCAGCTAAACCTCTTGACTAGCGCTGGCCGACGAACGCCTCGGCGCCCGCCGTGATCCCTCGCGCGACCTTCAGCTGATAGGCGCTCGTTCGTAACAGCCGCGCCTCGGCGGAGTTCGTCATGAACCCCGTCTCCACGAGCACGGCGGGGACGTTGGCCCAGTTGAAGCCGGTGAGGTCGGATCGGGGAATCAGGCCGAGATTCAGCGCGCCCGTTTGCCGGACCACTGCGGTCTGCACCTTCCGTGCGGCCCGCAGGCTCTGAGCGTAGATGTCGTCCGTCCAGCCGCGGCGCAAGGCAGGGAACAAGGTCTTGACGCCGTGCAACGACCGGTCCTGCGCGCCGTCGGCGTGGATGCGCACCATGAGCGCCGCGTGGCGGACGTTGCAGAAACGGGCGCGAGCGATGTTCCCGCCTGCGTACGTCGTGCCCGTGCGCGTCATCGCGACCCGGTAGCCGCCGCGCTCGAGGAGCGCGCGAGTCTTGAGCGCGATCGCGAGCGCGACCGGCGCCTCGCCCGGCGCTCCGCCGCCGTCCTTGATCTTCCGCTGGGAGGAGCCGGGTCCGATCGGCTCGGTCTGACGGCCGACGGCCGGCAAGGTGCCGTGTCCGGGATCCAGGCAGATCAGGGGGGTTGGCGGAGTGGCGAGCACGGGCAGGAAGTGTGCCTGTGACCGATCCGCTCCTCGCATTCGACAAGCTTCTCGGCAACACCCTCCAGTGGTTCGTGCGCTCGCACCACAGCCGGCGCCTGCGCAGGATCGGCTGGGAGCGAGCGCTCGAACCGCCCGGCGGCGAGCTCTGGGCCGCCGGCGACCCGCCGCCCCGCAGCGGCTGCTCGCTCGAGATGCTCATCGACGGCGCCGAGGCCTTGCCGCGACTCGCCGCGGAGCTTCGCAAGGCGCGGTCGCACGTTCACCTGGCCGGCTGGTTCGTCTCCCCGTACTTCGCCCTGGCACGCGACCCCGTACGAGTGGAGCTGCGGACGCTTCTGGCCGAGCTGGCGGAACGTATTCCCGTGCGTGTGCTCCTCTGGGCCGGCTCGCCCCTGCCCCTGTTCCGTCCCGACCGGGACGACGTCGAGGGCGTCAGCCATGCGTTGACCTTCGGCACGAAGATCCAGGTCGCGCGCGACCAGCTCGAGCGGCCGATGCACTGTCATCACGAAAAGGTCGCCGTCATCGACGACCGCGTCGCGTTCGTCGGCGGCATCGACCTGACGACCTACGCAGGCGACCGCTACGACACGCAGGCGCACGAAGCCCGCGGGACGGTGGGCTGGCACGACGCGGCCTGCCTGCTGCGCGGGCCGGTGGTCGGAGACGTTGCACAACACTTCCGGCTGCGCTGGCACGACGTCACGGGCAAGGATCTGCCGCCGCCCAAGCGGCAACGGCGGGCGGGCGAGGTCGAGGTACAGGCCGTCCGCACCGTGCCGGAGCACGTGTACGAGTCGCTTCCAGGTGACTTCCGGATCCTCGAGGCCTATACGCGCGCGCTCCGTTCGGCGCAGAGGCTCGTTTACCTCGAGAACCAGTTTTTCTGGTCGAGCGAGATCGCCCAGATCCTCCGCGACAAGGTCGTGCGTCCACCCTCGGACGACTTCCGGCTCGTGCTCGTCCTGCCGGCCGATCCGAACGACGGCGGCGACGACACGCGCGGTCAGCTCGCCGACCTGATCGAGCGCGACGATGGAGCGGGTCGCGTGCTCGCCTGCACGCTGCGTGCCCTCGGCGAGCTCGGCCCGTGCCCCGTCTACGTGCACGCCAAGATCGGGATCGTCGACGATCGCTGGCTCACGCTCGGCTCCGCGAACCTGAACGAGCACTCGCTCTTCAACGACACCGAGCTGAACGTCGTCACCTGCGATGAGGACCTGGCCCGGACTACGCGGCTACGGCTGTGGTCGGAGCACCTGGAACAGCCGGAGGCGGCTGTGGCCGGCGATCCGGTGCGAGTGGTGGACGAGCTCTGGAAGCCGATCGCCGAAGAACAGTACGAGCGGCGGGCAGCGGGGCAGCCACCGACCCATCGCCTCTGTCTACTCCCCGGTGTCTCGCGGCGAACACGCCGTGTGCTCGGCCCCTTGCAGGGCCTGCTCGTCGACGGGTAGAGGGTTGATGCGAAATTCTGCCGCCGTCGGGTTCGCGTCAGCCCTCGGTCTCAAGTTGCAAACGTTTCCGAAGGGGCAACACAGTCCGGATGGCCACACGTCGAGAGCTCCCCGCGGATGTCGCGGCCGCGCTCGATCACGTCCCCGAGGCGGGCGATCGTTTCTTCTCCCTGCCCGCGGACCAGCAGGCCGCCTGGCTGAGCTGGGTCGAGCGAGCACGCGGCCGGCGCGGACGCGCGGCGCGTATCGACGACATGATCCGCCGACTCGCTCCCTCCGCGGCGGTCGCCGAGGAGGAGATCGTGGAACCGGGCGGGCCGCCGCCGGAGCGCTACTGGTGGCTGTGGTTGCTCCTGCTTTTGCTGCTCGTGATCGGCGGCCTGCTGGCCTGGTACTTCCTCAGTCGGGACAACGACAAGGCGACAGTCCCGAATGTGATCGGGCTTCGCGAGGACGCGGCGGCAGCGCGCATCCACGACCGCGGGCTCGATGTCTCGCCGCACACGGGCGCAAGTGATCGGCCACCCAACGTCGTCTTCGGCGAGAAGCCGGGGCCAGGGACGCAGCTCGGCAAGGGCCAGACCGTCACGATCTTCATCTCCAGTGGCAGGCACTCCGTCCCCGACGTGACCGGCTTGCCGCTCGGGCAGGCGCAGACGCAACTGACCGCCGCAGGCTTCAAGACGGAGATCAAGCGTGTCGCCTCCTCGCGGCCGAAGGGCATCGTCGTCGACCAGGAGCCGGTCGCCGGCGTGACGGCAGTGACCGGAACGACCGTCATGCTCAGTGTCTCGAGCGGCGCGAAGCCGGTCCTCGTCCCGAGGATCGTGGGCAAGACGCAGGGCGACGCGGTCGCGGCGCTGACGAAGCTCCGGCTCAAGCCGGTCCTGCAGAACGTCCCGTCGAACAAGCCGGCCGGAATCGTCGTCGCTCAGAAGCCGCCGGCCGGCAAGGAAGTGGACAGGGGAGCGAAGGTGACGGTCAACGTCTCGACGGGGACCTCATCGACGCCGAAGACCACCACGGCGACGTCCACGACGACGACCTCGCCTTCGCCGACGGTCACGACCCCGACTGCGGGTCCAGTTCGGATTCCACGCGTCGTCGCGCTCGCGCAGACCCCGGCGCTTCGTCGGCTCAACGTCCTCGGTCTCCGCCCGACGGTGGTCTACGTGACCTCGAGCCAGCCTGCCAACCGGGTGGTCGGTCAGTCTCCGGCTGCAGGGACGACGCTGCGCAAGGGCTCCCGCGTGCGCGTCAGGGTCTCGGCTGGACCGAATCCACAGCCGGCCACGACGGTCCCGAACGTCGGCGGCCAGGATCAAGCCGCCGCGGCGCAGACCCTCCGGAACGCAGGCTTCAAGGTGGCCGTGCTCAACAGGCCGACGAGCAACCAGAGCAAGGACGGCCTCGTCGTCGAACAGCAGCCTCGCGCCGCAGCGAGCATTCCCGGCGGCGTCCAGGTCACGATCTTCATCGGTCGCTTCACCGGCTGAGCGCCGAGGCTCGCAGAGGAGCCCGACGCTGCCCGTGCCGGCGGTGGCCGGCCACCACAGTCAGAGCGCGCCGGGCTCCGCTCAGAGAAGACCCGCGCTGCCACCGAAACTTGCTCGTCCTCGTGACCCGGCTGCGAGCGGGCGTCGACGCTAGCCCGGAGCCGGCCGCCAGCGGCCGGAGCTGCCAGGAGTCCAGTGGGGCACCTTCTTCTCAATCAAGAGCAGTACGCCGATTGCGGCGGCCCCGACCAGCACGCCGATCGCAGCGCCCGCCAGAACGTCCGTCGGGTAGTGGACGCCGACGTAGACGCGGGAGAAACCGATCGCTGCGGCGAGCACCACGAACAGGGGTGTCAGGCGCGGCGCGAAGTACGAGAGCAGCGTTGCGCCCGCGAACGCCGTAGCCGCGTGCCCTGCGGGGAACGAGCTCGAGTGCACGACGTAGAGCGGATGGATCTGAGCGTGCGCATCGGCCGGCCGCGTGCGGTTGACCAGATCTTTGACGCCGAACGAGACGCTGTCGGCAGCGAAGGTCGTCAGCAGTGTCGCGAGGGCCAACACACCTGCGTTCCTCAGGCCACGACGCATGAGCAGACCGAGCACGAAGGCCATCACGGCCCAGATCAGGCCGAGCTTCTCGACCGTGCCCAGCGCGACGAAGAAGCCGTCCAGCGGGCCATAGCGATGCGCTGCGGCCCACTCGACGATTCGGTCATCGATGGACGCTGGAACCATGTGTCCGAAACGCGATCGAGCCTCTGATCAGGCGGCCGAAACGTCGCGGTAGCGCGCGTCGACCAGGCAGAAAATCCCGTAACACACGAGCCCGACTGCGGTCACGCCGAGGAGGTACGGCCCGTAGCTTGCGTGGGCGAGCTTCTGCAACGCACCGTCGATGCCGATCGCGTCTCGCGGGTTGTAGTCGAGTGCCGCCTTGACCACGAAGATCCCGATCAACGAGAAGACGACGGCGCGCGCGAGGTGGCCGAGCACCCCCACGCGACCTCCCCACGTCCGAGCGGTGTGGCTCATCTCGCCGCTGCGCCAGCGGTCCTCGAACGTCCGGCTGAGGCCCCGGTAGAGATTCCAGAGTCCGGCACCGAGGATCAACACGCCGATTGCGCCCACGATCCACGTGCCTGCGGGCCAGGAGAGGATGACGGCGGCCGTCTTGTGTGCCCTGTGGTTCTGCGAGCTCTGCCCTGAGCCGACGAGGATCTTCACCGCAGAAACCGACAGCCCGGCGTAGATGAGACCACGGCCGACGTAGCCGGCTCGCTTACCCCACTTCTTCACGTCACCCTTCGCGCCGTCGCCGGGATCCTCGTGCTCCACCAGGGCCTGCACGAAACGCCAGAGAGCGTAGGCGGCGAATCCGCAGGCGAGCAGGATCAACAGGACCTTGCCGTAGGAATGGTGCGCGATCGTCTGCAGCGCTCCCTCGCGGCTCGTGGCCTTGCCGCCGTGTCCGACGGCGAGCTTGGCGGCGAGAAAGCCGACGATTCCGAACGACAGGCCCTTCGCGACCAATCCTGTGCGGGCGAGCAGCGCGTACCAGCCCGACCCCGCTCGTGCCTTTGCGCGCGCATCTGCCGTTGGCGTAAACGATGCGCCGTGCCGCCGAACGTCCAGGCCCGTCCGCTGGATCGCCACGCTCGAAAACCTCCCTCGCTAGGAACACGTGGTGTTAAGGGAGCAACGGTTTCGCAGCCGAGCCGGGTACGACCGTCCAGGTGGCAAGCGTCACTAACACGATGCTCACGTTCCTCACCGAATCCTGACGATTTGCCCTGCAAATCGCGGGGTAACCAAGAGAGCGAACCTCCCGAAAGCAACCGTGGAGGAGGAGGTATCTCAAATGCAAAACCGCTTAATCGTTCTCGTGATGCTCATGCTGGTCGGCGCTGGATCGGCGGCTGCGGCAACCACACGACCGCAGAACACGGTCCGGCCGACAATCGCTGGTGTCGCCAAGCAGGGCGAGCTGCTGACAGCTGATCCTGGCACGTGGTCAGGCACGCAGCCGTTGACGTTCGCCTATCAGTGGTGGCGATGCGATTCCAACGGCAATAACTGTTCGAACATCATCGGCGCAACCAGCAAGACCTACACGCTGACGTCGGTGGATGTCGGAAACCGCTTGCGCGTTCGTGTCCGCGCGTCGAACAGCGCAGGCGCGAGCAATGCAACGTCGTTGGCGACCGCAGTTGTCGCTGCGAAGACGCCGAAGTCGCTGGCGCTCGACACCAGCCAGTCGACCATCGTGTACGGCGGCACGGTGACGCTCAGTGGCTCCGTTGCGAACGGCCAGGCTGGTGAGTCGGTGACGATCGTCGAGCATCGCCTGCCGTCGCTCGGCGGCGTTCAGGTGCAAACGGTCTCGACCGTGCAGACGGCCGCTAACGGATCGTTCAGTCTGGAGGTCCGTCCGTTGATCCACACGCTGTACAGGGCATCGGCCGGCCAGACGACCAGCAATGCCGTCTCGGTACAGGTGCGGCCACGTCTGCAGCTGACTCGCATCGCTGCGCACCGCTTCCTGGTGCGGGTCGTGGCAGCGCGGTCGTTCGTTGGTAGGTACGGCCTGCTGCAGCGCTGGAGCCTGAAGAGACACCACTGGACCAGCGTCCGGCGCGTGTTCTTCACGCGCGCTCTGGCCGCCTCGCCGACCGTCGTGTCTCGCGCCGTGTTCCGGGCGCGACTCGGTGGAGCGAGGATTCGGGTGCTGATCCCGCGCAGTCAGACGGCGCCGGGTTACCTGATGGCCTTCAGCAACCTCGCGCGAGCCTAGCTCGGTAAGAGCTCGAGAGCTGCGCCCGGCCACCGGGCGCAGCTCGCTCGCATCACGCAGTCCCATTGAGTACCTAGACTCTCGTCGTCGGTGGAGGGAGAGTGGTGCGCGTTTTCTTGCAGCGCTCGTGGGTCTCGTACCAATGGCTGTGAAGATGACGGCGATCCTCGAAACTCGGCGCTTGAAGCTGCGCGAGTTCCAGCGCGACGACCTCGACGAACTCGCCGCGATGGTGGCGGACGAGGAGCAGATGCGGTTCTACCCTGGCCCCAGAACGCGAGACGAAGCGTGGGCGTGGATCGGTCGGAACCTTTCCCTGTACGAGGAACCTGGGTTCGGCTTCTGGCTGGTCGAGTCTCGCCCGACCTCGGAATTTCTCGGGTACTGCGGGATCAGGCCGCTCGTACTCGAAGGCGCTTCGACGACGGAGATCGGCTGGCACACGAAGAAGACGTCGTGGAACCGGGGCATCGCTACGGAGGCAGCGGCCGGCGTTCGCGACCTCGCATTCGCGCGCTTTGCGCAGACGCGGCTGGTCGCGCTGATCCACCCCGACCACCTCGCGTCGCGCCGCGTCGCTGAGAAGATCGGGATGCGGGAGGAAGCGGCGATCGTCGGGGATCCTTACATGACCTACGTGAGCGAACGGGCGTAGGGCAAAGGCGCCGAGGATCTTCGGTATTCCGCAGGAGCCAGACGGAATGCCGACGCCGCCTCGTCCGGCTTTGCCGGATGCGGCCGCAAACGTTCCCCGGGGATACAGTCCGCCGCAAAGTGATCATGGCGAAGGCCGAAAGGCCGCAGCCGGACTTTGCGGCGTGAAACGGAGCGGCACAGGAGTCGAACCTGCCTAGCGTCGGGCTACGACGCCGTACTGGTTTTGAAGACCAGTTGGGGCACCGGCCCCGGCCGCTCCGCGGCGGACACTAGCTAGACAGGCAAGTCGTCCTCGACCCAGTCGCGGGTCAGGTAGAGCCAGAACGCGAGGCCCGCCCAGTCGCCGTAACGTCTGAACCGCC